>WQWU01000033.1 GCA_009785215.1 Treponema sp. | reverse complement strand
TGCTTTGTTTTTATTTTATCATTTTGCAACAAGTTTATTTTTTCCATAATTTTTTGATAGATATTATTTGCAACCTTTTCATCAACATTGTCCATGTAATATTCTAGAATTTCATTTAACGAAGCTACACCGTCTGGAGCCCATTCAATATGACGCATTATTTTTTCCTGCTTAGGGTTTTTTCAAATGTTTTAATAGCGTCTTCATGCGATATTGTCTTTCCGTCTCTTATATCTTTCTCCGCAAAGCTTAATAATTTCGCCAGATTTATCGCATTAATAGTTTTTTGATAACTGTTAATATCGATAATAACCGCCTTTGCTTCACCATTCTGGGTTATGACAACAGGCGATTTAGTATTTTCTACATACTTTACAATTTCTGTCGTATGAGCTTTAACATACGAAATTGGTCTTAAATCTTGCGCTAAATTTACCATACAAAATCCTCCAGACACTTGTTATAAATGAAGTGTATGTCAAAATTAACAGTTAGTCAATATTTTGTACTAAATTCTGTACCATTTAAACTTATCCCTTATCTACAAAAACCCCCCTTGACAATACCTATCTTTCCCCATATTATTAAGTAACCACTCAATGAGGAGATACTCAATAATGAGCCGAACAGAGCAGAAGGAAAAGCGCAGGGAAGAAATACTTGCAGCGGGGCTAAATCTGTTTATCCGCAAGGGATACTCTGCCACAAAGACTCTGGATATTTCGCAGGCGGCAGGAATCAGCGAAGGTTTGCTTTTTCATTATTTTGAAACCAAAGAAAAACTGTACGAAGAACTGATAAAACTAGGCATATCAGGACCTCAGAATCTTTTAAACAACATTAAAGGAGAACCGCTTGAGTTTTTTCAGACTGCTGCAAAAGAAATCTTCCATTATATCGAGACTATGCCGTTTGCCGCAAAGATGTTTGTTTTGATGAAGCAGGCAGGATGCAATGATGCAGCCCCGGAATCAGTAAAAAAAATACTGGCTAGCAATACTATTTTTGCTGTCTCTGTAGAAAAAATAAAAGAAGGTCAAAAAAACGGCGCTATTAGACAAGGTGATCCTACTGCTCTTTCGTTTGCCTATTGGGGAGCGGTACAGGGCATTGCAGAACATGCCGCGCTTTTCCCGGATAACCCCATTCCTAACAGCGAATGGATTATAGATATTATCAAAAGGAGAGATTAATATGTTAAGAATTATTTTAAAGAGAGCAGCCTCTGTATCAAAGCTGCCGGTATTTATTTTATTTTTATTGCTATACTACGCAATAAATTTACATGCAGATAATGTACAGTTTACTGTTGAAATTACAAATGTAACAGTTAATAACGGTAAAGTTTACCTGGCAATTTTTTCCAATGCTGATGAATTCAGAAGAGAAACTCCGTTTATTGCATTTGAACTTGAAAGTAACCGTACTGTTCTTTTGCAGGAAGTATCGCTTCCGCCGGGAAACTATTTAATTTCAGCATTTCAGGACGCAAACGGAAATCAAAAACTCGATACTAACTTTATCGGAATTCCAAGAGAATTGGTTGGTTTATCCAATTATGACGGTAACGGGTTTCCTTCACGTAGTTTTGACAGGCATAAAATACCAATTAACAGCGCAACAAATATGATAACTATCAGATTGCACCGGTTTTAGACAGGAGAAATTAAATGAAAAAAGTTGTTGTTATTGGCGCTGGGATAGCAGGTCTTTCTGCAGCGATTTATGCACAGCGAAGCGGTTTTGATGTTACTTTGTGCGAACAGCATTTTATTGCAGGCGGTATGTGCACAAGCTGGAAACGCAAAGGTTATTTGTTTGAAGGCGCGGTTCATTGGCTTACGGGCTCAAGTAAAAAAACGCAATTGTATCAGGTGTGGAAAGACACAGGCGCACTAAATGATGATGTGAAAGTGCTATTGGATGATCCGTTCTGTGCGGTGGATCATAATGGGCAAACTCTCAATCTATATCGAGATATAAACAAAACTGTAAAAGAGCTAATTGACATTTCACCAAAAGATAAAAAGAGGCTTTCATGTCTTGTAAAAGATGTTAAAGCTTTTACAAATGTACAAATGCCTGTTTATGACATTAAAAATGTAAAAGCAGAAAACCCCAAGCGTATGGGAATTGGTATGTTGATTAAAATGATGCCTGCTTTTCCTGTGTTATCAAAATTAAAGAAAATATCTTGCAAGGATTATATAAATCAGTTTGACCATAAAGGTATACGACGATTGCTTAATATTGTTCCCGAAAATTTTTCTGCCGTCAGTTTGATAGCGACATTAGCAACGCTCAATGCTGGTGACGGCGGTTATCCGGAAGGCGGCTCTTTAGCAATGACAGACAGAATGGTAAAAACTTTTGAGGGTCTTGGCGGTAAATTGATGTTAAAAACAAAAGTTAAAAAAGTAAACATAGAAAATGGAAATGTAACAGGAGTAACTTTGGAAAACAGCACTAATGGCTCCGGCTCCCGCAGCGAAGCTTCCAGCACTCTTCCCGCCGATGCTGTTATCGTTACACAAGAAACAATAAACGCAGCCAAACAATTATTCGATATTCCGCTTGATCCATGGGTAAATGAACTTTGCGAAACCACAAAATCGACAGTTTGCACCTTTGTAAGCGTTGGCATAAAAACAGAAATTCCGCAATCGCCATTACCAGCATGGGAATTAAAAGAACCGATTATCTGCGCTGAAGAAACAATAACAGAAATTGGCTTTAACAATTATTTTGGCTATGAAAATTATGCTCCAAAAGGCTGCACAACTCTAACAACTGCATTTATGGGAACCAGCATAGCTGGTTACGATACCTACGATTTTTGGAAAAAGGCAAAAGACGAAGGCCGATACGATGAAGAAAAGAAAACATTAGCCGAACAAATTGAGCGTATTTTAAACCAAAGGTTTCCGCAAGCTGTTGGTAACATCGAAGTTATAGACATTGCTACTCCATTAACTTATGAACGCTACACAGGAGCATATCATGGTTCATGGATGAGCGTTGCGGCGTCAGGAGAAAAAATGAAGTCCTGGCCTGGTTACTTAAAAAATACAAACGGCGTTTTCTTTGCAGGACACAGAATAATGCCGCCAGGCGGACTTCCCGTAGCAGTCTTCACAGGACGGCAAGCGGCACAAATGGTATGCAAATACTTTGATGTGATGTTTAGGTAACTACATTCCCACAACCGTTATCTCTGCTTCGTTCATTGTTGCCCAGAAACCGGCTTTGTGAAGTTCGTTCATGGAAAGCCGCATCCAATAGCCGAATGTACCAGGCTCTGTGCCGGCAGGATTCATTGATGATGCCCGGCCGCCGGGAAGTTTTTCGGCTTCGGGTATAAGTATATTTTTGCTTGCCCAATAATCCAATGCAAAGGGATCCAAAGAAGCGGCTATTTTATTTATTTCTCTAGCTGTCGCATAACTGGAACTTGGCCCGCGGTCAACACCAACCCATATCATATCTAAAATATTCAGAACTGGCATTCGCGTTAACGCCATCTGTGTTCCCATGCCGCCTGTTCCAACACTGTTGTGAGCACGTCTGTTTGTTAATCTGTCAGACGGCGTACCCATATAATTTTTTACAGCAGCGGTCACCTGAAAACCGCCATGTGATTTTAATACCGGCATATTAATAACTTTGAGTTTTTCGCTTGCAAAGACCTGGGCAGATGCATCCCAAATGCCCTGTTTAAAACTTACATTAGTTCCGTATTCTGTTACAAACTTTGGATACGAAATCTCTAAACCCGTACTGTGAATTGTATCTTCTACAACAAAACCGTTTGTAGTATCGCCTGCACTGAACTCCTGTACGTTAACTCCGGTAAAATCATCCCACAAAACACCCGTTACCCGATGCCCCCTTCCCTGAAAAAAACGCACAACATCCATTACGGACTGTCTGCGGTCGGCAGAGTTTGCATTTGCCCAGCTAAGACTGCCGCCCCTGCGCTCACTGCCGAATTGCCCCTGCCCGTTATCTGCGACAATTACTTCGCCGGTGAAACCGCCGGGATGATCCACTATAACTTGAATAACAGAACGGATAAGGTCTGTATTTGTTCCGCCGCGTTCTGCCCACTGGCAGTTTATTTTTAATATCACAACATCACCGGGAGTTATAAGCTGATAAAAATTTATTCCATGATTCAACATCGAACGAATCAATCTATTTACTCCATCGTCTGTGCCGTTGGTATCTTCTACAAAAATCGTAGAAATAAGCTGATTAGTAAAATCCGGCGCAGCCGCAGTTATCTGTATGTCACTGCCGGAAATTACCTGCGCCGATGCAGTTGATCTGCCTGAACACCCGGCAAAAATTAAAATTATACTTAATAAAAAAAAGCTTGCCATTATTACCGATTTATTCATTTTTTTCTCCTTATTACAGGGAAGTATTATCTTTTTATCCCTGCTTCAATATAACATTAATAAACAATCCCGCCAAGAATGCAAATACAATACTATACACAATGTAAACAATAAAATTTTTTGTTCCCAATATCATTTTTACTGCGCTTAAATTATTTATTTTTAAAGCTGGGCCTGCAAGCATGAATGCCATCGCATCGCCTGCTCCCATGCCGGCATGAAGCCACATTTTAATAAGCGGTATTGTTCCTCCGCCGCAGGCATAAAGCGGGATAGAAAGAGTTGCGGCAAAAAGCACACCTAATCCGCGCTTTGCGCCAAACATTGCAGAAACCCAATCCGGCGGAATGTATCGATCAAAAAGCGCTGAAATAGTTATTCCTATCAAAAGATAGGGAGCAGTTATTCTGAATGCTTTGAATAAATCGTAAATAAAAACTTTTTTTGGTTTGTCCTCCTGCGATGCAAAACGTTCAAGACTAAATAACTTCCTATTGCGGAAAAAAAAGAAAACTAAAACACCAGCCAAAACGCCGCTAAGAAAACTTAGCCCAAGACGAGCCAGAGCGAGAGGTATACCCAATGCAAAACTTAACAACAATATATTCGGATTAAGTAAAATAGAACTAACCATAAAAGCCGAAAGTAAATGCTGAGATATTCCTTTTTTACCAAATGCAGCGATTGTCGGAACAGTACCGTACATGCAAAGCGGTGATACTATTCCAAGGATAGATGCGGCACTTAGCGGCAGAAGCCAAAACCTGCCTTCTGCAAGCGCAGCCATTTTTCCGGTAATTTTATTGGAAAGAAAGACAGATACTAACGAACCGGCAATCAACCCGGATGCCCAGTAAGGAGAGATCTGTTTTAATAAAAACCAAATACTTTCCAGCAAGATCTTGATTTCGTACATCACTGTGCTTTCAGCGCTTCTTCCAGTTTTGCTTTTGCAAGTTCGGGGTTGCCGCCTTTGCCGAGTTTTTTCATAACCATTCCCATTAAAAAACCAAAGACTTTTTCTTTGCCTGCCCGGTAGTCTGTTACAGAGCTTTCGTTCTCGGCGATTACTGCTTTTACAGCTTCGATGATCGCGCCGTCATCGCTTACCATCATTAAACCTTTTTCTGCAATGTACTTTTCAGGGTCAACATTATTTAGAAAAACTGCTTCGATTGTTTCTTTGTAAGCGCTGCGGTTTATCTTGCCGCCTGTTACAAGAGTGATAAGTGTTGTAAGTTTTCCTGCATCAATCTCAAGGTCTTCAGGCAGCGTGTTCGCATTGTTCATTAAGCGCATGATTTCGCCGGCGATTAAGTTTGCAGCTTCTACGGGTTGACCGCTTTTTTTTGCAATTGCTTCAAACAAATCGGAAATATTTTTATGCACTGTAATAACCACTGCCGCAGATTCGGCAATACCCATGTCTCTAATATAACGCTCACGTTTTTGATATGCAAGTTCGGGAAGACTATCTTTTATTTCTGCAAGCCATTTGTCATCGATATTAATCGGCGGTAAATCAGGGTCGGGGAAGTACCGGTAATCCTGCGCGTTTACTTTTGCACGCATTCCGTATGATGTTCCTTTTTCATCATCCCAGCGACGCGTTTCCTGGAAAATCTGTCCGCCGTCTTCCAATACTTCGATCTGGCGTTCGCGTTCATATTCTATGGCGCGTACTATCGCTTTAAACGAGTTCATATTTTTTGTTTCGGTGCGAACGCCAAGTTCGCCGCCCGGTTTCCGAACAGACAAATTGATATCCGCACGTATCGAACCTTCCTGCATTTTGCAGTCGCAGATATCAAGATACAAAAGTGTCTCGCGCAGTTTTTCCAAATAAGCAATTACTTCTGCAGCGCTGCGAAAATCCGGACTGGAAACAATTTCTAAAAGCGGAACGCCGCAGCGGTTAAAATCCATATAAGAGCCGTCGGCGGCATGAACAAGCTTGCCTGCATCTTCTTCCATGTGAATTTGATGAATGCCTATTTTCTTTTTATATCCATCTGCAGCCTGACAGTTCACATCAATTTCCAGATAACCGTTGCGGCATATCGGCGCATGAAGCTGCGAAATCTGATAAGCATTCGGAAGGTCGGGATAAAAATAATTTTTACGATCAAACATGCTGTGTCTTGTTATCTCGCAGTTAAGCGTTATTCCAAGTTTAACGGCATATTCAAGAACAGCCTGATTTAAAACAGGCAGAGAACCCGGCATTCCAGAGCAGCCTGGGCAAACATGCGTATTTGGTTCACTGCTAAAAGAAGTAGAACATCCGCAGAATATTTTTGATTTTGTAGAAAGTTCAGCGTGAACTTCAAGGCCGATAACTGTTTCCCAACTCATGAAGATTCTCCATTTTTTTTCTCGCAGACTTCGAACCGAAGGTTCGGCAGAGGCACGTAGGACGCAGATTTAGGTTTTAATTTATGATGATTTGTTAAACCTTGATATATCCTGCCGACATCAATAATTTTTTTCTCAGAGAACGCGCTGCCGATTAATTGGAAGCCAATAGGAAGACCTTGTTTGTCAAAGCCACAAGGCAAAGCAGCGGCGGGAAGCCCTGCAAGATTGACAGAAGCAGTAAAAATATCGCTCAGGTATTTATTCCAGGGCTGGTCATTTTGCTCATCACCGGAATTTTTTCCCAACTCATAAGCTGTCGTAGGCGCAACAGGAGAAAGTATCATATTAAACCGGTTAAATAATTTTTTATATTCATCTATAAAAAGAGTGCGCACCTGCTGTGCTTTTCTGTAATAAGTATCGTATTGATCTGCAGAAAGCACAAATGAGCCGAACATTATCTTTCGTTTTACTTCCATCCCTAATCCTTCGCTTCTGGAAAGCCGGTAAACTTCCGAAAGTGTTTTTGCATTTGGACTGCGGTAACCAAATCTAAGGCCGTCATATTTAGCAAGATTGGATGAGGCTTCGGCAAACCCGATAATACAATATGCTGGAATAATATAATCCATTAAGGGCATTTCAAATTCTTCTAAAACAGCGCCGGCGGCTTCTAACTCTTTTGCCGCCGTTAGAACTTTTTCCTTAACATCTTCGGCGGTCTCTGAATAGGAGAAAAAATTTGCAGGTAAACCGATCTTTACGCCTTTAAGATCCGCATTGGAAGTTAAAGCATTGTTATATTCAAATGGTTTTTCAGAAATTACCGATAACAGTGCGGCACAATCTTCGATATTCTGCGCTATCGGTCCTGCCTGATCTAAAGATGAGGCATAAGCGGCAATTCCATATCTTGAAACAGTGCCGTACGTTGGTTTAATACCAGTAACGCCGCAGAAAGAACATGGCAGCCTGATGCTTCCGCCAGTGTCAGTGCCGATTGCAAGCGGCGTTTCTCCTATTGCAACTGCCGCGGCGCTGCCTCCAGAAGAACCGCCTGCGGTGCGTGAATCATTCCAGGGATTGCGGACAACCCCAAAAGCGCTGTTTTCGCCCGAGCTGCCCATGGAAAATTCGTCCATGTTATTTTTTCCAATTATGATAAGCCCTGCACTTTCCAGTTTTTCTATAATTGCAGCGTTGAATACAGGTTTATAACCTTTTAGCATTTTAGAAGCGCAGGTTGTTTCTAACCCTTCTGTGGAAATATTGTCTTTTACGGCAATTGGCACACCAGCAAGCGGAGATATATCCTCGCCTTTATCGATTCGCGCTTGAATCTCGCTGGCACGTTTAACAGCATTTTCTTTTGCAACAGCCAAAAAGGCATTAAAATGTTTATCGGTTTTTTCTATTTCTTCTATATAACTGCCGGCAACTTCAGGCACACTAAATTTTTTTGCTTTTATACCCGAAGCTATTTCCAGGGCGGTTAAATTAATTAAGTCTTCGCTATTCACTCTTTTTCCCCTTTCTCTTCTCTGTGTCTTTGTGTTTTTGTGTGAAGTCTTCTATTCAATTGTTTTTGGCGTAATAAAATATTCTTCGTTTCTAGCAGGAGCATTTTTAAGAATCAACTCCCTGTCCAGCGATGGCTTTTTTTCATCATTTCTAAAAACATTAACACTATCAATAGGACAGGTACACTCCTTTACACCGTCTGTATTTAATCCGATAATCTGCGAAACACCATCCAGTATATTCTGCAGGTCATCTATAAAGCGGGTTCTCTCACCGCCGGAAAGAGAGAGATGAGCTAAATCCTCAAGGTACGAAATTTGTTTATCGTCAATTTTCATAATACCTCCAAAATACTTTTATTTATGAATATAAAAACTTTCAGGCGGGCCCAGATAAGAACTTAAAGGCGGTTTTCCTTTTTTATATATCAGAATTCTTTCCAGCACCAAACCTGCATCAACAGCACCTATCGATATTTCCTGAATCCCTTGTTCCAGTGATACTTGTACTTTGCTGATACGAATATTATCAAGTACTCCGTTGCACCATCTTCTATCCCATGCATTTCCAGCCTGAAAATCTGCAGGTACTGCATCGATCATCCGCTCTCCGAACATAAAACGCAAAGGTTGTTTATTTTTTACCGGATTGGAAGGCGTCATCCATACTTCTGCCGTGTAATCTCCGGGATTCTCGATAAAAAACCGGTATGTTAGTATTGGTCTTTCAGTTGTATTTTCAAAGCTGGAAACTGTAGGATAAACTTTCATTCCCTGACCGCTTCTGCCGTAATTTTTTAATTCAGTAAAACTTCCGCAAGGAACATCTTTTTTTTCATGGTAATGATTTGCTTCCATGGCAATAATTCCCATATTCTCCAAAAATGTCATAGGAGGCAGATTATCAATTTTTGAAGCTTTCGCTTTTACTTCGACAGCTACTTTTGTTTCATTATCTTTAATAATTAAACATACAGTTTTTATCTGTTCGGAAAGTTTATCCCTGTTACAGCGAAGAACAATTTCCATCTGAGATTCAACACTGCCCTGCATTGGGCTTATCTCAAGCCAATCGCACATAACATTTGTTTCTATTGTATAATCGATACAGCCAATTCCGTCATTTGCAACTTCAAGAATAACTTCGTCATTTCCGTAATAAAGAAAATCATCTACATATATCATCATTGGATTGCCGTAGGTTTTAAAGTAAATTTCTTCCCTGTCTTTGCGGGAAACTACCAAACGCGGTTTATAAGCCGGCTCAACCTGTACTCTTAAGGGGTATCTGCAATTATCCTCGTTCCACCTTACAAAACCAATATGCTGTTCCAGTTCCATTCCTTTCCATTTGCCGCTTTTAAACGCAGAAAACTCTTCCGCTAAAATACGGTCTTTATCAATGCATTTTGTTACAAGATCAGAAAATTTATTTGCAATTTTTTTGCCCTGCCTGGCATAATGTATATTTTTAGCAGCGTACAAGTTCATACGCAAAAGATTTAAACTTGCCTTTGCCGGATAATAAATCATGCTGTAATAAGCAGCTTTTTCTTTTTCTGAAAGCGATGAATAAATCTCTTCGTTAGTTTTATCAATTTCTCCGGCAAATAAAAGCATTCTATCTGTTTCAAGATAATGACAAGGATGATAAGTTTCTGCATTTTGGGATTCCGGACGGCGTAAAGCATTAATTTTTATATATCCATGCAGAACAAATGCCATTTTTTCCCGGACAGAATCGCTTAAAACAGGGAATGTCTTTTTAAAGAAAGCCAATGTATATTCATTTATACTGTTGGGAGAACCTGTTCCCCACTTTTCAAAATCGTATGCAAGCTCCATAAAATAAACCAGCGGCACTTCATTAAATTTTAAATCTCCAACATTGACAATCCAGACATCTTTTATTCCGTAATCATAAGCCATGCACATCTGTTCCCATGTTTTTTCGTAAGGAGTAGATGCCATCCATTCATAGGAAATCGGGCCGCCGTGATAATCAAAATGATAATACATTCCAAAGCCGCCTTTACGGCCTCTTATATCTTCTGTAGGCAAAGTGCGCATAAATCCAAAATTATCTTCGCAAAGCATGCAGATAACGTCTTCAAGCTCTGCCCAGTTTTTTAATCCTTCTTCCTGTTCATTCCCGTAAAAATATTCTTCTACTTCTTTGTATAAAGCCAAAAGCTGCGGCGTTTCTTCCAGATTAGAATTAACATGTTTTTTTATAAGCTTTCGCTGATTTTCAATAATATCTTTTAATAAATCAATATTATCTTTAACTGACGATTCCTTTCCAAGCATGGAACTATCTTTTTCTCCGCGCATACCTATTGTTATAATTTTTTCGTATTTTCCGCTTCTTTTAAGGCCGTCTTCCCAATACTTTAATAAGCCGTTTTTGTTGGTATAATAATTCCAGGCATTTCCGTATTCAGACTGCTGCCCTCTTACCTTATCCCATTCTTCGCTGGCGCGCAGACAGGGTTCATGATGCGAAGCGCCTATTATAACGCCGTAAATATCCGCCAGCTCTTCGTTAAGATTTCCGGGCCCGTCCAATGCAAATGACGATGACCACATCGCAGGCCAGAGATAATTACCTTTTAAACGCAGTATAAGTTCAAAAACATGGTCATACATTTCTGCCGTAAAACCATTAAAGCGGGAAAATGTCCAGTTTCCAAAACACGGCCATTCATCGTTTATAAAAAAACCTCGGTATTTAATGCTGGGTTCTTTTGAAACAGTTTCTATTTCATTGGTTATATTAATCTGTTCGCGGCAGTTAGGCTCAACATCACTCCAAAAATGCAGCGGCGAAACTCCTATATATTCAGAAAGCGCAAACATTCCGTAGATTGTTCCGCGTTTATCACTTCCGCAAATTAAAAGAGCTTTGGAAGTTCCCGTAAAAGGATCGTTTACCAGTTTTATCTGATAAACCTCTCTTTTACCGCAAAGACAGGATGTATCAAATTTTCCTTCGCTTGTCAGTTTATCAATAATTGGACTATTGCCTAAAGTCGCAAAAATAACCGCATTTTTTGCGTTGTTTATATTTTCTGTTATTTCCGGCTTAACTCCGCAGACATTTTCAAAATCTTTTGTTATTTTTTCTGCAATTTTTTTTACGCCCTGGAAAGCCTGTGTTTCAACAACGAAAGGAACTGTATTTTTGGCGCTAAATTGAATAAATTCAGTCATAAAGCATCTTTCCCTGTTATGCGAAGCGTATATTATTAATATCTATTATATTTCTACCATATAAAGCGCATAAAATCAATAGAACTTTACAATAAAACAATCTTAATGTACAATGATTGATGCGTAAAAGATTTATAATTTTATCAATAATTACCGGCTTATTTTTCTCTGTATGTGTATCAAATCAGCCGCCGGCAGAAACCGGAGAAGCAAATGCAGTTATAACTGTAGATACCAGTATAAAGTATCAGTATGTACGCGGTTTCGGCGGAATGGATGTAGGCTGGAGAAACTTTCCAAGAACATCTGCCAGCGATACAGAATTAATGTTTAATCCTGATACAGGTCTTGGCTTAAATATATTACGTATAATGATAATGCCGTGGAATACAGACATCGGTATAATGATGGCAGAACTTACAAAAGATGACAGGCCGGATTATTACGAAAATGTACGAATAGTAAACAGATTCGGCGGTTATGTTTTGGCAAGCCCCTGGAGTCCTCCGAAAGAATGGAAAAACAATAACTCCATAAGAGGAAGCGGCAGGCTTCTTCCGGCACATTATCAGGATTATGCCGATTACTTAAAATCTTTTGCGCAGCATATGTACGATAACAATGCGCCGATTTATGCAATTTCCATACAAAATGAACCTAACTATGTTGCGGATTATGACGGCTGTTTATGGTCAGGAAATGATATGAGAGATTTCTTTTTGCAGGTTGGCCGTTTTACAGAAGGAGTAAGAGGTTTTGGCGGCGGAAGGGGAACACCTGTTGTTCTTACAATGAACGGTGAGTCCGCAAATCATCCTAATATAAACGATCCTGCGTTGAATAATCCGGCATCAAGGGCTGTTATTGATCTTATTGGACGGCATACTTACGGCAACCGCCTATTTCGTTATTCAAGAGCGCTTGATCATCCAACGGATCCAAAAGAAGTCTGGATGACTGAACATAACATTAACAGCGGAAGCCCTATGGGTTATCCGAATGATTCCAAATGGAACTATGTATGGAAACTTTTAAATGATATTGATCTTAGCATCCGGTTAAATGACGAAAGCGCATTTATCTGGTGGGCGGCAAAACGTTTTTACAGTTTTATAGGCGACGGGCACTGGGGTACAACAGAAAGTCAAATTCTTCCGCGCGGATATGCAATATCACATTATGCAAAGTTTGCAAAAGAAACGTACAGGGTCGGGCTTTCTGCTTCAGGCAGAACAGGCAGCGGCGCCGCAGTTTCGTCGAATAATTTTAACACTTCGTTTAACAATATAGACGGCACAACAGCAAGAGCAACCGCATTCGTTTCTCCGGACGGAAACACAATCAGCCTTGTTCTGTTTACTCCCACATCGGCACAGGGTTCTGGCGGTGTAGATATGGGAAAAATAAAGATTCAACTCCCGGAAGATTTTATTGTCAGACAATCCGCCGCCATGCGGACAAGCGAGGGCAAATACGCACAATGGGAAGATGTAGAAATTAGCGAGGACAGAAACTCGGCTTATATATCGCTTCCGCGCGGACATATTGTATCGGTAAGATTTACAAGATAATTTTGATATTATGTCAGTTTTTAATATCGTCAGAAAATAACGATGTCAAAAATCTGTGTTTTAAATAATAAAAAAAGGGATGCTTTTTTATTATATTTAGTTTATATTTGTTATATGAAAAAGTTTTCATATGAACTGGGCAGCGATTTTACATGGGTAAACCCAGCTTATACAAACCAGAGAGGCTGGACATTGGATCAGAAGGTTATATCACAAGTTGCAGATGGTACTATTAAACGCCTTGTGATAGTGCTTGATGCCGCTGTCATTCAGGCAGACGGCGGTTTGGGCGGAATTGAAATTATTTTAAATTCACAGAATAATGGAATAAATCTGGATTATAGGTCTTATCCATGGAATTGGAGAAGCGATACTCAAACAGGCGGTTATATAAGTTATAGCGATCTGCTGAGCGAAGGACATGCAACCATTAGCGAGGGAAAACTGTACCTAATGTATGATCTGACATCGCACCCGAATTTTCCAGGTTTTAAAAAAGAAATGTCCTCGGCTGAATGGGGGCAAATATCAATTCAATACGGGATAGGGATGCGCATTTTTCCTTTTGTAACTGCATTTTTGCAAGGATAAAATTGCACTAAATTAATTATGTACAAACCATATAAATCACCAGTAAATAGAGTATTCCCGGATATAAAACTTCCGGAACCCCGAATCTCCATGTTTGTTGTCTTTTTACTAAGAGTTGTTACAAGGATCTATCTTCTTCTATTTTACGGTATAACACATATAGTTTCGCATAAAGAAAAAACTCTTTTTGAATCTTTCCAGAAAGCTCTTGCAGGAAAAAGTAGATGCATTATTGCATTCAGGCATCCTAACGGCGGAGAACCTCAGCTTTTAACATGGTATTTTCTTTTTAAACTTAGATTTAATGCCTTAAGAAATGGAATACGTTTTTGCCGCTGGCCTCATGCTGTTTTTGTTTATGGTTACGAAGTAGTCCGATGGGGAGGCTGGGTAGCGCGGTTTATAATGCCTAATGTCGGAGCAATGCCGATTTATCATTCAAAAATGGATTCCAAGGGAATGGCAAGAATTTATAAAGCGATCAGTGACGGCCGTTTTCCGCTTGCAATTGCCCCGGAAGGACAGGTTTCATATACTGCCGATACCATTCCAAGACTTGAACCCGGCGTTATCCGCATTGGTTTTCAGGCGGCAGTCAACATGGAAAAAACAAATCCCGGATGCCCTGTAGAAATTCTTCCATTATCGATTCATTTCCGCTATGGACCCTGGGGTAAAGGTACTGTAGAACTGCTTTTAAGATATACAGAAAAACTCTGCGGTTTTACACGTAAAGAAACCAGAAATCTTACCTTCATAGAAAGATTACTTAAAAGCAGAGAATATATTTTAAGCGTAAATGAAGAACGGTATAAAATTAAAATAAACGGAAGCGAAACATTCGAAGAACGCCTTGAAAAAGTAGCATACACTGCTTTGGAAACTGCAGAACGAATGCTTAACATTAAAGGCGAGGGTGATTTTCATGCGCGTATATACATGGTACGCCAGATATGCTGGGATAGAATCTACCTGCCGGATATTTACGATTTAAAAAATATGCCGCAGATTGAGCGCAGCACAAAGGACATTGGCGCCGGAGAAGCCTGGTATGTTTCGCGTCATCAGGAACTTGCGGATTTCAGCTGGTATTTCTTTCAGCAAAACCCGACAGAAGAAACTATTCTTCATAATAAAATTGAATTTTCGCAAAACCTTCATGATTTCGCAAGCCGGACAATGGGAGGCGCTTATTCAAACAGGGTAAGTATCTTTCCAAGAAAAGTAATTATTAAAACAGCGCCGGTAATTAATTTAACAGAACGCCTCCCCAGCTACAGAGAAGACAGAAGAGCGGCAATATCCAACACATTAAAATATCTGGAAAACGCATACATCGATAACATCAATGAAATGAACAGGATGGAAAAGGGTTAATAATATGCAGAATTTACCTTTACGCAACCGTGTAACATTCGGCCTTGGTACAATCGGCAGAGACATGGTTTATGCCATTGTAAGCATGTTTCTTATTTTTTATCTTACCGATATTATCAATCTTCCTAAAAGTACAATGTGGTGGATAACAGGAATTATTTTTGCCGCCCGTATTTTTGACGCGCTTACAGATCCGTTAATGGGTTTTATCATAGACAATACGCGCTCCCGCTGGGGCAAATTTAAACCATGGCTTATAGTAGGTGTTATAACATCGCCGATTTTTACCATACTTCTGTTTACCGACTTTGGACTTCATGACAGCGCTTACATAGCTGTCTTTGCAGTTCTTTATTTAATGTGGGGTATCAGTTTTACAACCCATGATATTTCCTATTGGTCTATGCTTCCGACACTAACAGTGGATCAGAAGGAACGGGAAAAAATCGGCGCCCTTGCGCGTATCTGCGCCAATGCCGGATTGTTTTTTGTGGTTGTCGGCATTGTTCCTTTGACAATACTGCTGGGGCAAAAAACAGGTTCTCTGCAAAGCGGATATTTTATTTTTTCCATATTGATATCAGTGTTCATGGCACTGGGATTATGTGTTACGGTATTCGGCGTAAAAGAAACTGGTGTTGTAATTAATAAAAAACAAAGTACTCCGCTTCGCGAACTTTTTTTTATAATTGTAAAAAACGATCAGTTATTTATAACAGCAATTGCATTATCGCTCTTTATGGTAGGTTATATTACAACAACAAGTTTTGGGCTTTATTTTTTTAAATATGCCTATGGCAACGAAGGAATGTTTTCTATCTTTTCTTTAATTCTGGGAGTATCACAGTTGTCCGGCCTTGCATTATTCCCGCTGTTCAGCAAAAAGTTTGAACGTAAAACCCTTTTTACAGGCGCAATTATTTCCATGTCAGCAGGTTATATAATTTTCTTTATTTCTCCTGTTTCTACTATGCTGTTTATCGGTTTGGCGGGTGTTTTAATTTTCTTTGGACAGTCTTTCATTCAGCTTTTAATGACCATGTTTCTTGCCGACTCTGTCGATTACGGCCACTGGAAACTTGGAAAACGCAATGACAGCATTACGTTTTCCATTCAGCCGTTAATTTACAAATTGGGCGGCGCAATCGGCAGCGGAGTTGTTGCAGCAGTAATAATTATATCCGGCATTAAAGACGCCGATACAGCAGCCGATGTAACACCTGAAGGTCTTTTAATGATGAAGATCGCCATGCTGCTCTTTCCGCTTTTGTGCATCGCAGCAAGTTATTTTATATACAGGGCAAAATTTAAAATTGACAGCAAGTTTTACGCGCAGATATTGTCCGATTTACGAGAACGCGGCGAGTTACTCGCGGCGAGTTGCTCGCAAAAAAATAATTCTGTTTAAATAAACTAACCCTTTTTGCCAAGCCCGATAAAGTAAGTCTCTACAGACTCGCCGCGGCAGGCTTCGGGTTTATAACTTTTTGCAGTTTTAAAAATCGTTTTCAAACGCTTTAATACAACATCTATGCCGCCGCCCTGAAAAACCTTTACTGCAAGGCTGCCGCCGGATTCAAGCGCTTCTTCTGCAAAATCGATAACTATTTCTGCAAGATTAAGCGAGCGTGCAGAATCTACCATGTTGTTGCCTGTAGTGGATGGAGCAGCATCACTTATAATAATTGAATAAGGCCCTTTTAATAAAAGGGTTTCGCGTACATCCGCCGCTGTTACATCGCCCTGAATAAAGAAAAAATTATCATTATCAAAAAGTCCTCTATCAAACTCTCTGGAAAGCGGAGAAAGATCAACGGCGGCAAGAAAGCCTTTTTTAAAAGTACGCAATGTATAAAGACTCCAACTGCCAGGAGCAGCTCCTATATCTAAAACACGCTTTACCCCTTTAGAGCCGCTTAGTGTCTTAAAAAACCCGAATTTTTCATCTATTTCTTTTAATTTGTAAACAGAACGTGCGGGGTACCCTTCTTTTCGGGCTTTTTGCTGCCAGTAATCCGGTTTCTTGTAATCTGCCATTTTATAGATTATAATAGCTTATGAATCAAGAGTATACAGAACTGTTAAAAAAAATAGAAACTGAACTTGAATACTGGCTTCCGGAGAATCCGGATTCCCTCTGGATAGATCAGGTATTCACAGATATCGATAATAAAACAAATACCGATTCAATGTCTTTCTTGCTCTCACCGCTTAGGGAACTTGTTTTTAGGGGCGGTAAGCGCTGGCGTCCGTTATTAATGAATTTAATCTGCAAATCACTTGGCGCAGGAGATGCGGCTATTCCCCTTTCGCCGGTACTGGAGTTCTCGCACAATGCAAGTTTGATACATGACGACATAGAAGATGATTCCGATGAACGGCGCGGAAAACCATCTGTCCATAAATTATTCGGAGTTGATACGGCAATAAACTCGGCTTCGTTTTTCTATTTTCTGGCATCGTGCTGTATAGATAAGTGTTCTTTCCAAAACAAAGATTTAATTTATAAACTCTGGCTTAAATGCATGAAACGTCTGCACCTTGGGCAGGCAATGGACATAAACTGGCATCGGAATGTTTCAATAATTCCTTCCGTAGAGGATTATATCCTTATGTGTAAATTAAAAACCGGAAGCCTTGCCCGCCTTGCAGTCGAACTGGGTGGTTTGGCGGCAGGTGTTTCGCAGGAATCAATACAGAAAATAGGCGAAGCTGCAGACTTAATGGGCGTAGGTTTTCAAATCCTGGATGATGTAAAAAACCTTACAACCGGGATTCCTGGGAAAAAACGCGGCGATGATATTGTAGAAGGAAAAAAGGGATTTCCCGTCCTTTTATATATGAATAAATATCCGGAAAAGCAGGAACAGGTTTTTTATTGTTTTCATGTTGCAAAAAGAGAGGGCACTCTGGCTCCCGAAGTAAACGAATTAATTGCTGCTTTAGAAAATTCAGGTGTTTTCCCGGAAGCGCATGAAAAAGGGTTAAGCTGCCTAGCCGAGGCTCAAGAAGCTTTTGGCTCTCATGCTTTATTAAACGACTTTTTTAAATTAATAAGTTAAGATTGAGGTTACATTGAAGCCAATGGTAAGCAGCGAAATATGGTCAATTCTCAAAACAAGTCATGGGAACGCCATATTGTTAAAACCAAAAGACAGCGAAATCGCAGTGCCGATTTTTATAGGAACCCTGGAAATGCAGTCTATATTGATTGGCAAAGAAGGAATGAACATATCCAGGCCTCATACTCACGACCTTTTTATTAATATGCTTTCTCATGTAAATTTATCGATCAAGAAAGTTGAGGTTTATGAGCTGAAAGACGATGTTTTTCATGCGCGTTTAATCATAACAGGGGGTGAATATACAAGGGAAAAACCTCTAATCCTGGATAGCCGCCCTTCTGATGCTTTTGCCATCGCTGCCCGTAAAAAATGCCCAATTTATCTGGCATCTGCCATTATAGAACAAACTGGGGTTCCCTTAACATTCTTTATAAATGACCTTGAAGAATCATCCGATGATCAATATAGAGTTCCAGTTGGAGTAGGCGGCGCTGGTGACATTATTGCTGACAACCTGGTCGCCAGCAACCTTAAAGAACAACTGGAACAGGCTATTGCAGAAGAAGAGTATGAACAAGCGGCAGAAATCCGGGATTTGCTGAAAATGCTTGAAAGTGAAGAGGAAGCCGGTGATATTGCATGAGGGAGTGAAATAATATAAAATTAAGGTATGTTATCGTTTACTGAAATAGGTCATACAGGCAGGAACATTTTTAGGCTGGCAGCCGTCCTATGCCTGGTCTTAGTAATAAATCCTGGTCAATATATAAAACTGCGGGAACGCCCTGCAGATGAGTTTGGTATTGGCGGCGGGTATCTTTCCCAGGAAGTCTACTCAGAGACAGAAGATGGAGTTATGCTTACTCCCGCATCTTTAGAATCTGTTCTGGAGATGGAAAATATCTCTAAAGCCCGCGTTTTGCTTTATGATTCCCATACAATTCAAAGGGGAGAAAATATCAGCGGTCTTGCCATTAGTTTTGGCTTAAACCAGGATACGATTATCTCGGTTAATAAAATTACCAATACAAGGCTTTTACAGGTTGGAAGAGTATTAAGAATCCCGAATCAGGATGGCATTTTTCACACTGTAAGAAGCGGAGAAACCCTGGAATCAATTTCAGAGAGATACAAAGCCGATAGTGAGGCTATCCAGACAGCAAACGAACTTTTTTCTGACAGAGTTATAGCGGGAACAGACCTTTTTATTCCCGGAGCACGGCTTGATTGGGCAAGATTGCAGGAAATTAACGGAGACTTATTTATCTGGCCTGTCAGCGGAGTTGTAACATCTGGCTACGGCTGGAGAAGGGATCCATTTAACAGAAGCCGCCGTCAGTTCCATAATGGAATAGATATAAGAGGCAGTGTCGGCACACCTGTAAGGGCGGCAATGGCTGGCCGTGTAAGCGTGGTAGGTTTTGATCGTGTCCTTGGCAATTATATAGTTATAAATCACAATGCCGGTTACCGCACCCTTTATGCACACTTAAATGTAATCCGCACAAGAACAGGCGCTTATGTTGCAACAGGTGAACGCATCGGCGATGTAGGAAATACGGGTCAGAGTACCGGAGCGCATCTGCATTTTACTGTTTTTAGAAACGGCGTAACTGTTAATCCGCGTGCACTAATGCGTTAAAATGCTGGATTTCATTATTAATTAAACTTACAAGCGCGTATAATTATGAGAACCTTACCATAAATTCTTACTTTTCTGCATCATCCAATGAAGAGAACATTGACGAGAACGGCGATACAATATCAAAACTGCTGAGCAGTTCTTCTGTTTCCTGATCCATAACAGGATACTCATTGCTGTATTCAATTTCGCTGGCAAGAGCCAAAAGCCCGCGGCTGGTAAGTTTTTGTTCTTTCGGCTTTGTACTGCTAGCTGGCTTTGTACTGCTAGCAATGGCAAGAAGCCCTTTCCCGGCAGGTTTTAAAGCGGAAGCCCTGGCAGCTTTCTTTCCGCTTGCTTTGTTTAAAAGACCTTTGCCGGCAGTCTGCTCTTTAGTATCTTTTATTTTTTTACTTTCAAATCTACTTGCCAGACCAAGAAGGCCTCTCTTCTGCTTAACAGGAGGTTCCAATGCCTGGCGCAAAGCAACATCGATTATATTTTCTTCTTCTTCAAGCTCTTCTATCTCTTCAATTTCTTCGATTTCTTCTATTTCATCTTCATCTTCAATTTCTTCAAGGCCATTTTCGATTTCTATTACTTCTTCTATTTCATCAGCATCATCTATAGATTCAGCTATTTCTACATCGCCGTGCAATTCCGATTCATCAAATTCATCAAGCTCTTCAGCAGCATCTGTATCATCAAGCGGCTCTGCTTCGTCAATTTCGTCAAGGGCTTCTGCTTCTTCAATATCATCAAGAATTTCGGCTTCTTCTGTTTCATCAAGAGCTTCTGCTTCTTCAAGCGGTTCCGCTTCATCAATTTCTTCTATATCTGATATCTCTTCTATATCTGATATTTCTTCAATATCTGCAATATCATCTGTATTGCTCTTAACATCTGCTTTTGGAACCAGAACAACACCGTCGCTTCCGGATTTGAGAATCGCCAAAAGTTCATCCCAGGATTTATTAATGATATTATCAAGAACCGCATTAAGACGTTTATTAAGTTTTAAATTGTGCTTTAACTCTGTACGGATTCCATCGCGGCGCTGTTCAAGTTCAAGAATCCATTTAACCCTTTCCTGGCTGCTTTTATTTACATATAATTGCTCAAACAAGCTGTCTCTTAAACGTTTTAAACGCGCACGGACAACAGCAACAGGGTTTGGCTTAAAGTTAAAAACAAAAAATAAAATTAAAAAGAAAGTAAGGAACATGGAAAGCTGCAAAATAAGCTTCATGGGTTCAGAAACAGAAAACATTAAATCATTAATTAAACGTCCGAAAAAAATACCATGATCTGTCCTGAATGAAATTAATGAATAAATAACTCCGGAATCTCCGGAGTCCAGAATAATACGTTCATGAAGCCCTTCATTCCATATTTCTGCGACTTTTTCATGAATGTCCTGTTTGGATGTTTCCGGGCTACCCAGAATAATTCCAGGCGGATCTCCGATTATGGATAAATTATCACTAACTTTTAAGCGGCCTTCTGCAATCAATTTTTCCGCTAATGCTCTTATACTTACATTAAAAAGCGCCGTACCGCGGTAAACATCCATAGAATCATAAAACGGATATGAAAAGATGATTCGTTCACTTGAAACATCCATGGTATATTTTGCTTCGCTGCCGTCTAAAATACTAACTGTTTCATAAGGCAAAGAATACGGGTCTTCGTTGTAATTACGGTAAGATGTAGAATCGCGGCTTTGGCTGATTATATCCCGGACAAAAGTAGAATAATGAAGCCGTACCCCGTTACTGTCCACAAACTTAACAGACTGAAGCCCGCCGGTAGATTCCAGAAGCATTCCGAATATCCTTGAACGTTCGTAAATATCTTCGGAACTTTGATTAAATAAAAAGCTGCTGCGAACTGCGGGTTCAGCTAAAATAGCTGCAAATCTATCCTGAAGCTCAACTATATGAGAGTGAACAAATTCAGCATCTACAGCATTTTCCTTAACATAAGACCTGACAACAGAAGGATTATAAAAACGTGTTTGAACAAAATTTAACAACTCCAGGTCTGCAAGGTACGCAAACCCAAAAAAAATGAGGACAGATATTAGTAATGCCGCTGCCGGTTTTAGAAAATTAGACATTTCTTACCATCTATTATCGGCAATATATTATAGTAAGAAAACAGCAAAATTTGATTTTTATTTAGCAGGAGCTGCAGGTGTTGCAGGGGCAGCAGGTGCTCCAGGTGCAGGTGCAGACGAAGTTGATGATGTGGGCGGCGTTACTTCCGGCGTATTGGGATTAACTCCCAGTTTTTTCATCTGTTCCGCCTCTTCTTTTTGGGCATTATACTCATATTGCAATTGATTGGCTTTTACAAAAGTATTCTTTAAAGCCGATAATTCGGGTTTTATACCTTTTATTTTTTCTCTTTCTGCAGTAACAACATTGGTCTTAAAGAAATCGTCCAAAGCGCCCAATGTTTTATGAAAATTCTGCACTTCTTTGATATTTTTTTCTAAATAACCGATTATCTGGTCTTCTGTCATGGCAGAAAGCTTCTGATAAGCAGGGCCGCGCATAAAACTAATCAAAATTTTATTCTTTTTCTCTATATCATCCATAAATTGATGAAAATTTATCTTTTCTTTTACAGGAATCCCTTTGGTTGGGTCTAAATATTCGATAGTATAATAAACTTCTTCCGGCTCGGCATTTGTAATCTGCCTGATTAACTCCCTAACCTTTTCAAAAAAGGTTTTTTTTCGGCTTTCCAGTACATTCTGGTTATCAAAAAGTTTTACAGATATTTCGGCAAGAGTCGCAGAAGCGCCCCCAATAACCTGAATACCATCAAGAAGTATCTGTTTATAATTAACAGCTGCTTTTACAGCCTTTGGTTTGTCTTCTTTGACAATCAGAGATGTTAAAATTGCATCCCTTATTTCCATGCTATTGCCGGAATAATCCTCTTTGTGGATTTCTTCTATTAATTCCCTGTATAAAGGTATACCGGGCATTGCTGAATGCATCTTTTTTTTGACACTTTCCAGCGAAAATTCATTTGCCGACATTGTTTTTGTTACAGCTTCGCGCACTTTAAGTTTATAACTCTCTCTGTAGTAGATATTTAGCTCTTTTAACGTAGTAATGGCAGCGGCTGTTGTTTTGGATAGTTTTGCAAGACTTTCACCTAATATACTGATGGTAAGCGGATCCACGCCAACTTTACAATGATTTGTCATTTCTGCAACGGCTTTTGTCATAATAGACTGAGAATCCGGCGAAAAACTAATCCAATCGACATATCTTATAAGCCCAACAATTCGTTTTATCCGGTCAAGATTGAGAAAATCCACGCCTAACTGGTAAAAATTGACTAAAAAGTCAAGCTGACTGTCATAATTGGAAAGTCTTACGGAAAGCTGTTCAATTCGTCTATTTTCCTGAAAAGCTCCTGATTCTGGAACCTCAAGCTCGCTAATTTTTGATTCCTGCTTATACGGATCCTCGTCTATCGACTTTTTCTTTAAATAAATGTTATAAAGCGAGGCAAACGAACCTTGAAATACCCTAAGCTGCTCCTTGAGTTTTATCAATTCTACCCTTTCCAGCCAGTCTTTCCGGGCTTCCAGTACCTGCGAGAGATTAGTTACATAATTTGCAATATCCGTTTCTGCCATTTCTATAATTATGATATATTTTTATATAAAATGCAAATATCAGAAAAATAATTTTTTTACTTTTTTAACTAAAGCGTCATGCATATTCACTTCATATTATGGTATGAAAACATTTAATATCAAATTATCAACTTTCCTTACGTTGGTTCTTCTGCTTGGAAGCAGCTGCGGAGAGCGCTTTCCAGACAAGTATGTTATTGAACTGCCGTCTGCCCCGGAAGCCTGGACATCCCTTTTTGGTTATCCGCACTGGCGTGTGGAGTGGCTGGATCCAAACGGCCAAAAACAGATTCTAGACATACGCGGAAACAGCTTAAAAATTGAGCTGCCGGTTACATGGGCAAATCCTGTTACAGCCTGGCCTTACTGGCCGGACTACGATCTTATCCCGGGAATATTTAAACCGGCTGGCGGCCTTTTCCCCTTTGATACAAACGGCAGCCGCCTTTATCTAAGCTGGGAAGCCGGAGCGGATACGGTTTTTTACTGGGAACTTCTTTATGCCAGCCAAAATAATCTTTCGCGTTTCCCTGCCAATTTTGATTGGCTGCGTTTCCGGGAGCTATTTCTAGACACACTAAGCGAAAGTGTCCGCAGTGATCCATGGCTTGTAAACTGGCGCTCTGTTGCAGAAAGAACGGCGGCAGGAAACTTTGACAGGCGCCGCCTTGTTCCCGAACCGGCAGAAACAAGAGTTTTTCCTGTTCCTGCCGTGACGTGGTATGGCTCTTCTCCCTTTTCAAAACCGCTTGTTTTTCAGGACGATGAAATTCCGGAATTTCCTGTACGCCCTGGTTTAAATGTCTGGATTTCATCAAAAGGAATATTAAAGGTAAATAACGATGTCTGGGTATTCATTGAACGGCAGTGATATTTCTGGTAAAATAAATTATGAAGCGAATTATTTTTCTTCCGCTGATACTGCTATTATTTTTTTTCTCTTTCACTCTGAATGCACAGAACCAGCCTGTGTACGCAGGCCTAAATAGCGATGAGCAGCTTGCTTTTGTCGGCATGCCGTTAGCGGATCTAATTGAGCGGTTTGGTTCGCCAAGATCTGTTATTGCAGAAAGAGGAAATGAAGTTTGGCAGGACGATGTAGTTTTTCAATATAACGGCGCAGATTTTTACATCTACAGAGATCGTATCTGGCAGATTAAACTTGCATCAACACAAGGGGTCTCGAACGGAGACAGAAAATCCGCCGTTTTGCAAACCCTTGGAAACAGGGCAGAAGACAGGGGAGATCATTTATTTGTTCAGATAACCGGCAGAGACTGGCCGTTAATAATGAGGGTAAACTTCAGCAGCTCAAATAATTCCGGACAAGTTACCGCAATATATATTTACCGCCCGGATTTCTAAGGAAAGGAGCTATTAAGAACACTTTGTGTTCTTTTTCGATTATTTTAGCGGCGAGTCCGCCGCATAATTTGGAGTTATATTGTGTCAAAAATATGTCTATGCCTTACTGCAAAAACCATAAAAAGAAACCTGGAAATATTAAATAAATACCGCAAATATACTGATATAACCGAGTTAAGAGTAGACTGCCTTGACCCTGATGAACGGTTATATATCCGGCGTTTTCCTGAACTTGCAGGTATCCCTGTTATTCTTACAATCAGGCGGGATATTGACGGAGGATACTTTACAGGCGGCGAAGGCGCAAGGGTAAAATTGCTTGCAAACGGACTTGCTTATGCAAATGTAGACAGCAGATTTAATTTTGCATATGTCGATATAGAAGAAGATTTTGATGTGCCAAGTCTGGAAGAAGCTGCCCGCACTTTTGGAACAAGGATAATACGTTCCTGCCATAAACTGGACGGAATAACAGAAGATATTTCTGCAAAGATAAATTCCATGCAGCGTGCAGGAGACGAAATTGTAAAATTGGCTGTTGCTGTAAAAACTTCTAACGAAGTTTTACAGGTACTTAGAGCGGCAAAAAACTGCACCATACAGGATAAAATTATGGTATGCATGGGGCATTACGGAATATACTCAAGAATCCTGGCAGAAAGATTCGGCTCTTTTTTAACTTATTCAAGCGCGTTATCTGAAAGTGAAATTGCAGGAGCACCAGGGCAGATGGATGTCTGTGAACTTTCAGAATTATACCGTTTCCGCAAAATTACAGATAAAACAAAAATTTACGGCATTGTTGGAAATCCGTTAAAATCCAGCGTAAGCCCCTGGTTTTTTAATACAGTTTTTTCTCTGGAAAATACAAATGCAGTATACGTGCCTTTTCCGGCAACATCGGTATCTGACATTTTGGATATTGCCGAAAAACTGGAAGTACAGGGTCTTTCCATCACGGTACCGTACAAAGAAGCTGTTCTTCAAAGACTGGTTAAACGTTCGCCTATAGTCCAATTCATCGGCGCATGTAATACAGTAAATTATTCAAAAGACGGCTGGATAGGTGATAATACTGATTGTATAGGCTTTTCATCATCATTATTGGATTTTATCGGGAAAAAGAATTTAAAATATCAAAAGATAACCATCATAGGAGCAGGCGGAGTTGCTCATGCTGTAGCTTCGGAAGTACATCGTTTAGGCGGGAAAGCTTTAATTTTAAACCGTACTGCCCATAAAGCAAGAAAACTTGCTTCCAATTATAATTTCCGCTGGGGCGGACTTCCCCAAAACGGCGGAGACAGCCAGGGTATCGATTTAATATCAAAATATAATGATATAATAATTCAGACCACTTCTGTAGGCATGGAAGGATACGAAATATCGGATCCTCTGGATTTGTATACCTTCTCCGGAAAAGAAGTTGTTATGGATTTGATTTATACTCCGGCAGTTACTCCTTTTCTTAGAAGAGCAATGGCTGCTGGCTGCAGAACAATTAACGGGTACGACATGGTTATACGTCAGGCATGTCAGCAGTATGTACGTTTTATAGGCGGAGAGATTCCGCAAAAACTTTTATCGCAGCTAAATTCAATGGGAGAAACAGCATGGAACAAGATACGATCGGCTTAATGAAAGAAGCAGCGGGAAAAGCTGCAGTAGACAATATGGTAAAAAGCGGTATGAAACTGGGGCTGGGAACAGGCTCTACAGCCATTCATGCTGTTCGCAGAGTTGGAGAACTTTTGGCTCAGGGTACCTTGTCTGATATTTGCGCATTCCCTACAAGTTTTCAGACAGAGATAGAATGTGAAAAACTGCAGATTCCCTTTTTTACACTGAATTCCCGGGAACTTTCTGCAGGGCTTGATGTAACAATAGACGGCGCAGACGAAGTTGATCCGCAGAACCGGCTTATAAAAGGCGGAGGCGGAGCTCACTTAATAGAAAAATTAGCTGCATATGCCTCGTCAGAGTTTGTCATAACAGTTGATGAATCCAAACTGACAGATAATCTTGGAGGCGGCTTTCCTATTCCTGTAGAAGTTATTCCATCTGCCAGAGTACAAGTTACAAAAGCACTTGAAAAAATCGGCGCTGCTGTTATACTTAGAGAGGCAGTACGAAAAGCCGGGCCCATTATTACTGAGCATGGAAATCTAATTCTGGATATCCGCTTTAATATCCTGATTAACCCTTCATCATTGGAAGCAGAATTGAATCAAATCCCCGGCGTTGTGGAAAACGGGTTTTTTACCCGGAAGCCGCCGGTAGTATATATTGCCCGTTCAAACGGAACGGTCGAGAAAAGACTGCCGGTATAGCCAATATCCAGGGAGAGAAAGATGAAAGAACATGTTAAGGAAATAGCATCCCGAGTAAAGGTGCTAAGAGAGATTGAGGAATTATCCGCCGAAGCCTTGGCAAAAGAACTGGGCTTTGATCCGGCTGAATATACATCATGGGAAACAGGTGAAAAGGATTTTTCTGTAGGCGCTCTTGTAGAAATTGCCTCGCGCTTTAAAGTAGACTTGTCAGAACTAATCAGCGGTAAAGCGTCAAAATTAAAAACCTTCTGCGTTACACGCTCAGGGGAAGCTCCGGAAGTAAGCCGCCGCCCAATGTACGGTTACTGGAATCTTGCTTACAATTTTCACAATAAAAAAGCAGAACCTTTTTTGGTAGAAGCCTCTGCAGAAACAGAAGCTAAACCAATAAATATTAACACCCATCCGGGTCAGGAATTTAATTATGTACTGGAGGGGCGGCTGCTGATATCGATCAGCGGCCATGATATTGAACTTAATCCCGGTGACTGCGTTTATTACAACTCCACAGAGCCTCATGGAATGAAGGCTTTGGGGGGAAAGGCAGCCCGCTTTTTAGCAATTGTATTTTAATCTAAAATTAAAATAAGCGGCGAGTCCGCCGCTTTATATAGGAGTTATAATTAACACTTCGTGTTAATTTTCGATAAAAACAAGCGGCGAGTCCGCCGCTTTATATAGGAGTTTATATGTCGCTACTCGACAAATATTTGCCAAGAACAGATTTTGAATCCTACGAGGATTTTTATAAAAATTATGCAATTAACATACCGGAAAATTTCAATTTTGCTTACGATGTAATTGAAACGCTTGCAAGGGAAAAAGGAACAGAACGCGCTTTACAATGGTGCGATGAAAAAGGAGCGGAAGCTTCCTTCACATTCGCAGAAATGAACAGTAATTCCAACAAAGCCGCCAACATATTACACGAAGCAGGAATTGGAAAAGGCGATCCTGTAATGTTAATATTAAAACGCCGCTGGGAGTATTGGCCGGTTTTATTGGCGCTGCACAAGCTCGGCGCAATTGCAATTCCTGCAACTCATCTTCTTACCACAAAAGACATTGTATACAGATGCAATGCCGCCGATATTAAGGCAATCATTTGTGTAGACGATACCGATCTTATGCTAAGAATTGACGAAGCAGAAGCAATCATGGAACGAAGCGGCGAATCTCACGGCATGAAGTATTTAAAATATAAAGCCTTTGTCCGCTCTGTACATACGCCGGAAGATTATGACCCTGCAAAAGCCGCAAACGACAGCCTGAACGAAAAAACTAAAACTATCCATGAGGTTGATCCATTTACGGGAAGCGTTACAGACGGCCCTGCAGGAGTTTTCGGAGCAAAACAGGGAGTTTCGTCAGAGTTTCCAATGACGGATGTAATGCTTACATGGATCGATTTCAGCAAGTATCTAAAGAATGCATCCGCCGATTTTAAAAAGCCCGATATTGTAAACAAAAACGATGACATTATGCTCCTCTACTTTACATCCGGAACAACAGGGATGCCAAAAATGGTACAGCATGATTTTATTTATCCTTTGGGGCATATTGCAACTGCAAAATACTGGCACCGTGTAGATCCAAAAGGTCTGCATTTTACAGTTGCCGATACAGGCTGGGCAAAAGCTGCATGGGGATGCATTTACGGACAATGGCTGTGCGAAGCCGGAATATTTATCTACGACTATGATCGCTTTGTTCCTCCTGCAATGCTGGAAATAATCAGCAAATATAAACTGACAAGTTTCTGTGCACCGCCGACAATATACCGCTTTTTTATAAAGGAAGATCTGAAAAAATATGATTTTTCTTCTCTTAAACATTGCAGTGTTGCGGGCGAACCTTTAAACCCGGAAATCTTTGATCAATTTCTGGCTGGAACAGGAATCAAACTTAGGGAATGTTACGGACAAACAGAACTTACAGTTTCACTCTGCACATGGCCCTGGCTGGAACCAAAACCCGGCTCTATGGGCAAACCTGCACCTGGTTACGACATTGACCTATTGCTCGATGACGGAACACCCTGTAAAAGCGGTGACGAAGGGCAAATTGTCGTAAGAACCGATAAACGAAGACCTTATGGCATGTTCGGCGGTTATTACAGAGATGAGGCTCTTACTTCCAGCGTATGGCATGATAATATATACTATACAGGTGATGTTGCCTGGAAAGATGAAGACGGCTACTATTGGTTTGTCGGACGTAATGATGATGTCATTAAAAGTTCGGGTTACAGAATAGGCCCATTCGAGGTAGAAAGCGCACTTTTAGAACATACTGCAGTTCTTGAATGCGCCATTACAGGTGTTCCTGACGAAGAACGCGGAACAATAGTTAAAGCGACTGTAGTTTTAGCAAAAGGTTTTCTGGCATCTGACGAACTTATACTGGAACTGCAAAACCATGTTAAAAAAACAACTGCGCCGTATAAGTATCCGCGCATTGTAGAATTTGTAAGCGAATTGCCAAAAACAATAAGCGGAAAAATCCGCCGCGTACAAATAAGAGAAGGAGACTCAAAGTAGTAGAAAAAGGAGAAACCATGAAACTTCGTTTCATGTTCGATATTAAATAGTCTGGCATTTTAATCGATCAGACACAAAAAGAGGTTAATTATGGATTTGAAAGAGCATCTAAAGGAAATATCCGGCAACGATTATATCGATTCGGAATTATTCACAAAGTTCGGCGTAAAGCGGGGTTTACGCAATGATGACGGCACTGGCGTACTTGTAGGACTTACCCGAGTCGGCGATGTATACGGCTATGATGTTAAAGACGGAAAAAAGGTTGCTGTTCCCGGCAAGCTCATTTACAGAGGAATTGATGTTGTAGAAATTGCCGCTGAAGCTGCAAGCCAAAACCGCTTTTGCTTTGAAGAAACTGTTTACCTTCTTCTGTTTGGAAAACAGCCGAATAAAAAACAACTTGATGATTTTAACAAGTTAATCGGAGAATTAAGGGCTCTTCCCAAAAACTTCATAGAAGATGTAATTTTAAGAGCGCCGTCGCGTGACATTATGAACAAGCTCGCATCATCAGTACTTGCTCTGTATCCGTACGATGAAAATCCCGAAGGTCAGGATCCGGAAAATGTTTTGCGCCAGTGCGTTGAATTAATTGCACGTT
>WQWU01000032.1 GCA_009785215.1 Treponema sp. | reverse complement strand
CTGCTGATAATAATTTCTCCATCAAATCTTGATCTTCTCTGTTCAATTTTGGTTGTATTTCTTTCATACCTCCATTATATCACATATCTTTTATTTTGTCATCTGTTATTTACAGAACACTAGTATTCTCATAATCAGGAATTAATTCAAAATTTAGACCAGCATCTTTCATTACATGAACATGGTTGAAATTATATCCAATTGTTACGGGAACAGAAAACACATCATTCTCAAAAACAATAGCGGACGGCCCCAGTAAAAACGATTGCGCAAGACCAATATTTGTTGAACCTGCGTTGTTTTCCACAAATGGCACGAGTAAATTAAAGTGTATTCCAAAACCAAATGAATCTAAAAAAAGACGGGGAAAAACCCAACTGACCGCCGCTCCAACTCCAGGAGAAGCCCCGCCGTCTGATACAGCCAAAAGTCCGCTCGCACCAAAATTCAAATAATTCTGCTTTGCTTCTTGAGTATAAATAGTATTAACGGACACTACCATCATTACAAAGATGATACAAGCAAATAATTTTCTTTTTAAATACATAAGTTCCTCCTTTTATTAGTACCTGCTTCCGCTTTTTCGCAGTGTAACATGTCACCTAACGGCAATATATATAGCGCGGTATCTGTATAACATGAGAATTTTTTTGTTTCTGAAAGATTAAAAAATTAACTTTGTGTAGTTGAAATTGTGTTACATTGTATGTATAATAGTGTTGCGTGTTGCGTGTTGCGTGTTGCGTGTTCAGCTTGAAGCTTATATATAGTAAAATACTTAAGAGATATTTTTGCTTTTTTGGCCAAAAAGGCAGTATTTTCAAACATTAAATTATATTAACAATTTTACGGGGAAATTACAATGCCTCGTAAGTGTATCTGTAATTATATTCCGCCGGGAGCCGCGCTTGAATAAAGGATTTCTTGACCGTCTGCCAAATTGATACTTAAAGTTCCGTCTGCTTTTTGTGAAGCTTTTTCTCTAAAATACACAAAATACTGCTTATCCACTACCGCTATATGAGACAAAACCCAATCTTTAAGAAACTTTGAAAAAGACATAATAGGTATCCGGGTTCCGGAGTTAAATTTTTCTACATGTTCAAGAACAGTTAAAATGAATTTTTTGTGTTCGTTCTTATGTTCAATATAACCCTTATATTTTGTAGCATCCATTATTTTTTCTTCTGTTGCAAAATGAATTTTGATGTAACTCACAGCTTCGTCTAAAACTTTATTAAGATATTTTCGTTCCTGTTCTTCATCTTCTGTTACGTGATTAAACATATCGTTTACGAGATCAACTAGTCCTTTATGCTGATCGTCTATCAGTTTTATTCCGCACATGAATGTATTAGACCAGTCAATTAAATTTGTATTTTTAGGCATATTTTTAATATTATACCGGACTGTAATATTCGTCAAGCAAATTGCACATTATGGAAACCTTATTTATATTTTTGCAAAAATTCAGCAATTAAGTTATCGTATTCCGTTTTTTGTGAAGCCCTGACATATGAGTGCCTGCCTTTGGGAAAAAAGTAAATCTCTTTATACTCCGAAACACACGTTTTAAACAGTTCTTCGCTGTTTGATTTAGTAGAAAATTTGTCCATAGTGCTGCAGATAAACAAAACCGGAATATCAATATCTTTCATATATTTTATGGGATTTTCCCTAAAAGGTCTAACCTTTGCAAGAATAAATATAAGAAAAAAAGCCGCATTGATAGCAGCATAAATAACAGGGAGCATAGGCGCTTTTAAAACTTTGGCATGAGCTCTGAAAAACTCGTTATAATTTTTATATAATCCGTCAGTTACAATCCTTTTTAATAAAACGTTACCTTCTTTTTTAAGTTTATTATATGCATAAACCGCCGTTGCAGCGCCAATGCAGATACCGTGAACTGTAAAATCAACTATATTATATTTTTCGTTTATATGTTTAATCCATAAAATTAAATCATCACTTTCTTTAATGCCTCCAGTTTGATATAACCCGTCGCTAAGACCTTGCGATCGGACATCAACAACCAAAATATTGTGTTCGTTTCTGGCATAAACACCGGCAAAATAATAAGAGTAAAGCAGTGCTTCAGACCTTCCCTGTAAAATTACCGCACATTTGTCAAATCCAAAATTAATATATTCACCGTATAAATTAAGACCTTCATTTTTTATATGAAGCTGTTCCCGTTTTTCTATAAATTTTTCCGCCCATGTTACCCCTTCGGAGAACATAGACATTTGTAACTCGTTCTTTTTTTGGGTGCACTCTCTTACCCTTTTTTTAAAAGGACTGCGGTATGTGGTATTTAAAAAAATTAATACAACTAAAAGAAGGAATACAAATAGACTGACAATCGTAAGAAAAATGGCTGCATAAATGCCTGCATTTAAAATACTAACATTAAAAATGTTTACATTTAACAAATTCATAAAAATTAATTTTTCCGGTGTCTTTTTTTGTATTCACTATTAAGCTGCCAAAACATGTATACTCTTGCAATTCTTTCAAAACAGCTAAATAAATGTTTTCTAAGAATGAGCCATACACCTTTGGCTATCCTTCTTCCTATCAGCTTTCCTAAAGAGTGCCATGTCGAAGAAAGATGGTGTATCGCAATTGTGTTTTCAGTTATTTTTATTCTGTGAGTAATGTAGTTTTTAGGATAAAAATATTCTGTCGAAAAAAGTTTTACATTGTCATCTAACTTTATGGTTTTTCCGTCCAGTTTGATATTATAAAGTCTCTTTGTTGAAGCGCTGAAATTAAAAACTGTCAGCATATTTGAACCGATGGTAACCTTTTTACAGGGTGTAAGATATCTCTCGTGCACTTCCTTGATTAATCTATGCCCTTTTTTTGCGCCCAAAACTGCGCTGCCAAACCATAAATCTGATTCATATCCGATAAAAAAGTCATTTTCTGCAGTTAATTCGTTTAATGGTTTTAAAAGTTCAATATCGGTATCAAGATAAACACCGCCGTAGTTTAAAAGAACATAACTTCGTATAAAATCAGCGGCAAGCGCCCAATTTTTCTTTTTAATTGCAGCTTTGACCCAGGAATGACCTTCACAATCAAAATTTTCTTCGTTCCATTTTATTATTTCCCAATCAGGATGAAGCTCTTGCCAGCTGCGAATAAAACCCAGAAACTTCTCAGGTATTTCTTTATTTCCAAGCCAAATATAATGTATTGTTTTTTCTATCATGCAGCTTATACCGTAAAATTCCTCTTAAAGATATTATATTTAATTTTTGCTTTTGGTCAATACGGGTCTATTGTGTATTCTACGGGTTTTCTAATGACAAAAAAAACAAAAAATACTATCATTACAGTATGAAACAAAAAAAAGGGTGGATTGTTAAATTAAGGCAGTTTTTGTATACAAGCGGCGCCTTTTCTTATTTATGGATAACTGCAAATCAGAGACTTAAACCAAGAAAACAATTGCGGTTTGAAACAGATGTAGCCGATCATTGTAATTTAAACTGTAAATCATGCCATCATTTTTCATCTGTTGCAGATCAAAACTTTGTAAAAACAGAAGTTTTTGAAAAAGATTTTGAAAGACTTTCTCAGCTTGCCGGAAGAAATAACGAAAATATTGATATAATGGGCGGCGAACCGTTACTGCATCCGGAAATTTCAAAGCTTGCGGAAATTGCCAGAAAATATTTTGATGGGCCAATTAACATTGTTACAAATGGAATTTTACTGGAAAAAATGAACGACGTTTTCTGGGAATCATGCAGAAAAAATAATATACGCATTATTGTTTCAAGTTATCCCATAAAATTGAATGTTAAACAAATAAAGGAACTTGCAAAAAAACATAAAGTTACATTAAAGATACGTTCGATATTTATGAGTAAAAACAGCTGGTGTAAACTGCCTTTAGATTTAAGCGGCAAGCAGAGTTTAAAGGAAAACAGCAAATTATGCATTACAATAAATAAATGTATTTTTCTAAAAAACGGAAGGCTTTCAACATGCTGCTTGCCGTTGGTTGCAGACAGGTTCAATAACTATTTTGAAACCAAAGGTTTCTGCAAGAATCTGGAGGTTACGGATGATGATAGTATCGATATTTACAAAGCAAAAAACATAGATGAAATTTATGAATTTTTAAGCAAACCCATGCCGTTTTGCCGTTATTGCAGAATAAAATCATGGGAAATAGGCATTGAATGGGGAGTGTCAAAGAAAGAAATAACAGAATGGATATAGGGAACTCTGTACCAGAAGCCGGGATAAGTATTATAAGATATTGACATAAAAAGATCTTTTTTATTATAATTTGATTATGGATGATTTAAAACTACAAGTTAAAGAACTAATTATAAACTCCCTCGAACTTGACGGCGTTAAAAGCGAGGATATCATTGATTCCGAACCCTTGTTCAGGGAAGGTCTGGGTCTTGATTCCATAGACGCATTAGAACTTGGTGTTGCAATAAAAAAGAAATTCGGGGTAAAACTTTCAGCGGAAAATGCAGAAAATAGAAAACATTTTGCGTCTGTGGATGCTCTTGCCGCATATATTAAAGCCGCCGGAGAAACATCATGAGCTGGATTAATTTCTAATGGCTTTTCGGTTGACCGGTATTTTTAAAACCGCTGCCGGAATATTCCCAGTAAAAACGCCGTTTTTTTGGCTTACCGCTCCCCTTTTTGCATTTGGTATTTTTTGTCTGTTCAGCGAATCCGGTTCTATTTTAAAACTTTACCCTATTTTAATGAATGTATTGTTTCTGTTTTTCTTTGGTTTTACCCTTTTTATGCCCCAGACATTAATTTACCGCTTTGCAGTTCTTATGGACAAATCTATTCCTGGTTCCCCATGGAATAAAAAAATCGCCGGGTATTGCCGCAAGGTAACAATTGTTTGGTGCTGTTTCTTTTTGTTAAACGGAAGTTTTGCAGCTTACACCGTTTTTTTTGGTTCTGAAAAATTATGGACTATATATAACGGCGGTATAGTTTTTATTTTAATGAGTTTGATCTTTGCAATTGAGTATATTATAAGAAAAATAATACAGAAAAAAGTACACTTAGCTGTTCCGCTTTCGGCATTCAAAAAAAACTCCCGTAATTCTTCGTTGATTCTTTGTTACGATGGCGCATGGAGAGAAAAGCGCTATAAAACATGGAAAGATTTTATTGCTGAAACTGCCAAATTAAGAAAATATATTAATAAATGCGGATTGGATAAAAAACGCTGGCTGCTTTACAGCGAAGACTGCTGGTATTTTTTGACAGCCTTTACTGCTTTGCTTCAATGTAAAAAAGAAATACTTTTAAGCGCAAATATCAGTCAGGGTTACATCGCAGAAATATGCGGTTCTTCTAACAGCGCTGTTTCCTTTATTACAGATCAGATTCCTGGCGGAGAACAGGAATATATACATATTCCAAAATTACTGACAGATATATCGTTAGACCTATCCGATCTTAAAGATGTACAGGAGATTAATGCAGATGAAACATCAATAATAATGTACACATCCGGAAGTACAGGTGAGCCAAAAGCAATTAAACAGCGGCTTACAGAATTTGAAAAAGATAACAGCGGAATTATTTCTTTACGCGGCGAAGAATTTCTTAAACGCAAAACATGTTCTACAGTAAGTCATCATCATATGTACGGGCTTCTATATTCAATACTTCTGCCGTTTACAATTGGAGTTCCTTTCAGAAGAAAAATGATTGATTTCCCCGGGGAACTGGAAAAACTTACCTGTGTACCATATATGTTTATTTCAAGCCCTGCATTCCTAAAACGTGTTGTAAAAACAGAAACAACTTTCGCTTTAAAATCTCCATGGATATTCAGTTCCGGCGGGCTTCTGGATTATGATATCGCAAAAAAAACAAATGAAGTCCTGGGCTTCTGGCCGATAGAAGGTTATGGAAGCACCGAAACATCCGGTGTTGCGTGGAGACAGTCATGTCTCGGTCAGGAATGGACACCGTTAGATACGGTCAAATTAAAGCAGGCCGAAGACAGCTGCCTTATTGTCCGTTCGCCGTATATAAAAGATCCTGCCGGGTTTAAAACAGCCGATATGATCGAACTTCTTCCCGACGGCCGTTTTCTGCTTAAAGGACGAATAGATTCAGTTGTAAAAATTGAAGAAAAACGGATATCCCTGCCCGAAATCGAAAACCGTATTTTGCAGTCCGGTTATGCTGAAGATGTTTGTGTAATCCCTGTAGAAGGTTATCGTCAGTATCTTGCTGCAGCAATTGTTTTAAATAACGAAGGAATTAAAAAATTCGATGGATTGGATAAAATAAAAATAAATAAGTTCTGGAGGGAGTATCTTTCCCAATACCTTGAAAATGTTGTTATCCCAAAAAAATGGCTATACCCGAAAGAGCTGCCGGTTGATACACAGGGAAAAAAACGAAAAGAAGATATGATTCTGCTTTTTAGCGAAGAAATAAAAGGTGAATCTTTAGAATGAGTTATCTAAAAGAAGAAAAAATAATTAAAAAAACCGGCAGCTCTGTTATTCTGGAATTCTCTGTTCCCGGTTCAAGTGATTATTTTGACGGACATTTCCCGGGTTTCCCTGTTCTTCCGGCAGTTGCTCAAGTTTTTATAATTATGCAATATGTCTCCCGTTTTTTTGGAATTAAAAACGGGCTTTCAGAAATAAAACGTACAAAATTAATAAATAAAATTCGGCCTGATATTCCTCTTGTTTTATATCTGGAAAAAAAAGAAAATAATATTTTATTTAAAATAACTTCCCCTAACGAAGAAACTATTTATTCTGCAGGTACTCTTATTTTATCGGAGGTATTATGATGCTTAAAAAAGAAAACGGGCCGTACAATATTTTTTTAGAAACTGAAACAACCGTTGAATTTTTTCATCTGGATCCAATGCAGGTTGTGTGGCACGGGAATTATATTAATTATTTTGAAATCGCCCGCAATGCTCTTTTAGATAAAATAGGGTACGGTTATTATGAGATGGAAAAATCGGGGTTTGCGTTTCCGGTGATTGAAGTTTCCGTAAAATATTTAGCCTCGCTGCGGCACAATGATCGTGCCAGAATTAAAGCCATTCTTGAAGAATACGAAAACCGTTTAATGTTTAAATTCGAAATTAGAAATGCACAAACAGGTGTTCTTACAACCAGGGGAAAAACAACTCAAATGGCTTTTGATATAAAAGCAGGGGAATCCTGTTTTGTCTGCCCTCCGGCTTTAACAGAAAAAGTAGAAAAAATAATTAAAGAAGGGAGCTTTAAGTGAAAAAGAAAATTTTTCTTTCGGCTCCCGGTCTCATTTGCTGTGCAGGAAAAGACAGCAGTGAGTTATACGAATCTTGCATTAAAGGATATCAGGGCGGAATAACTTCCTATAAGGGATTTCCTGTTGGCCGGATAAAAGATGACACTCTGCCTGCACATAAGCCGAACAATGAACAAAACTCCCGTATTTTTAGAATAATCGATACAGCGCTTGAACAATTACGGCCGGAAATTGAAAAAGCAATTGCCGCATACGGCTCTGAAAAAATCGGTGTATGCCTTGGCTCATGCGACAACGGATCGGAAATTTCCATTGCTGCACACAAAGAATTTTTTGAAAAAGGCGCTTTCCCAAAAGATTATAACCTGCGTTTTCAAAGCGCCTCTTTCCCTGCTGAGTATATATCTAACAAATTCGGGCTTAAGGGTCCTGTTTTTACAATCGCCACTGCATGCGCTTCGGGTGCAAGCGCAATTATAAAAGGCGCCGAATTAATGCGTGCTGGTATTTGTTCTGCAGTAATTGCAGGAGGAGCCGATCTTGTTTCTGACACAGTACTTACAGGTTTTAATTCACTCGGAGCAGTTTCGGACAGCCTAAGCAATCCTTGCAGTAAAAACCGCAAGGGAATAAATCTTGGAGAAGGAGCCGCATTTTTCCTTCTTGATTTTGCAGAAACACCTGGCGGCATTGAACTATTGGGAACCGGCGAAAGCGCAGATGCTTATCATATGACCGCACCAGGCGAAGACGGCGCAGGTGCAATAAAGGCAATGAAAGCTGCAATTTTAGATGCAGGAATTAAACCGGAAGAAATTGGTTATGTAAATATGCACGGTACCGGCACTCCGCACAACGACAAAGCCGAAGCGCTTGCTTTAACATCTATATTTGACTCATGCCCCCCGGTTAGTTCTACAAAACCTATAACAGGTCATACCTTGGGAGCAGCAAGCGCGATAGAAGCCGCAATTTGCTGGATGATAATAAACAAGAAAAAAGGACTGCCGGTACATTGCTGGGATGGTGAAAGAGATGAAGCGTTCCCTGCACTTCCCCTGGATATAAGAGACGGTACACCATCAATATGTATGAGTAATAGTTTTGCTTTCGGCGGATGTAATGTAATTTTGATTATAGGCAAAAGATCAATATGATAGAAATAAAAGACCTGTCTTCCATAATACCTCACAGTGGAAAAATGTTACTCCTAAGCTGCATTACAGAATATAATTTGGAAGAACGGAATCTCGAAGCAGAATATAATATAACAGAAAGCTGTATTTTTTTTGATCCGGCAGCAGGCGGAGTTCCAAGCTGGGTTGGTTTTGAATGTATTGCTCAGGCAATTGCTGCGCTTTCTGGAATTGAAAACTGCGAAAAAGAAAAAACAGGTGATGCAGGCAAAAAACCGCCGCGAATTGGTTTTATCCTGAGTATTTCTAAAATGCAGGTTTTAATCCCTGTATTAAAATCGGGGTGTACGGTTATAATAAAGGTAAAAGAATTGGATCGAACGGATATGGTTTTCAATTTCGAAGGACAAATTTTTCTTGAGGGTACAAAAGCTCTTGAAGGAACACTTACTGTTATGGAGGCGTCGGAATCGATGCCGGAGGAAACGATAAATGAAAATTAAACTAATTTATCCCAAATGGAATAAACTTCCAGGACAGACAACATTCAATCTGCCTCCGCATGGCCCTGTTGTTTTTGCAGCAGCTCTGCCTGCCGGAATAGATGTTGTCTTTATCGATGAAAATGTTCAGGAACATAATTTCGATGATAACTGCGACCTTGTTGCAATTTCAATGATGCTCACAACTCAGGTAAAGCGCGGCTGGTTTATTGCAGACGAGTACCGCCGCCGCGGTAAACAGGTTATATTCGGAGGTATTGCAGCAATGCTTCATGCCGAAGAAACCATAACACATGCGGACTCTGTTTTTCTTGGTGAAGCAGAAACCCGGATGGAACAAGTTATCGATGACTGGAAAAAAGGCGAGCTTAAACAAGTTTATAATTTTATGTTAAAACATCCTCCTATCGAATCGATTGGCCCTGCAAGACGTGATTTGTATGACAAAGAATTGTACAATCACAAAGGCGTTCAGATGGTTGACCTTTTCCATGCATCACGCGGCTGCCGTTTCAGCTGTTATCCTTGTGCTGTTTCTTATCTTGGAGGACGATCTTTCCGTCCTCGTCCTATGGACAAAGTAATTGAAGAGTTATCAGGTATAGAAAATAACCGGCTCTTTATTGTCGACAACTCGCTCGCTCAGGATAAAAACTGGGAAATGGATTTATTCCGAGAAATGATCCCATTAAAGAAAAAGTGGGTCAGCCACACAATCGAAGATGATCCGGAAGTTTTAAATCTTGCCGCTCAGGCAGGCGCTTGGTATGTATATCAGGCAATTTTTGATACATCAGATTTTATTAAAGAACGTGTAAAACGTTATCACGATCATGGCATTGGTGTAGAAGGAACGATACTGCTTGGACTTGATAATCAAACCGAAGATGATATAAAAAGGCTTGTTGACTTCCTGCTTGAAATTAATCTTGACCTTGCAGAATTTACTGTTATGACTCCTTTTCCGCACACCAAGGCTTGGGATGATTATACACGTCAAGGACGGATTTTTGATCAAAACTGGGATCATTTTAATGCAGGACAGGTTGTTTTTACTCCAAAAAATATTACACCTGAGCGTCTTCAGGAACTTTATGAATATGCATGGAAAACATTTTATCATGACGAATCCCAGGAGGAAAAAATGTTTCATCTTCTCTCCGCCGTAGCTGAACGCGAAATCGAAGACGGCACCTATCGTTCAAGGAATAGGCGTTTGGCGCGCAAATCTTTCGGCAAGGATTTAAATTAAATATGCGTGTACCGGAAAAATACTACGACGAAATTTTTGATTTTAAAGGGCAGTGGGATATGCCTTCCCGCTGCGGGTTAAGAATACTTTTAAATGATAAACCTGTGGTAATTGTAACAGAGCTGTATCAGGATAACCCGGGTACTTCAGTTACAGCCGCGGGTAAAAGCCTTGCAGAACAAATCTGCCAAAATAAAGGTTTAAATCTAAATGAAATAATTTATCTGCACTGTAATCCGGATACAAACTCAAAACTTTCGTTTTACGATGAAGAGTTCTTTGAGGTTGATATAACAACACAAGAACCTTCTTACCGGAAATTAAACGCCGAAGAAATCAAGAAATTATTTAAATAGGAGATCTAATCATGTCCAGAATACCAAAAGAAAAAATTTATACTACAGAAGAAAAATTTAAAAAAGCAGCCAAAATCAGAAAGATGATGGAAATGTTTTCTAAGAAAGGTAAAGCAACGGCAGGAAAAGAACTTTTTTTAAATACAAGCGAAGGAAAAATCAGAGTACTAACCTATAACATGGAGAATGAATCAAAACTTCCTCTTTTTATAAATATTCATGGCGGCGGTTTTATTCTTGGAAGCCCCGAAATGGATGATCCGTATATGATGAATGCTGCGATTAATGCAAATGTAAAAATAATTAATATTGATTATAGTCTTGCGCCGGGTGCGCCTTTTCCAAAGGGGTTAAACGAATGTTATGCAGTAGTAAAGTATGCTCAAAATAATCCGCAGGAGTTTGGGATTGATCCGCAAAAGATAGTTGTAGGCGGCCACAGTGCTGGAGGAAACTTCAGCGCTGCTATTGGTTTAAAAAATGCGCAGACTAAAGAACTTAATCTTAAAGGTTTAATTCTAGATTACCCGCCCCTTGATGTTTACACAGATCCATTTGCAAAACCTAACGGCAAAGGAATGTTTGCTAAAATGGGCAGATTATTTAATGCCTGTTATTGCAATAAAGAAGAAAGTAAAAATCCCCTGATTTCACCTGTTTATGCTTCTAAGGAGCAATTAAAAGATTTCCCGCCAACATTAATAATAACAGCAGGTAAGGATCTTTTGTGTGCAGAAGCAGAAACTTTCAGGGATATGTTAAAAGAAGCAAATATCGATGTAACTCACAAACGTTTTGAATCTTCCAAGCATGGTTTTACATTAAGCAAAAAACCGGATGCCAAAGAAGCCTGGCAGATGATGATCGATTTTTTAAAAAAGCATTTAGCTTAATTTTGATAGAATTAACCGTTTTAGAAAATCTTCCGGGGTGTTAATTCCTTCCTTTAAAGCTGAAAAGGGAATTGTACTGACCGCTTGGCCACTAGGATTACGGGTTAACACAAAACCAAAAGCCAAAGGATTGTGAGTTCCAGAATAAATATCTTTATATTCATTGGGTATATCTTCATCGGCATAAACAAAAATTAGTTCTTCGGATTCATCTAGACCATGGGGTCTAGGTTCCAATTTGCAAATAAAAGCTGCCTCCGCAAGGGTTAAACCCATAACAAAAGAATTTTCACCTGGGTAAACAGCCGAATATCCTCCTTTTAAACTGAATGCCATAGAAGCCAAAGCCGCAGGAGCGTTAAAAACAGAAAGCGAAAAAGCTGCAGGTTTTATTTCGTTGTCTTCTATAAACATCTTATTAAGTTTAAACTGATACGAAAGTTCTCCGCGGAAAGAAAGAAAAATTATTTTTGTATCTTCAGCCACAGGTAAAAGATCGTGAACCACCTGTACTGTCATTTTTGAAATCTGACTTAACCTGCGGCGGAACATAGGTTCGGTAAAGGAAAGATCCGGGCTTTTTGAATCAATAATTATTTCCCGTTTGTCCTGCGCCCATTCTTCCCATTCTTTTACATTTTCTACACCGGGAGCCCAGGCAGAAAACCGGGATATATATACTTCATTTTGTTTCATGGTTATAATCCTAATATAGTATCATTATTGATAAAGGAAAATTATGCAATTAGCTGGAGAAAAAAAAGTTCTTGTCACCGGAGCAAGCAGGGGCATAGGCAGGTCTATAGCTTTGGCTGTATCAGAAGCAGGGTATCATGTAATCGCTCATTATTTTCAGGGAAATGAAGCGGCGGAATCTCTAAAAAAAGAGATTCTCCAAAAAGGCGGCAGTATAGAATTGATTCAGTTTGATATTTCCGACAGAGAAAGCTGCCGGGAAAAACTGGAAAAATGGAATGAAGAAAACGGCGCTCTCTGGGGAATAATATGCAATGCCGGAATTTGCGAAGATGACTCATTTCCCGGAATGAGCGGAGAAAAGTGGGATAAGGTTCTGCGCACAAATCTTGATGGTTTTTACAATGTGCTTCATCCGCTTATAATGCCGCTCTGCCGCAAGAAAAAAGGAAGGATCATAACCATCTCATCTGTTTCCGGTTTAACAGGCAACCGCGGTCAGGTAAATTACAGCGCTGCAAAAGCAGGAATAATTGGGGCAACAAAAGCTCTGGCGGTGGAACTTGCCAGCCGTTCCATTACAGTAAACTGCATAGCGCCTGGAGTAATTGAAACCGAAATGAGCAGCGATGTTCCGCTGGATATGGTTCTGCCATCCATACCAATGGGGAGAATCGGCAAACCAGAAGAAGTAGCAGGGTTGGCAGTATTTCTGCTCTCAGAAGCAGCTTCCTACATTACACGGCAGGTAATTTCTGTCAACGGCGGAATTGTATAAATACTAAGTTTACTAGTAAACTTAGTTTACTTGTAAACTTAGTTTACTTTTCTGTCCTTCCAGATAAAACCTTTTCCAGTAATAGATCTGAAAAACAGCCAAATACTCATATATAACAAATTTAAATAAATAAACGGCCATAAAAATCCATACCACCAGTTTAAACGCTGTTCCAGAAAAATTAAAAGCCATATCAATGTATAAAGAAAACAAACAATTCCCAATTGCAGTAACCATGAACCAGCAGTAATTAAAGAGACTATGAATAACAGGAAAGGAAAAAATAAAAAGAAAAATACGCCAATAAACAAAATTAACATAACAAATGATTTTTTCCCCAGAAAATCGAACATATTTTTTCCAATTCCTTCTATTGCAGAACGGTAACCATCGTACATTCTGCAGTGAACATACTCGCAGATATTTAAAAATCTTGTAGAAAACCCTTTCTTTTTAACCAGGCGGCTCATGTAAATATCTTCTGTTATATTTTTCTTGAATGCTTCAGCTCCGCCGATTTCCCTAAAAACATCATGCCGGATAGCGATAAATTGACCAACAGCTGCCGAAAACCAGTGCACTTTTAATACACGGTTTAAAAAAAGCGGAATTATCAGCCCTGTAAGAAAGAACATTATAGGAACAGTAATTATTTCGCCGATTGTTAAAAACACCTGTCCGATATAACCAGAAAGCATATCTATTTTTAAATTCTGCATATTTGTAACTGCCCATGAAATACTTTTTGGGCTGTGCACTGTATCTGCATCGGTGAACAGAAGAATATCGCCTTTTGCATGCGATGAAAGCTGATGAAGCGCAAACGGTTTTCCGAACCAGTCTTCCGGGAGCGCTTTCCCGTTAAATATTTTTACCCTGGAGTCCTCTATTGCAATCTGTTCAAGAATAACAGCAGTATCATCTGTAGAATTGTCATTTAATACAAGAATCTCATAATTTTTATAAAGCTGATTTCTAAGGCTATCCAGGCATTTTTGCGCATTTTTTTCTTCATTACGCATCGGTATTAATACAGAAACAAGAGGCCCGTCAAAAATTTCCGGCTTCTTCGAAAAACGCAGCATTTCATAACGGTTTCCCAAAGATAAAAAAAGAAAATATAATGCTATTATTATCAATATATGGAAATAATATACGCTTATATTTAGAAAAATATCGTTTAACATTTTTCTTTATTTAGGAAACCAGGGAATTATCGAGCTAACCCGTTTCTTATAATTTTTATATTCAGAATATTTTGACGAAGTAATACTTTCCGTAAAAATTGTAGAGCCGATAAACAAAGCTGTTAATGCCAATGGGCCAAAATAGCCAGATGATGCAATATCTCCGGTTACCGATAAAGTTAAAAGCCAGATAGTCCACCAAAATCCAAGTTCACCAAAGTAATTTGGATGCCTGCAGCTTGCAAATAAACCCTGTGATAAAAATCCGTTTTTAATATCATCAGAATATTTTAAATCATAATTTTGCTGTAAACCTGCAGATTTTTTTGCCTTATGAAAATTCCATTGCATTTGATCTGCAATTGTTTCAAAACAAATAAAGAATAAACCTAAAGCTGCAAAAACCCATGTTAATACAGACGGGGCGGAAGCTTCAGTACCTAACAGGCTATATACAGGCCAGGTAAATAAAATAAACAATCCAAGCTGAAAAAAGCTAATAAAAAATAAACTAAATAATTGCCACAAAAAAGGATTTTTAATTTTTTCGCGAAGAATAATCCAGCGGTAATCTTCAATGCCGGTATAACCGCCTTTACGGGCAAAATTAAAAGTAAGACGCGCTCCCCATATTGAAACTAAAATAATTATTAAACATAAAGGAATTGAAAATCCTCCCCTGCAGGCAAAATACCATACAAATGCCACTGGAAGTAAACTCCACATACGATCTACCCAGGAATAATCCCTGGTAATAATACCGAATAAAAAAGAAGTCAGAGAAAAACCTAAAACACAAAGAGAAACAACCAACACCGCATTTGCATTTAATAAAAATGAAAATAATTCTGATATTCCTCCTGCAAAAGGAAGAGCCGCAATTACTGACATACACAATGCCGTAAATAAGTAAATAATAAATTTTTTCATTTTTTGCCCCCTGGGTTTTTTGTAGAAATTGTATTCATTTTCTTCTCCATGGACTATTTTATGAAATATATCCATTTTTATCAATCAATTATCAAATATTCCCTGCAAAAGCATTGTAAATATAAAAGCGGCAGCCAATCCCGATGCGACAGTCAACCCTAAAATATTAACCGGTGCAAAGCCGCTAAAAGTCAAAATACCGAACGAAAGGCCGGAAGTGATAAAAGATAAAAGTACTGCAAAGCGCACAAGTATTTTTTCTTTTCCGGTTTTGCTGCCGGACATAAAAATATTAAAATCTGTTCCCAGGCCAAAAACCAGAATAAGTGCAGAAATTGGTAAAAATCCCAACGGTATATTTTTAACTGCCAAAACAGCTAAAGCGGCAAGAATTCCCAAAGCGGGAGTTATACAAATTATTATACTCTTTTTTAAAGGATATACAATAAAAATTACAATCGCAATTATCAAATAAGCAATAAAAAACAATAACACAATAATACTGGTAAGATAATCTAAATCGCTGTTTAAATCTTCTTCTTTATTGATTAAATAAACAAAATCATATTCATTTATTATAGATTTAAATATTTCTAAATCTTTTGCGTGAAAAGGAAATACGCACGAATAATAATTCCCGTTTATTTCACCTATCCAAAGATTGGAAACTTCTGCCCAGAACTTTACATCTTCGGGAGAGTAATAAATTTCTCCGGCTGCGTATTCCAAATAAAATACTTCTTCATATTCCGGCGGAAAACCAAGATAAAAATACTGTAAACCTGCCAGAGGTTGTAAAGCACTCATGGCTTTATAAGTCTTTTTTTGCTGCTCCAACGAAGGAACAAACATCGATGTTCCCATGTATGAACTTAGATTTCCCTTGGCGATTTCTTCATCCAGCAATAAGACAAGCTTTTCTTCATTTTTTAAAGTTTCTTCGGTACTATTGCCCGAAACAATAAAATACCAGGGAGAAGAACCATGATCCAGTACCATTGCAGCCTTTTTTTCCGACTCCTCAAGAAAAGGCGACATAGTGTAAAGAGAGCCTAAATCTGTTTTTATCTTTAAACCATGAGGATTAAAACAAAGAATTACAATTATAATTATTATTAAAACAGAAGCTAAAATTATTCTATATACTTTCGGAAATTTAATACTTTCCGGAAATTTAAACCTGGATAATAAATTTCTTTTATTTTCGTCCGGCAGCTTCAACAGCGGATAAATACAATAAGCAGTAAGAAAAGAACTAATTAAACCTACCATGGTAAAAACAGAAAACTGTTTAAAAATAGGGAAAGGCGTAAAAAGAATAGAGAAAAAACAAAGCGTAGAAGAAATAAAACACATTATAAGGCTTTTAGAAAGAGAAGAACGTATTTCCATTCCGTTTTTTAATGCAGTGTTTCCTTTCCACGAGATAAAAAAATGAATAGAATAATCTATGCATATTCCTATTAAGGTTGTTCCGAAAATAAATGTAAAAACATGTATTTCTCTAAAAACCAAAAATACTGTAGCTGTTGCCAGCGCCAAAGAAATTAAAACATCCAGTATCGAAAAAATAATTGGAATGGGCGAACGGAAAATGACCAAAAAAAGCAGAAAAATAAAAACCATAGAAATAATACAAAGGATCATGATTTCTTTTTGCGCACTGGAAGCGCTTTCATAACTGTGAAAAGGAATGCCCGAAAAATATAATTCCAGATCCTGTTCTGTTTCTTTAATTTCAGCTGCAGCAGAATAAATATCACCTATAATATTGTCTGAAATGTTCGTAATAGAAACAGCCGCAGATGAAAATGTCATTCGAAGGATAACATACCAAATTCCGTCATCCAGAACAGCCAGAACATCTTCTTTAATGCCAAGATTCCCGCTTGCCAGCAAAGAAGAAGAAAGAAATTCCCTCATTCGTCTTTCTGTAAGAAGAAAGGGATCTTTATCAATATTATCAATCGGAATATAGTTAAATGCTCCGTAAACCGAAGCCAGAGCATCCATTGCAATTTCTTCTGCATCTCCCGATTCCAGCAATTCTACTGTTTTTTTATCTGTTATTACAAAACGGGAATTGTGAAAATACTCAGCTATTTCTGCAATGGCAAGAGAATCAAAAAAAAGAGAAATATTGTTTACACCTGTTGTATTTTTAAAATCATTATAAAAAGAAACAGCTGTATTTTTAGCTTTTTCAAAAATGGGAGATGCAAAAATGATAACTGCTTCACGGCTGTTTCTTTCTTCAAGAACACTGTCTGCTTCAGCTATCTTTGACATGTTTCTCTGCGGAAACAAATCCAAAAGCTGAGTGCTTAAACTTAAGGGAGGTGCAAAAAACAATGATAGACCCAAAAGCGCAGGAATCCCCAAATGAAAAATAAACCAAAGTTTAAGGGATATATACATCCTAGGATGCAGCATATTACGGAATTGTAAAAAAAGCTTTTTCATTATCATTAAGCGCTGCCGGATAATTATGATTTGTTAAAGTATATGTAATTACATCGCCGTTTTGCTCGAATATCCGAATAGATCGTATTGCAGAACCGCCGCTCATTGTAATCTTTGTAATAAAAGAAGAAAAAACACTGTCTCGCGGCAAAAGCCCCATATTCCAGTTGGAAACACTGCCTAAAAAGAAAACTTCAAAGTTTTCCAAAAGTCTGTCACTCTGGCCGGAAAATACCGCATTTATAACATCTGCCATCTGTGCAAATGTTTCGTTCCCCTGGGAACTTATAACAGACTTTTGCCCGTTTGGCCTTGATTGCATAATAAATTCTTTTCCCATTATCATTGTAGAAGGAAAAGGCTGTAATGTTTCCCAAACCATCCCGTGTTCTGCAGTAATTAAAAAATTACCGGAAGACATAAGCGATCTATCAAGACGGTTTAAGTATTTTTCTTGTGCAAAATTTCCTCTGACAATAGGTCTTTCCGAAAGACTAAAGCAGGCTGCATTAAAAACAGCCCTGGTCTGCGGCGTCAGAGGATGGCGGAAAATTTCTTCATCTGCCCAGACGCCGGTATTAATGCCGTAAAAAATTATCAAAAAAAAGCATAAAAATAAAATTTTACAATTTCTATTCATGGAAGACTCCTTCCAAAGTATAAGTATAATTCCGCAGATGATTAACCAATTTAACAGAATTCCCTGTTTTTTCAATCTCAATTATAACATCATTTCCGCTTAAAATACGGCGGGTACTATCACGGCTGCCGTGACGGCTGCCATGAAGGCTGCCGCTATCTGTAATTTCCAAAACAAGGCCGCTGTCATTTAACTGCTTTTCCAGCAGAAAAGGAGCATAAAAACAAAGCTGAAAATCGGCAATAATATATTCCGGTTTAATGTACTGTAAAGCAATTCTTGGAAGAACAGCCGAAGAAAAATGAATATTACCGGCTGTGTAAGAAAGTTCTCCAAAACTTGCGCCGAATTCATTAAAAAGCGCAATCTCTATTGCATTTTCATCTGCTTTTACCCAGGCATTAAAAAAATAATTCTGACCCCTGAATTCGGCAGATAAAAACTGAGCCATATCCATGGTCTTTTCAATTGCTTCCGGATGCATTAAAACAAATCTTGAGCTGTCTGTAAGATATACATGTAATGCATTTTTTCCGGCAGCCGAAGTACATGAAAAAAGACAGATTATGCAGACGGAGAAAAGGAAAAACTGCTTCATTTTCCTATACGTCCAGATTCTTAACTAAAAGAGCATTATCTTCGATAAATTCGCGGCGCGGCTGAACAACTTCACCCATAAGTGTAGTAAAAATGCGTTCGGCTTCGACAGTATCATCTAAATGCACCTGGATAATATTACGTTTATTTATATCCATTGTAGTATCACATAACTGATCCGGATTCATTTCACCCAGACCTTTATAACGCATTATAGAAACTTTTTCTATATCTTTGCCGGATTCGGACAAGATGCGGTCTTTTTCCGCATCATCATAAGCATAAAAACTTTTCCTGTCGTAACTAACCTTGTATAAAGGCGGCATAGCAATATATACATGCCCCTGTTCTACAAGCGGCGTCATATAACGGTAAAAAAATGTTAAAAGCAATGTGCGGATATGAGAGCCGTCTACATCGGCATCTGCCATTATTATAACTTTATGGTAACGAATTTTTGAAACATCAAAATTATTGCCGCAGCCGGCTCCTATACTTGCAATAATAGGCTGTAATTTTTCGTTTGTTATAACTTTTTCTATACGCTGCTTTTCTACGTTGAGCATCTTGCCCCATAAAGGTAAAATTGCCTGATAACGCCTGTCGCGCCCGCCCTTTGCAGAGCCGCCTGCAGAGTCGCCTTCGACGATAAATAATTCGCACTTTGCCGGATCTTTTTCCGAACAGTCGGCAAGTTTGCCGGGAAGCCCTGCCGAATCCATTGCGTTTTTGCGGCGTGTCGCATCACGCGCCTGACGTGCGGCAATACGCGCCTTTGCAGCTAACACAGATTTTTCAAGTATGTTATTAATTACATCCGGGTGTTTGTCAAAATATAGTTCTAATTGTTCGTTTACCAGAGACTCAACTATACCTTTTACTTCGGAGTTGCCAAGTTTGCCTTTTGTCTGCCCTTCAAACTGCGGGTTTGGAACCTTTACAGAAAGTACGGCTGTTAAACCTTCCCGCACGTCATCGCCTGACAACGTCTCATCCAGTTTTTTTGAATGTTTGGACTTTTTAAGAAATTCGTTTAAAGTACGGGTAAGCGCAGATTTAAAACCAACAAGGTGCGTACCGCCCTCGCGTGTATTAATATCGTTAACGAAGGTAAACATTATTTCGTTAAAACCGTCATTATATTGAATGGCAACTTCTACTTCGACAATACCGCCGGCTCCGTCATCGCGGTTCCCCTCAAAATAAACAGGTTCTTTGTACAATACAGTTTTATTTTCATTCAGATAATCAACAAAACTTTTTACGCCGCCTTCGAACATAAACTCGTGAATTTTCGGCGTTGTTAAGCGTTCATCCCGGATTGTTATTTTTAATCCCTTGTTAAGGAACGCAAGCTCACGAAGACGGTTAGAAAGCGCATCATAACTGTGGGTTGTAGTTTCAAAAACCGAAGAATCTGCTTTCCAGCGGATAACCGTACCCTGCCGGCCGGGAGAGTATGAATAGGGAAGCCCAGTTGGTTCAATCTGTTTAGCAGGACCTTCCGGAATGCCTGCTTTGTAACGCTGAGTATGAACTTTTCCATCGATATGGACATAGGCTTCACACCATTCAGAAAGGGCATTAACGACAGATACACCAACACCATGAAGCCCGCCGGAAACCTTGTACGACTTTTTATCAAATTTACCGCCGGCGTGGAGCCGGGTCATTACAAGCTCTAAAGCGCTGACACGTTCTTCCGGATGAATATCTACAGGAATACCGCGGCCATTGTCCTCGACCCTGATAATATCGTTGCCTTCCAGAACAACAAGGATATTTGTACAAAAGCCCTGCATAGCTTCATCTACAGAGTTGTCTACAACTTCAAAAACAAGATGATGAAGGCCGTCTATGCCTGTAGTACCTATGTACATGCCAGGCCGTTTCCGGACAGCTTCAAGACCCTTTAGGACAGTTATATTTTGTGCTGAATAGTTATTTCCAGAGCTCATTTTTTAATTATACTGATTTTTTAAAGGAGGGTAAATGGGTTAAATGACGCCGGACGGATGTCAGACGCCATTTATATAAATTAGAATTTTCCGGAAATCCCGATTTTTAATGCAAAAAGGCTTCCATCATATTTTGTAAGCCAATTGTTTGTCACCGCGGCAGAAACACCTAATTTTTCGTTAATCCAGTATGTAAAGTTAATATTAAAACCAACAAGAGCTAACATTTCTAAGGAAGATGTTGTTTCAGTAATTGCCAAATAGTATGGAATTAAATCGTCTTCAATATCTGGACCAACTGGAAAATTTTCCGGATCAATAACTCCCGCTACATATCCAGATCTAGTTGTTCGTGTTTCAGATTTAAGGTTAATGTAAGGACCTGCAGTAATTAAGCCGCCTACGCTCCAGCCTTCTTTAACCAGTGTATAACCAATACCAAAAAGGTTTTGTGAAATTGCGCGGTGCTCATTCCAAGCCATTGTGTTAGAAAGACCAAATGTAAGACCATTACCAAGCACTAAATCCAAATCAAGACCCATTGTAGTAAAGGCAGTTGAACTTTCACCAAATTTTTCCCAGCCTACTCCATAAAAATAAGTCGGTTTTATATAACCTGAATTTTCTTGTGCAAATAGAACTCCCATGCTAAAAAACATAAGAACCACAAGTATTAAAGCTATTTTTTTCATACGAAAAACTCCTTATACGGTGTTAAAGCCCCGTAAGCTTTTTACCCATCTCATACGAGATCAATAAAATTATACCAAATTCAAAAAAGTTTGTCAAGGATATATAGAATTTATTAAATTTGATAAATAATTTGCCTGGCAGCTATTGCCAAAGAATCCTGTTTTAGGATATAATTACCAACTGTTGCTGGATTTTTTCCACCGTACTATCAATATTAGTGCAAAACCTGTGGATAAATTCGGGAAAAGAAGGACTTATACAGGTGGGGAAAAAGGGGATAATGGAGAATTTCTCACACAGTATACAAAAGTGTTGCTAATTGCTTATCTGGTAAAGAATTAGCGAATTTATAACATATCACTTATTAAGTAGATGTTATAAAATATCATACAAATTTAATCATAAAGGCGGCATTTACAATATTTTAATTGTGGATAACTTGTTGATAAAAAATTAAAGGCAGTTAAATGGCTGATTTGGATTATGAGGGCTTCTGGAAAGAGACCCTCGTCCACCTGCAGAATGACCTAGGGGAGGAGGTATTCAGCGGCTGGTTCTCAGATATAAAATATCTTCGTGCCCAGATTGATGAACAATCCGGCAAAACAAGCATTGTTATAGGTGTTCCCTCGCCTTTTCATCGTGATAAAGTGAATTCACTGTATCAAAGTAATATAAATTCAAAATTATCAGAGCTTTCCGGTATAGATTTATCACTGGAAATGGATGTTATCGGAAAACAGGCAAAAAAATCGGCTTCTTCTTCACAATCCAGCGATAAAAATGATACTTCTTCTGCATCTTCTGCAGAAAAAACCCAAAAAGTTAAAGAAAAACGGGGCAAACATCCTCAAATGAGGGATGATTACACGTTTGACAGATACGTTATCGGCGAAAATAACAAATATGCTGCAAATGCAGCACTTGCAATATGCAAAAACCCGGGTAAAATATGTAATCCGTTCCTAATTTATGGCGGTGTTGGACTTGGAAAGACACATTTAATGCAATCAATAGGCAACTCAATCCATGATAACTCAGATAGCCGGGTTATATGTATCACCTCTGAAAACTTCCTGAATGAATACATCGAAGGAATTGGTCAAAATAAAATGAATGTTTTCAGAAACAAATACCGGCAAGCCGATGTTCTTCTAATCGATGACATTCAATTTCTTACAGATAAACCCGGGGTACAGGACGAGTTGTTCCATACTTTTAATGCCCTGTTGGATGCAAAAAAACAGCTGGTTTTTACATGTGACCGCCCAATAGAAGATTTAAAAAAGTTCGAAGAAAGACTTATTTCTCGCTTTGGGCTTGGAATAAAAGCAGACCTTCAGCCGCCGCGTTACGAAGAACGCTGTGCTATCCTAAAATCTGTAGCTCAGGCTCATGGTGTTTCGTTTCCGGACGAAGTTATAGATCTTATGGGAAAAAATATCGCGTCCAATGTTCGTGATTTAATATCTGCCTTAAACAACCTTATTAAATATGCAGAGCTTATGGGAGAAAAAATAACATTGGAAGCCGCCCAAAAACACCTTAAAAATATATTCAACGCGCCAAGGCAGGCTAACCTTTCAATGGATAATATTATCAGGGTATCTTCAGAATATTTTGGACTTACCCCAAATGATTTAAAAGGCAAAAAAAGGTCTCAAAATATTGTTTTTGCACGTCAGTTAGCTATGTATATCGGCCGCGAAATGACAGACAATTCCATGACAGAAATAGGCCAGGACTTTGGAGGCAGGGATCATACTACAGTTATCCATTCAATAGACAAGATAAAAGGTAAACTTATAACAGACCCTACCCTGGAATCTACCATAGAGAATCTTAAAAGGGCTATTAAAGAATATGGTGCAAAACACTGAAAAAGATGTTATTATATTGTGGATAATTAAGGTTAAATATTGGCTTTATACATGGGTTGTGGAAATTGTGTAAAACATTGCATAATTGTTTATGATTTATTAATAAAGTAAGTGTAAGACAGGCAAGGAAATAAGTGAGTTTTCCACATATTAGACTGCCTATTATTACTACTACTGTTATATATATATTATAATATTAATAGGAGAGAGATAAATGAAGTTTACATGCAATAAAGAGGTTATTTTAAAAGAAATAGCGATTGCCCAGGAAATTATATCCTCTAAAAATGCTATTTTAATATTATCAAATATTTATCTTGAAACTGTAAAGGATAAATTGATTATTAAAGCAAAAGATATGAAAGTTAATTTTCATACCGAAGTTTCTGTAAATGTAATAGAAGAGGGTTCTACTACTGTTTACGGTGATAAATTTTTTGGAATAATAAGCACATTTCCGTATGATGAATTTGAATTTTGCCAAAAGGATAATACTGCAGTAATTAAACCTACAAAATCAAAAAAACCTGAATATAAATTAAAAAGCATAACATCCGATAAATTTCCTCAGTTTCCTGTTTCTTCTGAACCATTCTTCGAAATGCCAATTAAGGATTTTAGGGATATGATATATCAAAGTGTTTTTGCTGTTTCTGATGATGAAACACGTTACTTTATGAATGGCGTTTATCTGGAAAAAAGCGAAGATAGTATAAACATGGTTGCAACAGACGGAAGAAGACTGGCATTTGTCAGTAAAAAAGCCAATAAAAAAATTGCAGATTTTCAGGGTGTTATAATTCCTCCTAAAATTCTTTCCATAATTATTAAAAGATCCGGAGATGAAGGTCTTATAAATATTTCCATAAGCGATAAAATGATTTTTATTAACTTTGCTTCTTATCAATTTTCCTCCGTGTTAATCGAAGGTATGTTTCCTAACTACAAAAGAGTTATTCCTGAAAAACAGGATTTTTCCCTTTCTGTAAAACGGGATGAAATGTTAAGTGCACTGCGCCGCGTATCACTTATGGTAGAAAAAAAATCTCACAGAATTTATTTGGGTATATCTTCCGGCAGAATGGCGGTTTATTCCGAAGAAAGCGAACTTGGAACAGTAGAAGATGAAATACCGTGTAAATATGACGGAGAAGATGTAACAATTGCGCTAAATTACCGTTATTTGGAAGAACCATTTAAGATAATGACAGAAGATGATATAAAGATTCGCTTTAGCAGCGCAATAAAAGCGATAACAATTGAGCCGATGCCGGAAAAAGACTTTTTCCATATTGTGATGCCTATGCAGTCATAACTGCATAGCAATCTTAATTGCATAGCAGTTTTAGCTGCAGCAATTTTACTGTTAAATAAATGTTTTTTAATTCGTTACGGACAACAGCATTCCGGAATCTTGCCGATAAAGAAATATTCACAGGCGTTAAAGATGTTTTTCTTGTCGGTGAAAACGGACAGGGAAAAACCAATTTTTTGGAAGCTGTCTATTTTTGCGCTTATGCTTCTTCTTTCCGCACCGTACGTGACAGTGAATTATCGCGAAACAGTTTAATAATGCAGAATAATATTACAGATAACGATGAATATATCAATGAAAAAGATTTTTCTGCAGAAGTAAAATTATCAAATTCATTAAATGACAGTATACTTGTAAAAGTAGAAAAAGAAAAAAAGTTAATTTATATTGACGGAAAACGCGCAGAAGACAGAAGAGCTCTTTTATCCATAACACCAAGTATTGTTTTTTGCCACGAAGATATGGAATTTATAAGCGGAAGCCCTGAAAGACGCCGCTGGTTTTTTGACCAGACTTTAAGTCTTTATGATCCTGTTTATCTTGATGATCTGCGCAAATACCGACGTGTTTTAAAAACCAGAAATTCTATACTACGTGATCATATACAGGGAAAGCAGATAGATAATTTTGAACAGGTATTAGATGTTTTGGATCCGCAGTTAGCCGGATATGGCCAAAAATTGATGGAAAAAAGACAGGCTGCGGTAAAGGAATATTCCGGTATTTTCGGCGCACTTTATGAAGAAGTATCAGGTATCAGCGGTTTAACGATTCAGTACACTCAATCGTGGAAAGAAGATAATATTATCAGCCATTTACAAAAGCGCCGAACAGCTGATATATCTGCAGGTTTATCCCTTTCAGGACCGCACCGCGACAGGTATCAGTTTATAAAAAATTCTCCAAACCAAAAAAGCAATGAGTTTACCGGCAGCGCTTCGACAGGGCAAAGGCGGCTTTTAGCTCTCTTGCTTAGGTCGGCGCAATCCCGCTGTTATTCTGCAATGACTGGGCAAAAGCCCGTTTTATTATTGGATGACGTTCTTCTTGAAATGGACGGGGAAAAACGCCGCAGGTTTCTTTTGGCGCTGCCGGATTATGATCAGGCTTTTTATACGTTTCTTCCGGACGAACCCTACCAACGTTATCAAAAAGACGATACGCTTATTTATACGGTAAAAGGCGGAGAGGTTTTCCAATGAAAACAGCAGGTGATATTTTTTCTGTACTTTTTGATGAAGGGTTCGTTAAAAAAGCAAAAGGATATTCAAAACTTTTTGACTCCTGGGCAGACATAACTGCAAAAAACGGAATAGCCGCCGCTGCCGCTCACTCAAAAATTAAGGATTTGGACAGAGGCATTTTACTGATAGAAATGGATCATCCGGGCTGGAAACAGATTATTCATTCAAAACAAAGCAAATTATTAAATGATTTCCGTTATCGTTTTCCTGATATGGACATTTCCGGGATTTCCCTTATATTAGGAAAAAGCGAACCGGAAGCAGAAGAAAAAACAAAAGAGTTCACACAGAGGCAGGAAGACACAAATAACATAAAAAACACAGAAAGAGAGATTATCAGCGAACCCATAAAACAAGGACTTGAGTCTATCAAAGACGAAGATTTTAAAGAAACACTGAAAAAACTGGGCGAAACCATAAGCAACAGGGAAAAAAGGTAAAACATTATAGGAAACCGGCTTACAGCCGGCTATAAGCAAGCTGTAAGCTATGTATCCTCCCATCGACCTTTTGACTAAAATATCCAAAAATGATAAAATAACTTGCTCTTACAATTTAAGGATAAAATAAAGTGGCGAAAATCGATACAACTCGCTCTAACGAGGCGGGCGAACTACCTCTGGGCGAACGCCTAGGCAAAACAATTCCCATCGCAATAGAAGACGAAGTAAAAACTGACTATCTGAATTATGCAATGTCGGTTATTGTCAGCCGTGCTTTGCCGGATGTCCGGGATGGTTTAAAACCTGTCCACAGGCGGCTTTTATACGCAATGGATTCCCTTGGTCTTAGACCTGGCAGCGCTACCAAAAAAAGCGCCCTCATTGTTGGTGAAACAATGGGTAAATATCACCCTCACGGCGACCTTTCACTTTATGACGCGCTGGTTCGCATGGCGCAGGATTTCTCGCTTCGTTATCCGCTTATAAAAGGGCAGGGGAACTTTGGCTCTATAGATGATGATCCTCCGGCGGCTATGCGCTATACCGAGGCAAAAATATCCAAAATTGGCGATGAAATGCTTCAGGATCTTCAAAAAGAAACTGTAGATTTTGTGCCCAATTATGATGAATCACTTACAGAGCCGTCTGTTTTACCGTCTGCCATTCCCAATCTGCTTATTAGCGGTTCTTCAGGGATTGCGGTTGGTATGGCAACAAACATGGCGCCCCACAATATCAGCGAAATCTGCAATGCTGTTTGTGCGCTTTTGGATAATCCCGAAACAACCAACGAAGAAGTAATGAAGCTTGTAGAAGGCCCGGATTTTCCTACCGGCGGCGTCATTTTCGGCAGAAACGGAATAAAAGATGCATACAAAACAGGCCGCGGAAAACTTCTTGTCCGCGGTAAGTTCAACATAGAAACAACCAAACAGGGCAAAGAAAAAATTGTTTTTACAGAAATTCCATATAACGTAAACAAGGCATTACTGCTCGAAAAAATAGGGCAATTAATGCGCGATAAAGTTATTGACGGTATCTCAAATGCAAACGATGAATCGGATCGCGACGGCATACGCATTGTTATAGAACTTAAAAAAGGTGCAATTGTAAAGGTTATTTTAAATCAGCTTTTTTCCAATACTCAGCTGCAGACAACTTTTGGAATTATCAATTTAGCGCTGGTTAAGGGAAAACCGGAACTGCTTACATTAAGAGAATTGGTATATCACTTTGTAGAACACCGTGTTGATGTTGTTACAAGGCGCACCCGTTACGATTTACGCAAAGCCGAAGAACGCGCGCATATTCTTGAAGGACTTATAATCGCTCTTGCGAATATTGACGAAGTAATTGCTGTTATTAAAGCAAGCCGCGATGTAGCATCTGCACGTTTAAAACTTCAGGAGCGGTTTTTGCTTTCTGAGGCACAATCCGAAGCAATAGTAGAAATGCGTCTTGGCCGCCTTACAAGTTTAGAAGTAGAAAAGATAGAGCAGGAGCTTGCAGAATTAAAAACGCGCATCGCTTATTATAAATCCCTTTTGGCAGACGAAAAGAAACTGCGCGGTGTTATTAAAGACGAAACACGCGAAATAGCCGAAAAGTTCGGCGACAAACGCCGCACAGAAATTGTTGCCGGAGAAATGGAAAACATCAACATAGAAGACCTTATTAAAAAAGAAGAAATGATGATACTTATTTCCAATCTTGGTTATGTAAAGAGGGTTCCTGTATCTTCTTATAAGAATCAGGGGCGCGGAGGAAAAGGCATGCAAAGCGCAAAACTTGCAGAAGATGATTTTGTTGAACAAATTTTCGTAGCTTCTACGCACGAATATATTATGTTTATTACAAGCGCAGGCAAAGCGTATTGGATGAAGGTGCATGAATTACCGGAAGGCAGCCGCACAAGCAAGGGATCGCACATAAAGAGCCTGTTGACAGTTTCACCTAACGAAGATATTACAGCAATTGTTTCATTAAAAGATTTCAGCGATGACGAATACCTGTTTATGGGAACGGCTTGCGGTGTTGTAAAAAAAGTAAAAACAAGCGAATTTGTAAACGCCAAAACAAGGGGCATTGTAGCGATAAACCTGGATGAAGGCGATAAACTTGTCAGCGCTCTTTTAACAAAGGGCAGCGATGAAGTTGTTCTTATCTCCCGCAGAGGGCAGGCGCTGCGTACCCACGAAGATAATGTCCGCGCAATGGGCAGGTCTTCCCGCGGCGTAACCGGCATGAAATTATCAAACGGCGATGAACTAACGGGTATGCTGCGCGTTGATTCTAAATCTCCGCAGGATGATGCAGAAAGAATGCTGATAATTTCTGAATACGGTTACGGAAAACGGGTTGATTTTAGCGAGTTTTCATCGCACGGGCGCGGCACCGGCGGCCAGAAAATTTACACGGTAACAGATAAAACCGGTGAAATTGTCGGCTGTGTCAGCGTACTGGAAAACGAAGATATTATGTGCATTACGAGTCAGGGAAAATCAATAAAGATGAAAGTCAGCGATGTCCGTGTAATGGGCCGCGCTGCTCAGGGTGTTCGCCTTTTAAGCATCGATAAGCCTGATTTTGTCATTGGTCTTGATAGAATCGTTAAAGAAGATGAAGCATCAAGCGATGACACACTTCCTTTAAAGGAAAACACAGACACTAATTAATCAAATATCAATATTGAGGAATAACGATGAAAAGAAAAGTTTTGATAATAATTACCGTTATATTAATAATGAGCTGCGTTACAGGCGGCAAAGCTGGAGAAGCCTTGAGTTTTGCTGAAGCAGAAGCAAAAGAATGGAATTTATACGAGGTTCATATCGATGGAAAAGATACGCAGTTCAGGCGCGCTAATCAGCCTGACGGATTTTCAAGAGATATTTTTTCATTAAAAATGGAAGATGGAACAATCAGCGGAACAGGAGCGCCGAACCGTTTTTCCGGCAGATATACAATAGACGGCCAGGGGATTTCCGTAACACCTTTAATCTCGACCATGATGGCGTCTTTTTTAGAACCAGAAAATTTAAGAGAATTTGATTTTTTTAATTATATTCAAAACAGTTTAACATGGAGTCTTTCCAGCGATGGAAAGCGGCTGGAAATTACTTCAAAGAATAATAATGGTTTGCCCGTAAGGTTATTGTTCCAGTAATTATAAATACGGCATCATAAAAAAAGGAATGTTACTGTATATACTGCCCGCTCTAACGCCTTCTTCTGTAAGATAATATAAAGTATATGTTTTTCCAGGAATCAAATTATCAAATTGAATGGTAATATCAATATTATTATGATTATTGGGTCTTTGAGCATAAGGAGATATAAAACCAGCTTCTTTAAAATTTAATTTTTGATTATATTCATTATCACTGCTTGCCAATATTAAAGAAAAATCTGAAAATTTTACAGGATCAGTATTTTGTACAGGTGTAGATATCCATGCCGAAAACACAGCTTTAATAGGTTCTGATTCATATATTTCGCCGGATGGAAACTCAATAATACATTTATAAAATAAAGTATCAGTTTCTTTCATTTGTTCAAGATAATCAATAGAAGCATCAACCCTGAAATCTATAACGAAAAAACCATCACTAAAGTGAGTTTCAATAACATTTATATTTTTCTGCAGAGCCAAATTATCATCATTGTAATATAACTTGAAAATAAAATTATGTATTTCCTGAAGCAGTTCAGATTTTATTAATATTGTTACATCTGTGTTAAAGGTAATTTCATTAACTTTCTGATATTCAAAAAGAAATGTATTATTACTGTAATTATATTCTTTTTTATTCCATGAAATATTCAAATCCAAAGAGAAGATATTTATATTAATTAAAACAAAAAAAACAAATAAATTAAAAATCTTAAACATCTATCTCACCTTTATTGCAGGTATTATCAAGTCTAACCCTATAAAACATCAAAATCAACAGAAATATTCGACCAAACCCGATATTTTTTATCAGGCTTAAATATCCATCATTTTTAATGGGATTGGAAGTAATAATTACTTTATGGTTTGGGTCAGTATCATCAATCCATGGAACTTCGATAAAAATAGGGGCATCTCCTAATGTCCATTTTTTTCATTTGTTATAAAAACATATTTATATTCTGAAATTTCATCTACACCTAATGACCAATCAAGTAGTCTCGTAGGAATTTTATAATGTTGAAATCGTGTTAATATTTCCCAAGAACTTGTTTGTTTTACAAATAATTCCCATGCAAATTAATAAACAATAAAACTTGACAAATTGTACCAAAATTGATACATTTTAAATGTGCTAGAAAAAGTCATTGAAGTATATTTCTATAAAACTCCTGCTGGTAATGAGCCAGTTAGAGATTGGCTTAAATCTATGAAACCTGAAGAGAAAAAGATCATAGGCGAGGATATTAAAGCTATTGAATATACTTGGCCTGTTGGGTATCCAAAAGTAGAAAAATTAGATAAAAATTTATGGGAGGTAAGAACTAATTTACCTAATGGAATAAGTCGTGTATTTTTTACAATTTGGGAAAAATATATGGTTTTATTACATAGTATTAATAAAAAAACGCAAAAAACACCACAACAAGATTTAGATACGGCAAAAAAAAGGCGAAATATAGTCTTATCAGGAGGAATTGATGATGAAAAATAAAGCTATTGGAAGTTCATTTGATGATTTTCTTATTGAAGAAAGTATTGCTGAAGAAGTAGAGGCTGGTGCAATAAAAAAAATAATTGCATATCAGTTACAGGAAGCAATTAATAGAGAATATTTTACAAAAACAACTTTAGCAACACAACTTTCCACTTCTCGTGCCGCTGTCGATAGACTTCTTGATCCAGAAAATGAATCTATTACACTTTTAACTTTAAAAAAAGCTGCAAATGTTTTGGGGAAAAAATTATATCTTCAATTAATATAATTACATCTTATTATTTTTTACTATTTCTTCTAAAACCAGATTTTTCATTTTTTCACTATCTTCTTTAGAAATTCCGTCTACATGAGCAAATCTGGCAGATGTTTCTGTTGGCGTTGATATATGAAAATCATATAAATTAAATATTTTATCAAAAATATCCTGATCTATATAAACATCTGTAATTTTTGAGAAAGGCAGTATTATTTCTTTAGTTGAAAAGACCCCTTTTCTTATTATAAAATATTTATCATTCATATCATAAAAATATTTTTTAAAATAAAACTTATGATAAATAAAAAATATTATTGGAGATAAAATAGGATATAATAATATTATAATAGCTAATATTCGGGTATATTCTAATTCTTCTAAAAACTGATTTAACAATATACCAAGAAAAAATCCAAAAAATAATAAAAATAGAACCCATAACATTTTTTGTGTAAAACGCAAAATATCTCATAACGGGACTCTGTCCCCATAAATGAGCGCAAATTGGTTTAACGCCTCACCCCAATTTCTTATCGGCATTGTCCACTTTTTCT
>WQWU01000031.1 GCA_009785215.1 Treponema sp. | reverse complement strand
TTCTCCTGAAAAATCAGGTTTCATATTAGGAAATAAATCACCCCATTCATAAAGAGTCGGAATGAATTCTATTTCAAAAATTTCAGTAAGCCATTCACAAAAGAGAGCGGTAAATCCCCTTATAACGCCGTTATCGTTATAAAAAGCTTCGGTGGCTGCCAGTACGCCGTATGTAAAAAAGCCGTATTTTTCACGAAGTTCATATATGGCTTTTATATGTTCTTCGGTAACACCGGGAATATCACGAAACGAAGTAAACATGATATTGTCATTTTGAGTATTCTGGTTTCCAGAGCAAGCTGACAGTGCAACGATGAGGGTAAGAGCAATTAACAAAACTACTATACATATGTCGGGGGGGGGCTGCAAATATTTTTTCATTCTGTTCGCCCCATTTTGATAGATTCCTTCCTTAACTGGGTTAATATTTTCTATGTTAGTATATTATTTAACATATTGAGACTGTTTTCAAGGCATAACTAGCTGTAGCAGCAAAACCCCGCCCTCATCTTTTTTTTTGCAAAAAAAGGAAAAACCCTATTGCATAAAGAATAAAAAGATGTATATAATTATTTTCTGTCCGTTACGTTCTGTATCGTCCTTTTGGGTTTTTTGTGCAAAACCTGTGGATAATTTCGGGAAAAATCAGACAAATTACAACAAATAAAAAGGGGTCGATTAAGCTTTCTGAGCGTCAACATTAAACCTGAGCTAATTCCTTATATAATAAGAACTTAGCATAATTATAACGTATCAGGTATTAAGTGAAGTTATAAAATTTCATACAAATTTTGGCTGGAAAGCAAATATTTTTGTTCTTTTAATTGTGGAAAACTTGTTAAAATTATAAAGAAAATGGCTGGCAAAACTCCGGTTTTGTAGAATATTTCTTTTTATTGTAAAAGGGTTTAGAAATGGCTGAATTGGATTATGAGGGTTTTTGGAAAGAAACCCTGATCCAACTGCGGAATGACCTTGGGGAGGAGGAATTCAGCGGCTGGTTTTCAGATTTGAAATACCTGCGTGCTGGCAATAACAGCATCGTTGTAGGAGTCCCCTCAAAATTTCACCGGGATAAGGTGATCTCCAGCTATCAATGTGCCATTATTACGATATTAAAGTCGATATCCGGCGAAGAAATCAATCTTGAGCATGAAATAATAAAACAAGGGCCGCAAAAAAAGGAAACGCAGCCTGTAAAAACATCAACGGCAGAAAATCCTCCTGCAGAAAAAGCGCCAAAGCCAAAAGAAAAAAGAGACAGACACTCTCAATTGCAGGAGAATTTTACATTCGAAAATTATGTAATTGGAGAAACAAACGGCATGGCGGGAAATGCAGCAATCGCCGTCAGCAGGAACCCGGGTAAAACCTATAACCCGCTTTTGATTTTCGGCGGTGTAGGGCTGGGGAAAACTCACCTGATGCAGGCAATCGGAAATTATGTTCACGAAAATTCTGACAACAAGGTAATTTACACAACTTCCGAAAACTTTTTAAATGAATTTGTTCAGGCAATCCAGGATAACAAACCTAATTATTTTAAAAATAAATTTCGATATACAGACGTCCTTTTAATTGACGATATTCAATTTTTTCAAAATAAAGATAAAATTCAGGAAGAACTTTTTCATACTTTTAACGCTTTATTTGACTCAAAAAAGCAATTGGTTTTTACCTGCGACAGGCCGGTATCGGAGTTAAAAACTTTTTCAGAAAGAATTATATCCCGGTTTGGGCTTGGTTTAATCGTAGACCTGCAGTTTCCAAGATACGAAGAACGCTGCGCAATTTTAAAAAAAGAAGCGGAAAGTAAAAATGCTGATATTCCTTTCGAAGTAATAGACCTTATAAGCAGTAATGTTTCATCAAATATCCGTGATTTAAAGTTTGCATTAAATACCCTGATAGCTTTTACCGTACTTATGAAAAAACCTATAACCCTGGAAATTGCCCAACAGCAGTTAAAAAACATATTTAATGCTCCAAGACAGGCGAATCTGTCTATGGACAAAATAATCAGGGTAACTGCCGAATATTTTAGTCTTACCCCAAATGATTTAAAGGGCAGAAAAAGGACTCAAAATATCGTTTTTGCGCGTCAGCTTGCCATGTATATCGGCAAGGAAATGACGGAATATTCAACTACAGAGATTGGACAGGATTTTGGAGGTAAAGATCATACAACTGTCATGTATTCTATCCAGAAAATCAAGGAAAAACTCCTAACAGATCCTACTTTGGAATTGACAATAGAAACTATTATACGTTCTATTAAAGAATTTAGTGCAAAAAACTGAAAAAGGTGTTATTATGTTGTTAATAAGTTACAGCTTGTGGAAAGTGTGGAAAAAGTTGCATAATTGTTAGTAGGTTATTGCAGTTGTAAGTTTAATACAGATAATGAATTAGGCGGGTTTTACACATTTAAGCCGGCTTATTATTACTGTTATTATTTATATATAAAATTTAATATTAATTAAGGAGATTAAAAAATGAGATTTACCTGTAATAAAGAGGTGCTTTTAAAAGAAATATCCATAGCACAGGATATAATAGCTTCAAAGAGTAATATTTTGATATTATCAAATATTTATCTTGAAGCAAACAATGATCGTCTTATTATTAAGGCAAAAGATTTAAAAGTTAATTTTCAGACTGAAGTACCTGTGAAAGTATTGGAAGCAGGTTCTACAACCATTTACGGTGATAAATTTTTAAGTATTCTTGGAACACTTCCGGAAGAAATAGAGTTTTATCAAAAAGAAAATAACATAGTAGTTATAAAACCCGTAACTCAAAAAAAACCTGAATATAAATTAAAAAGCATAGCACCTGATAAATTTCCGGAATTACCTGTTTCATCAGAACCATTTTTCGAAATGCCAATTAAAGATTTTAAAGATATGATTCAACAAAGTGTTTTTGCAGTTTCTGATGATGAAACCCGTCCTTTCATGAACGGCGTTTACATGGAAAAAAGCGACAATAAAATAATTATGGTTGCTACCGACGGAAGAAGACTTGCTTTTATTTCCAAAAAAACAGGAGATAAAATAAAAGATTTCCCCGGAGTAATTATTCTGCCTAAAATTTTAAACACTATTTTAAAAAGATCCGGCGAAGAAGGACTTATAAATATTTCCATAAGCGATAAAATGATATTTATAAATTTTGCATCGTACAAATTTTCTTCATTGCTTATAGAAGGAATATTTCCCAACTATAAAAAAGTAATACCGGAAAGCCAGGAATTTTATCTTACTGTAAAACGCGATGAAATGTTAAATGCATTACGTTGTGTTGTACACATGGTAGAAAAAAAATCACACAGAGTTTATCTGGGAATATCTTCCGGAAAGATTGCTGTTTATTCGGGAGAAGGTGAAAACGGAGAAGCAGACACAGAAATACCATGCAAATATGACGGAGAAGATATTACTATTGCCCTTAATTACCGTTATTTGGAAGAACCTTTTAAAATAATGACAGATGATGAAATAAAAATTCGTTTTAACAGCGCGGCAAAAGCAATAACGATAGAACCCGTTCCGGAAAAAGACTTTTTCCACATCGTAATGCCCATGCAATCTTGATTGCAAGCAATCTTGATTGCAGCAATCTTGATAGCAAGTTTAAAAAGATGTTATTTTCATCTTTACGAACAGCGTCATTTAGAAATCTTCTTGACGCAGAAATTTTTACAGGCGCAAAAGAAGTTTTTCTTGTGGGAGAAAACGGCCAGGGAAAAACAAATTTTCTGGAAGCATTGTATTTTTGCGCCTACGCTTCGTCTTTTCGCACAGTCCGTGACAGCGAATTAGCGCGTAACTTTTTTATTAAAAACGCAGATAAGGATTTTTCTGCCGAAGTAAAACTTGCCCAATCCGTTAACGACAACATCCTTGTAAAATTTGAAAAGGGAAAAAAAGCAATATTTATTAATGGAAAGCAGGCAGCAGACAGAAAGGAATTGCTTTCCATAGCTCCAACAATCGTCTTTTGCCACGAAGACATGGAATTTGTCAGCGGCAGTCCCGAACGCCGCCGCTGGTTCTTTGATCAAACTTTAAGTCTTTACGACCCTGTCTATCTGGAAGACCTCCGCCGCTACCGCCATGTTTTAAAAACACGCAACACTTTACTGCGGGATTATTCTTTGCAAAAACTAACCGGCAGCCCGGAGGCGGTTTTGGATGCCCTCGACCCGCAATTTACCATGTACGGACTTAAATTGATGAAAAAGCGCGAAACAGCCGTACAGGATTTTTCTCATCTTTTCAGCACGCTCTACGAAGAGGTTTCCGGCATTAGCGGCATTTCTGTGCAGTACACTCAATCCTGGAAGAGCGCGAATGAAGACGATGCGCTTTCTCACCTTCAGCAGCGCCGCCCCGCAGACATGGCTGCAGGGCTGTCTCTTTCCGGTCCTCACCGCGACCGCTACGTATTTGCACATAACGGCACCGATTTCACGGTAAAAGCCTCCACAGGGCAAAAACGTCTCCTTGCCCTGCTGCTCAGAGCGGCGCAAGCCTGCCGCTTTTCAGCAATGACAAACTTAAACCCCATCCTGCTCCTGGACGACGTCCTCCTGGAAATGGACGGCGAAAAAAGACGCAGATTTATCTCTGTACTGCCCGCCTATGATCAGGCTTTTTACACCTTCCTCCCCGAAGAGCCATACCAGCGCTATTGCAAAGAAGATACGCTGGTGTACACAGTAAAAGACGGAAAGGTGCAACCATGAAAACAGCCGGCTCCATTCTTTCTTCCCTCTTTGACGAACAGTTTGTAAAAAAAGCGCAAGGCTACACAAATCTTTTTGACTCCTGGGCAGACATCACCGCTAAAAACGGAATTGCGGAAGCAGCAAACCATTCCCGAATCAAAGAACTGGAGAGAGGCATTCTATTGGTAGAAATGGATCATCCCGGCTGGAAACAAATTCTGCAGACAAAACAAAAAGAACTGATAAAAGATTATAACATCCGTTTTCCCGAAATGAAAATTTCCGGCATTTCCCTCATGCTCGGTCGAAGCAAACCTGCTCGCAGCGCGGGCGAAAAGCAAACAGAAACAACAGAGTATCCGCCGATACCGGAACAAACCTTCGAAGCGCATGAACCATCCCCCGCCGATTACGGCGCAATCAAAGACGACGATTTAAGAGAAAAGCTGATTAAAATAGGACAAGCCATCGCAGAAAGGGAAAAAGGCAGCACCTAGCTTTTTAATGCAATGCCATAAAGCTGATGTAGCTATCTTTATCCATTTTTTTTAGCATACCAGAAATAGTCGAAAAATTCAAGGGAACGCAACGGGTATGTAAAAAGCAATTATGCCCAAACTGGAAATATGACATTGTTAAGTTCAGAAGACCTGTCGCTTTTTAAAAGTGTTACCTATGTCATGAGGTGCTTACTGCGCTTGTTCGCCATAACGGCGTTCTCGCCAAGCGGATATACTACCCATTATTATAAGAGGAACCCCGACAATTAATGCGCCTATTAACAAAATTTCCATACCCATATTTTACCTATTTATAATATAACACTTTTTATAGCTTTCTGAAAGTTGTTTTTTACAAAAAACGTTCTTTTTAAGCCTGTCGCTTCAGCAAATTGCTCTCTGCAACCACTGTCACTCTAAAAAATCTTCCTCCGCGTCTCCGCGTGAGCTTTTGCAACAACTGTCATTTTATAAAAATCTTCCTCCATGTCCACTGCGCCTTCGTGCCTTCACGTGAGGAGCTTCATCCTTCTGCGCTTTACACCTAAGGTGACCGTCACCTCTACCTGGTGTACACGGTAAAAGACGGAAGGGTACAAAAGCGACAGGCAACCCATTTTTTTTGTATTGCAAAATGTAAAATTGTTGTTATAATTAAAATATGGGTAGGAGGTTAATATGTTTTTTCAAATAATTGTTACTATTTCATTGATGCTTATAAGTGTTTCGCTATTTATGATAGCTAGGTACATAAGAAAACATCCATGATATTGATTGCGTTATCAAAGACTAAAACTTCTTCCCACGTGTCCTCTGCGCCTCAGCGTCTCCGCGAGAGAACTAGCAAAAAATATTCATACAGGGACTTTTGCAAATTCCCTGTATGAGGGAATTTTTAATTTTAGTTTTGCATATTTATCGTTCACTTTCCTGCTGTCACATGAAGCCTGCATATTAAGCCAATATTGCGGACTAGTATCAAAAAACTGTCCAAGCCTCCATGCGACATCTGCCGATACAGCGGTAGTGCCGCGGATAATTTGCGAAACTAATGAAGTAGATACCCCTATTTCATTTGCAAGCCTATAAGCGCTTATACCTAAAGGATCAAGGTATTCTTCTTTTAAAATGTCACCGACTGTTATAATAATTTTTTTCGCCATAAAACACCTTCCTTAATGATAATCAACAAATTCAATATTGTTGGCACCGTTATTGCCCCAATCGAAGCAGATTCTGTACTTGTCATTAACTCTTATTGACCACTGCTCTGCCCGGTCACCCTTTAGTTTTTCAAGCCGGTTAGAAGGTGGAGTTGCAAGTTCCCGAAGATCTGTTGCAGCTTCAACCATGGTTAATTTGATAACAGCTCTTCTTAATACTTCAACTGGAAAGCCTTTTACAACTTCTCCATCAAAGATTCGCTTTGTCAGATTATCCTTAAATTTATTCATGCCTTACCTATTACGTTAATACTATAATATTACGTTAAAAACGGAATACTGTCAAGGGAAACTCACCGGAAAAGCATCTAATTTTTCCCGGCAAGGGGTCGCATTTGTTTTAATTCAAGCTGCGCTTCATACAGCAACCTTGTAATACGGGCAGCGGTTTTTCTCATTTCCAGTTCCCTGAACCGCAGTTCGGTTATTTCCTTCTCCTTTCCGCCCAGGAGGTATTCCAGCGAAACCCCCAATGCATACGCAACAGCATAAGCCGCAGAAAGTTCCGGAACCCTGTTGTGATAAATCCATCCGCGTATGGTACCCAGAGAAAAACCCGTCACCTCGGCAAACTGTTTTTGAGACATATTATGGGCATTTAAAAGGACTTTAACCCGTCCCCAAAAACTATCTTTCTTCATACTTAGAATATAATAAAAAAGATCGCCAGATAGCGATTTTTTTTGCGCAAAAAAGTCGCTATCTGGCGATCTTGCTTTAATCAATTATGATGTGTTTATCCATTCATTATATCAAACACAATTCGTTCAATATCGCTGCGAAACTCATCCCAGGCGGGTTTTTTAACCCAGGTAATTGTTTCAAATTCGCTTTGCGGTATGCCTGTTAATATCTCTGAAATATAAATTAATTCCAGTCCTGCTTCTTTTTGCCGTGCGTCTTTAATTGCCTGAGACCAATCTACTTTTTCATGCAGGGCAATTTCCCGTATATCTGTCACATCTTTTGCCGAATATCGAAAGAGAGCTGATAATTTATTGGAAAGCATATTACGGATTGAATCTGTCCGGTAAAATAATTCTGTTTCAATTACTTCTCCGTAATGAGGCACCAAATCATTAACAAAATCGAGTTTTAGAAAAACATTGGTATCTTTACGGACTTTAAGGGTTGTAAAATTCGGCGCTCTTGTATAATCATTTTCTGTACTCCAGATATATCCATTTTTTTCCAGTATTGCTAAAACTTTATCTAGCTGTTCATCATAGTTTTTAGAATTAGTTAAGAAAAAATCAAGATCATCAGAATAACGATGATTATAATACGCTCTGCTTAGAGCTGTGCCCCCGGTTAGAAAAAAATCTGTGCCGCTCTGTTGTAAAATATTCAGCACCCCATCTTGTAGGGGGTAAAGGCTCTCTTCGTAATACTGCGATGGCAAAATCAAAATGACACCTCCTGCTTTTTGGCCAAATACGGTTTGCTATTTCCGGCGTATATAATTCCTTAATTGTTTCAACTCCCCAAAGCGCTATTACATAATGCCACGGCAGCCGCTCAAGAGAACGAACAAACAATCTGTCGCGGGTAAACGCTCCGGATGTTTTCATGCTGCCTTCAATAACAGAAAGCATATCTTCGTGGGTATCCAGATAATCCCAATTCAGAGAACGCATAAGCTTTAATTTTTCTTCATGGCTCAAAATCATCATTATTTTAATTATAATGCAAATCTGCGAATTGTAAACAGAGTTACCTTCATAGCGATAGCCAAGGTATCAATTACCACTTTTTCGTTTTTTGCGCAAAAAAGTCGCTATCTGGCGATCTTGCTTTAATCAATTATTGCGAAAAATAACATCCAATTCTTTTTTATTTTCAAATGGCATTATTGTGATCAGCGGCGGCAGAGGAACTGGTCAAGGAAACTGGAATGGAATCTGGAGAATGCAGTAAACCATAGGTGACCAACACTCTAAAAATTCTTCCCCCGCGTCCTCCGTGCCTTGGTGTCTTTGTGTGAGCTCTTAGCAACCCTACGCCCCCGCGTCCTTTGCGCCTCCCGCTTGACAATACGTCAAAAATGATGTATTGTTACATATGAACAACAAATGGAAAGTACTTTATTATATTAAGCAGAATGGCTCAAAACCTGTGGAAGAATATATAAAAGAACTTTCTGTCAATGAACGAGCGAAAGCAATGGCTCTAATTGAGCATCTTGAAGAAGAAGGACCAAATTTGCACAGACCGTATGCAGATCTTTTAGAGGACGGAATTCATGAATTAAGGATTAAAATAACAGGAACGCAAGTTAGAGTATTATATTTTTTCTGTTACCAAAATTATATTATTCTAACAAATACATTTAACAAACATACAGATAAAGTTCCTAAAGCCGAAATTAAATTGGCTAAAGATAGTCGTACAGATTTTTTATCAAGATATACAGAACAAGAAATTAGGGGGTTGAAATTATGACATTTAGAGCGCATCTTAACGAAGAATTAAAAAATCCGGAATTTAAAAAAGCCTATGAAGAAGAAAGACGTTTGTTGCAATTAAGCTATGCAATAGTAGAAGCTCGTGAAAAACGCGGTATGACTCAAAAAGAGCTTGCCGAAAAAAGCCGTGTTACTCAACAACAACTATCCAAAATTGAAAACGGGGTAAATTGCAATATGCTGACATTTATTAAAGTTTCAACAGCTCTTGGTCTCGGAATAACCGTGTCCGCTTAAAGTTTAGGCATCTCCCCCTCTCCCCCCTTTTGACTAAAATTTCCAAAAATGGTAGACTAAGGCAAGTTTATAATTATACTTTCCCGATTCAAGGATATATAAAGTGGCAAAAACAAAGACAGACGGATTACCTTTGGCTGAACCAACGGGCAGAGTTATCCCCATAGCGATAGAAGACGAAGTAAAAACAGACTACCTCAATTATGCAATGTCGGTCATTGTCAGCCGTGCTTTGCCGGATGTGCGGGATGGGCTGAAGCCGGTGCATCGGCGGCTGCTTTATGCCATGGATGAGCTGGGGCTGCGGCCGGGAGCTGCCACTGTAAAATGCGCCCGTATTGTCGGTGATACGATGGGTAAATATCACCCGCACGGCGATTTATCAATATATGACGCTCTTGTGCGCCTGGCGCAGGATTTTTCGCTTCGATACCCGCTGATTAAGGGGCAGGGAAACTTTGGATCTATGGACGATGATCCTCCGGCAGCCATGCGCTACACCGAGGCGAAATTATCCAAAATTGGCGATGAAATACTTGTAGATTTAAAAAAAGAAACAGTAGATTTTGTTCCTAATTACGATGAAAATTTTTCAGAGCCGTCTGTGTTGACTTCTGCCGTTCCCAATCTGCTGATTAACGGATCCAGCGGAATAGCCGTCGGTATGGCGACAAATATGGCTCCCCACAACCTGGGAGAAATCTGCGATGCAATCTATGCTCTCATCGACAACCCGAATGCAACCAACGAGGACCTCATGCGCCTTGTGCAAGGTCCGGATTTCCCCACCGGCGGCGTAATTTTTGGACGTAAGGGTATCAAAGAGGCATACAGAACAGGGCGCGGTAAACTGCTTATTCGCGGCAAATTCAATATCGAAACAACCAAACAAGGTAAAGAAAAAATCATCTTTACAGAGGTTCCGTACAATGTAAATAAAGCGCTTCTGCTCGAAAAAATCGGCCAATTGATGCGCGATAAAGTAATCGATGGTATCGCTAACGCAAACGACGAATCAGACCGTGACGGCATCCGCATCGTAATAGAACTGAAAAAAGGCGCGATTGTAAAAGTCATTTTAAATCAGCTTTTTTCGAATACACAGCTTCAAACTACCTTTGGAATCATCAATTTGGCGCTTGTCGGGGGCAGACCGCAGTTACTCACATTGAGAGAATTGGTGCATTATTTTGTGGAACACCGTGTCGATGTTGTTACCCGCCGTACCCGTTATGATTTACGCAAAGCCGAAGAACGCGCCCATATCCTGGAAGGGCTGCTCATTGCGCTTGCAAACATAGACGAAGTAATCGCCGTTATCAAGGCAAGCCGTGATGTGGCAACTGCGCGCATCAAACTGCAGGAACGTTTTCTGCTCTCCGAAGCGCAGTCCGAAGCAATCGTCGAAATGAGGCTTGGGCGTTTAACCAGCCTTGAAGTGGAAAAAATACAAAGCGAACTGGATGAATTAAAGGTTCGCATCGCTTACTACAAATCTTTGCTTGCAGACGAAAAAAAGCTGCGCGGGGTTATCAAAGACGAAACGCGGGAAATAGCGGAAAAATTCGGCGACAAGAGACGCACGGAAATCGTAGCCGGCGAAGTGGAAAACATCAACATAGAAGATTTAATTAAAAAAGAAGAAATGATGATTCTCATTTCCAATTTAGGTTATGTAAAACGTGTTCCTGTTTCTGCGTATAAAAATCAGGGGAGAGGCGGTAAAGGTATGCAAAGCGCAAAACTTGCAGAGGATGATTTTGTCGAACAAATTTTCGTTGCTTCTACGCATGAGTACATTATGTTTATCACAAGCGCGGGAAAAGCATACTGGATGAAGGTTCACGAATTGCCGGAAGGCAGCCGGACCAGCAAAGGATCGCACATCAAGAGTCTGCTTACAGTTTCACCTAACGAAGATATTACCGCGATAGTATCGCTTAAAGATTTCAGCGACAACGAATATCTGTTCATGGGAACAGCGCGCGCAGTCGTTAAAAAAGTAAAAACCAGCGAGTTTGTAAACGCCAAAACACGCGGAATTGTTGCCATCAATCTTGATGAAGGCGACAAACTGGTCAGCGCGCTTTTGACAAAAGGCAGCGATGAAATTGTGCTTATTTCCCGCAGGGGACAGGCGCTGCGTACCCACGAAGACCATGTCCGCGCAATGGGACGCTCCTCACGCGGCATTAGCGGCATGAAGCTTTCAAAAAGCGATGAATTAGCCGGTATGCTTCGGGTTGATAGTTCCCGTACGCCGGAAAAAGCCGAAAAAATGCTTATTCTCTCTGAATATGGCTTTGGCAAACGTGTAGAGTTCAGCGAATTTTCATCGCACGGACGCGGTACAGGCGGGCAGAAGATTTACACTGTGTCCGAAAAAACCGGTGATATTGTCGGTTGTGTAAGCGTTCTGGATAACGAAGATATAATGTGCATCACCAGCCAGGGCAAATCAATTAAAATGAAAGTAAACGATATCCGTGTGATGGGACGCGCCGCTCAGGGAGTGCGCCTGCTCAGTATTGACAAGCCGGACTTTGTAATTGGTCTGGACAGAATTGTCAAAGAAGATGAAGCAGACGTGGGGTCCGCCCCGGCAGAAGACAATACATCACAGGAACAGCTTTCTTTTGATTAATATTTCTCTAACTTAGAAAAACTTAAAATTTCCAAATAAAAAACAAAACAATTTGTTTATAATGTGTTATACTAAATTTAATATCAGAAAGAAGAGGTAATTATGAAAAAATTATTAGCGGCGATTATTTTAATTGCAGTTTGTATCATGGGCTGTACCAGCACAGATGACAGCAGCAACAGCAATGCAAGTCAAGCCAGGAGCTTGATGAATTTTTCCGAAGGTGCGGGAAAAGACTGGAAGTTGATCGAAGTTATCGTAGAAAGCACATTTCACAGAGAAATACTTTTTAACAGAAGCGATCTGACAAAAGAAGGTGACGGGACAATTTTTACATTGAGATATGATGCGCAGACCATCTCCGGCGTAGGTTCCCCGAACCGTTATTCTGCGTCGTACACGCTGGGCGAAGACAGGTCTATCAGTATCATGCCCATGCGCGCAACGTTGATGGCTGCTCTTTTTCAGCCGGAAAAACTTCCTGAACACACTTTCTTTATGTATATGCAGAATTCTCATACATGGAGATCGACCAGCGGAAGACTCGAGTTCCTCTCCAAAACCGAAGACGGCCGCGATGTGCTGTTAGTCTTTGGACAATAATGATAATGGTATCAATTACTTTTTCGTAGTGTACCCGCTGACCCCCCTACGCTATATATAGCGTGGTGGGGGTTAAATACGCTTGGTATTGATTACCATTTACCTTACCTTTGATAAATCCTAAACGATGAATGCTAACCTGTTAAAACAATCCATTCTCAATTTCGCCTCAGTCACCTTTTCCCGCTCCGGCGGACCGGGCGGGCAGAACGTAAATAAAGTAAATACCAAGGTAACTTTAAAGATGCGCCTGGATGATTTAACCGGGCTTTCTGAAGCGGAACTTGAGCGGACAAAGCTGCTCCTGGAGAACCGAATTTCCAATGATGGTGAAATTGTTATTACTTCGGACGAAGAACGCTCTCAACGAATAAATCTGGAGAGAGCGTATGTCCGTATGGAGGCATTGATTGCAGCGGCGGCAAAACTTCCAAAGCGCCGCCGCCCCACAAAACCCAGCAAGGCGGCTAAGGAAAAGCGGCTGCAGGCAAAGAAGCGGCAGTCGCTAAAAAAGGCAGAAAGGGCAAATGTTTCACGTGAAACATAACAGCAGCCCGGTTATTCCTGCTTTTTCCCCTTAACCAGAGCCCAAAGTTTTTTTAACAGCCCAATTCTGCCAAATAATACCCAGAATAAAAGCGCTGCCAGCAGCATTAGCGGGATGCCGTAAACAACAATTCCGACAATGATCACTGCAACTGTAGATAGGAAGGAGCCAAAGCTCCCAAATAACTGTTTTAGCCTTTCGCCGAAAGTTTCATTTTTGGTTTGCCCGGCTGCGACAGGTCCAACCAGGTTGAGGTCGATAGTGGCGTAATCAACTCTGTTTGAAAGGTGGCGTAATTGCATCCCTGTCCCTTCGATATCATTTTGCAATTCCGCAATTCTGGCTTCTACCGACAAAATTTCTTCAATGGTTCTGGCTCGTGTCAAATACGATTGAAAAGTCCTAAGCAGGGTTCTTTTCATTTCCAGCCTGCCTTCCAGGTCGTAGTAGCGCAGTGTTACGTCTTCGGTGTTTTCCGAGCGGTGAAGCATCCTTCCCATACCGTTCATCTCGGCAAGGAAACTGTCGTACAGGGACGAAGGTACCCTCAGCGAATAATAGCGAGAATTTTCCTCCGCATTCATTGATGCCGCATAGGCGTTATATTTGCTCATCATGTCAGAAATGGAGGCATCTGCTGCTTCCAGGTTTTCCACCCTAATTCTGACATGGGCACGTTTAATCAGCTTTCTCTCATCGTTGCTTAAGTTGGCTGCTTCCATGGAACTTTCTTCTACACGGATAGAGTCGTGCATGACAGCCGCATCGTTATAAGCCATCGCTTCCGGCATTGCGCCTCTTGCGCGGGCACTTGTAACGTGGGAACTGCTAAGGGACCTCCCCAGGAGCGCCATATCCTCATCTCCTGCTTTACTGCACCCCGAAAACACAGCCAACATGGACAAAAGTCCAAACAGAAGTCCAAACAGAACAATAGTTATTTTTTTCATTTTTATCTCCTATTAGTAGAATAACATAACGAGGAAAAAGTGACAGGCATGACACAGAGGGCATTTTTGCTGCCAATTTTTTTACGCTTGACATTAGATACAAAATGTATTACAGTTCATTTATGCGCGAGAAGTTATCATGGGAATTACCAGATCGACGGTAAGGGTTGGTCAAAAGCCAACTAAAGAACAGTTGAAGCAGATTAGGGAAATTGCAAAAAAACCAATACATTACACGGAGGATTGTCCGGAATCTACGCCGGAAGCTCTTGCGGAATTTGCGGCATTAGCAAAGGAAAGGCGGCAAAGAAGAACTAAACCAATGATTTCTTTGCGTTTAGAGCCAGATGCTCTGATGAAATACAAAGCCCTTGGAGACGGTTATACTGGTATAATGGCTGATGTGCTGAATTATGTTGCAAATAATCCTGAGATACTCTCAAGAGCGTCTGGGGCAGCGATTGCCAGATAAATCAGTTAAAATTAGTTATGGGGGAGTTTTATGTTGAATGAAAAAAAGATTTTTTTGTTTTTTACTGTCATTTTTATGGCATTTACTTTATATGCGCAAAGTGAGGCGGATTTTAGAATAGAAGTATCCAGAGACGGTTCGGGAGCGGTGATACTTGGTTATACCGGGAATGCTACAGTTGTTCATATTCCGGCGGCTATTCAGGGTGTGCCTGTTATTGAAATAGGGCAGGGGGCATTTAGGAATTTGCCTGTTACGAATGTGATAATACCGGATGGTGTAAGAATAATCAGGGCAAATGCTTTTTCCGGCTGTAATGCTCTTACTTTTATCCATATTCCCGATAGCGTTACTTCTATCGGAATTGGCGTGTTTAATAATTGCAGCAGTTTGGCTTCCATCAATATTCCGAATGGTGTTGTTACTATAGGGTCAGATGCATTTAGGGATTGCAGTTCTCTGATCTCTATCACTATTCCAGATAGTGTTACCTCCATTGGAAGCCGGGCGTTTTTTGGATGCAGTTCGCTTTCTTCTGTTACTTTTGGAAAAGGTATGACTTCGATAGGCGAGAGTGTGTTTTCGCAATGCTCGAGCCTTAAAAATATCGTAATTCCTGAAGGAATAAATACGATTGGTTTTTATGCATTTGCAGGCTGCACTGCCTTAACAAGTGTTACCCTTCCGTCAACTATCAGAATTATCAGAAGCGGCGCTTTTCACAACTGTTCTTCTCTGACTACCGTTACTATTCCAAATACGGTAAGAAGTATTTCTTTTGATTCAACTCCGTTTGATGTTTTTATTGGTTGTATCAATTTGACATCTGCTTCTCAGTCATTGTTGAGAAGATTGGGTTATACCGGCAGTTTTCAGGCGAATCCGTAAATTACCGGGGACAAATGGGGGGTTACCCCTTATTTATTTTATGATATAATGTCCCATTAAATAAAAAAGGGAGTTTAGTATGAATAAAGAAACTGAACTGTATCTGAAAAATCAGGCAAAAGAAATACGAAAAATGACGATCGAAGAAATTGCTACCCTGGGTACGGGGCATATCGGCGGAGCCATGTCAATCGTAGATCTTTTGGCGCTGTTATATTTTCATCGTATGAAAGTTGATCCTCAAAACCCGCGCTGGGAAGAAAGGGATCAACTTGTTGTATCAAAGGGGCATGCCGGTCCTGCCGTTTACGCGGCATTGGCTCTTAAAGGATATTTTCCCAAAGACTGGCTGGCTACCCTGAACAAGGGCGGAACCAGCTTACCCAGCCACTGCGACCGCAACAAAACACCCGGTATCGATATGACCACCGGCTCTTTGGGGCAGGGGTTTTCTGCGGCAATTGGTATTGCGCTTGGTTTAAAAATGGACAAAAAATCTCCCGCCGTTTACACCATCATCGGTGACGGTGAATCCAACGAAGGGCAAATTTGGGAAGGCGCTCTTTTTGCCAGTTATCAAAAACTTTCCAACCTGATAGCTTTTACCGATTGCAACAAACAGCAGCTCGATGGTTTTACCAAAGATATTCTCGACATGGGTAACATTGCCGCAAAGTGGGAATCTTTCGGCTGGTTTACGCAGGAAGTTGATGGTCACGATGTTGCCGCTCTGGATGCCGCTATCGAAAAAGCGTTAGCAGAGAAGGAAAAACCGTCAATGATTGTGATGCACACAATCAAGGGGAAAGGCTGCAATTTCGCAGAAGGTGTAGAAAAAAATCACAGCATGGCGTTTAACATGGAAAAAGCCCAGGAAGCCATCGCGGCGTTAGGTTAAGGAGTTTTATATGTCAGAACAAAAAGAAATGCGCATGGCGTATGTCGATACAATCGTTGCATTGGCAGAGAAAAATAAAAATATTGTTGTACTGGAAGCAGACTTGATGAGCTGCACAAACACTGGTGTTTTTAAAAAAGCATATCCGGATCGATTTTTTAACTGCGGCGTTGCAGAAGCCAACATGATAGGGATCGCTGCCGGTCTTTCCACTCTTGGAAAAATTCCGTTTGCATCCGGCTTTGGCTGTTTTTCATCACGCAGGGTATATGATCAATTTTTCCTTTCCGCAAATTACGCGAAGTTAAATGTAAAATTGATAGGCACTGATCCCGGCGTAACCGCCGCCTTTAACGGCGGCACTCACATGCCTTTTGAAGAGCTTGCTCTTATGAGAGTTATTCCAAAGTTAACAATGATCGAACCGTCAGACCCTGTTTCGTGCGCAGCTTTCGTGCGTCTCATGGCAGAGGAATACGGCTGTCACTATCTGCGTATTCCGCGCAAGCCGGTACCGAACATTTATCCGGAGAACGAAACATTCAAGTTTGGCAAAGCAAAAGTTTTAAAGGAAGGGAAAGATGTGTGCTTTGTGGCGCTGGGCAGTCTCATGGTGAACCAATCGCTTAAAGCCGCAGAAAAACTTGCCGAAGCGGGAATTAGCGCCGGAGTATTGGACATTCTCACTTTAAAACCCATCGACCGTGACGCGATACTGAACCAAGCCGGCAAAGTACGCGCTATTATCAGCGCTGAAAATGCGCAAATAATGAGCGGGCTTGGCAGCGCAGTAGCAGAGGTTCTCGCCGAGGAAGCTTGCTGCTTGGGAGCAGCTTGCTGCAAGTTTGCACGCATTGGTATCCGCGACGAATTTGGTGAAGTGGGCACGCAGGATTATCTTGTAGACCGCTACGGTCTTGACGTTGGAAGTTTAGTGAAGAAGGCGCAGGAGCTGCTGGGGTAATATGAAAAAAATAATTATGTCCGGTATATTTTTACCGGTTTTGTTTGTATTGCTTGGCGCCTGTACAAGCAAAGAGTCTGATCGTATAACGCTTGTGAACGGCAATCAACCGGCTTTTGATGTTCAGTATATAAGAACAAGTTATGGCGAAAAATTACCAGCTTATACAATTATATCTTCTGTAAATGATCTTGAACAATATTCAAAAAATGCTGAATATACAAATGCAACAACAAAATATACCGATGAATATTTTGCAGATAATTTTCTTTTAATTGTTTTCCTTGAAGAACCCAGCGGTTCCAACAGGCACAAGGTAGAAAAAATCGGCGAAAACGGTGATATTGTTATACATCAGATAATTCCCGAAATCGGCACATCTGACATGGCAGCATGGAATATTATTATCGAACTTAATAATAGTTTTAAATTGGAACAGTTTCAGGTTGTGCTTACGGCAGCGGGCTCAGGGGTGCGTTAAAAGCGATTAGCTCAACTCGCTCTCCGTACAGGCGCTCACAGCAGCGGGCTCAGAAAAAACCACTCAGGAATTTGCTTACGAGCCTTCTTCGAAGTCTCTTCAGCGAGGAATTTCGTAAGATGTTTTTTCTGATCCCGCTGCCGTGAGTGCCTGTACGATTAGGGTGTATACATTATCAATTATAAAAACATGATAGGCAGAAAAGATAATATGAAGGTTTTTGTGAATTTCGTATACAGGTAGTTATGCGTTATATTTTAATGTAAAGCATAATACCAGCTTTTCCAAAACCTTTAATTATGACATTCTCAATATTTTCTGCTTCAATATTTTTGTAAAAATGTTTTCCAAGTGAAAGTTTTACCCCTTTTGATATATTATCCCATTCGTCTGGTTTCCATAAAATCTTAATACTAAATTCATCTCCAGATTTTAGTTTTTTCACTTTTTGTAATAATTCTTTGTATTTTTCTTCAAATTCATTTGGAATAATTTCTGATTTTATATATTGTGAAATACTTAGACCTCTTGCTTTAGCTAATAATTTAATATTAGAATATTCATCATTTGTAAAACCGATAGTGATTGTTTTTTCCGACATTTCAACTCCCGAACATATTATTAAAATTTTGCCCCCATTAAAAATAATGGAGGCAACAAATTGCACTATGGAATCGGAATCATATAGACAGCAGATCGATCAAGAGGATTGGGATCTTTTCCCTTGTATATTGCGTTTAGTGCTGGATGATTGCAGAAATTCTTACCAAGTAGCAAATATTTTGCTCTGTTCTTCTCATGCCAATAAGATTTCCATGCAAGCCAATCGGCATCTTCCACAAGGTTTCTTAAGTGAAATGGGACTCCTGGTTCCCAACTGTTTGCTGTACGCACCAGCTCGTCAAGATCAAGTTGCATGTATTCCTCCGCTGGTAATACACTTTGACCAGATAATTTTACCATGTTTTCCTCCAAATAAAGATATTAAGACAATTGAATTGTCTTAATATCATATCAACACATTTATTTATTTTTATCAAGTGTCTTTTATTCATTTAAGATTTTTTTTAAAACATTTTGCGAACACATGGGCTATATTATGATAATTTGTGGATTATTTGGTCGAAAAACAGCTAAATTTGCTTCAAAATGAGTAAAAATCAAATATAATGCCCAATTTTTAAAGACTACCTGTATTAAATAGGCAATTGAAACGACAATTTACTATATATAATAATAAATACGTAAGTGTGTGCGCATCGCATAACACACGTGCCTCCAACATTTGATGTCTGGCAACCCTCATTTTTTCCAATATAACCTAAAATTATACCAAAAACCACCTGTTTGTGAATTATCCTCCTGTTTTGTTTAGTTTGTGGTAAAAATTCTTAAAAATTTTCAAAATATTTTCATTTTTGGTTAAGCACCAGCGACAGGACCGACACATCTGTGCGCCACTAATAGGAAACAGATTTTGTGTCTGTAAAACTTATTTGACAGCGTTTCATAAAATGCTGTACGGGCAGCCCCCTGCCCTGTCCCATCAAACTGAATGTTTGCGGGTTGGCACGATTTTTGCCCGGTGTGGGTCTCATAGCTTGATGCAAAAATCGTGCCAAAGGGCATGGCGGATAACGGCTTCAAGACTGGAATTAACTTAACATTATTATTAAATTTTAGTTTTTTCTTTATTTAAATTCCAAAAAAAATGAACTAATGCAATTGCACTGTCTACTGACAACCTTGCTTCAATTATACTTGGTTCTTTGAACTTAACAGCATTTTTTCCGTGTCCTGTTCCTTTCGCATTCCGTAATTGCGCAATACCTAATGCTACGCCAGAAAGTCCGCCAATAATCTGTTTAATTGATGGATGCTCAGATTCTAATTTTAATTTTTCTTTTACTTTTTTTATAAGAGCATTTATATCTAATGAATCTAAATCACCAATATTTTCATTTTTTGTTAAAATAGCTTTACAGCAAGATTCAATTAGTTCTTTTGCTTTTCCTATAGCATCAGATGGATGTTTTTCTATAGATTCCACCATTTGTTCAATTTGCTGTTGCATATATTTATTATCAAACTCTAGCTTTATAGACGCAGCTTGTTGTTTTGTTGTCATTGCAGAACTGTTATTTATAAAAAATATGGGTTCATATTTAATAATGTTTATTTTATTTAATTCTTCAGGTATTCTACTACCACCAGAACTACTTAAAAAATTATTACATACATCAATTATTTTTTTGTAGTAATTTTCAATGATTATTTCTATGCCTTCTTTTTTTAGATTAAAATTCAAATCATTTATTTTTGAAATGATTTCAATTAATTCACGACTTTCATTAGCATTGAAATGTCTGTTATTATCCATTTTTTGATTCATAAAATTAAATAAAGAATTTATATTTTGATGGAAAATAGAAAAAATTCTTTTATATTTATCTGGGTATTCATTGTATATCTGCTTGTAAATATTATCTACAAAAACAAGTTCTCTTTTTGACGATAAACTGCCAGTTGAAAAAAAACTATCAGTATCCATTACTGTGTAATATTCTATTCCTGATAATAAATCATCTAAAATTAAATCAATTTTTTGGATTCGATTATCTTTCATCATTTTATTCCCATATTATTATTATAATTGAAATCTTGCCAAAAACGCAGGATCATCCCTGACAATCTCAAGCAAACGCCTAGATGCTCCATCGGGCTTGTTTCTGCCGTTTTCCCATGCTTCTACTGTTTTTGTAGAAACCCCCATTGAACCAGCAAAAATTACCTGGCTTAATCCGGTTCTTTGGCGGATTTGCTTAATGTCATCGGTGTTGAATGTTTCAACTGGTTTTATAGTTATTCTGGTTTTTCGGACTTTGATTTTTCCTTGTTGATAATCAACGGCTTCGTTTAGACCTTTCGTTATGCTTTTGTAAACATTCATTTTGCACTCTCCTGTTCTTTTGCATCATGCCCTATTTAATAGGGTATGTCAATATTATTGCAGAATGTTAGTATTTTTGGGTGTTAAATTCTGGTCTTGAAAATAGCTGTTTTTTTACTATAGACTAAGAAAATAAGGAAAAAGTCAGTTTAAATACTGGCTTTTGCAAAAAATTGGGAAATTTAAGAATTTTGAAAAGTGCCAACAGTGTCGGCACTTTTGGGAGGAACATCTGGAATGTTAATAAACAACAATGAATATTTTCAAATTCTGGAGAATATCAAAAACCAAATAAAAGCTGCGCAGTACAGGGCTGTTTTAGGCGTGAACCAGGAGCAAATTATACTGTTTTGGAATATTGGCAGGACTATTATTGAAAACACCAAATATGGGGCGAAATTTATCGAAAACCTTGCTCGTGATATTAAGCTGGAGTTTCCGACTGCCAAGGGCTATTCTGTGAGAAATCTACGATATATGAGAAAATTTGCAGAAATAGTAGTAAATGAGGAAAAAGTGCAGACAGTGTCTGCACTTTTGACATGGTCGCATAATACTTACCTTTTTGATAAAACAAAATCGCTTGAATATTATATCGGTTCAAAGACTTATCAACGGCAGGCGTTGGGAGAAAAAGCGGCAAACTATGAAATACAGCTTCCGAAACCGCAGAGCAATCTTGCGACGGAAACTTTAAAAAATCCGTATGTGTTCGATTTTGTGGAACAACGTGAAGGAATTATCGAGCGGGAAATTGAACAGGAACTTGTTGCCAATATTGCCAAGACTATTATGGAATTGGGAACAGGGTTTGCATTTATCGGTAATCAATATCATCTTGAAATAAGCGGAAAGGATTATTATCTTGATTTGTTGTTTTGGAATACGAAACTTCGTTTCTATGTTGTCATCGAGCTTAAAAATACTGAGTTTAAGCCTGAATATACAGGCAAATTGAATTTCTATCTTTCTGCTGTTGATGATATGCTCCGGCATGAATCCGACAATCCATCAATTGGTATTTTGCTTTGCAAGGAGAGGGACAAACTGACTGCCGAATATGCTCTGCGTGATATTAACAAGCCAATTGGTGTAAGTGAATATAAGCTATCGGATTTTGTTCCGCAGGAGTTAGCTGATACTTTGCCGTCTGCGGAGGATATAGAAAAACGGATTATAAGTAAGTATGAGATTAAAGAGAACTGATAAATAGCTGTTTTTAGTTTTATTAGGTAAAAATATTCATAAATCATAATGTGCTATATTTGCTTCAGGAGGATATATGATCTCACTGAAACAAATGATAAACAGTTATTTAACGTATTGCAAGGAGCATAAAAAACTAAGCGCAAAATCGACTAAGGCTTATGCGATTGACCTTGAACAATTTAGACGGCAAGTTACAGCAGAAGTAATTCCTGTAAAGACGGATATTTCTGCGTATATAACATATTTGCATAAAATGTACAAACCAAGAACAGTTAAAAGAAAAATTGCAAGTATTCGCGCTTTTTTTAATTATCTTGAGTTTGAAGAAATTATTACTGACAATCCGATGAAAAAGATTAAAACAAAGTTTCAGGAACCGCAAGTACTGCCAAGAACGATTTCTTTGTCAGTTATAGAAAATATTTTGGCTGTTGTATACCAAGAGATGAAACAGGCGCGAACAGCTTATGCGTTTAATTCTGCCCTGCGAAATATTGCGATAATTGAATTACTATTTGCTACTGGCATACGTGTATCTGAGCTATGTTTACTTAATATCGAAAACATTGATTTGAATAACGGCAATATTCGAATTATGGGAAAAGGCAAAAAAGAACGAATATTGCAGCTTGGAAACCCGGAAGTTATTTCTATTCTCCAGCGTTATTTAGAAGAAAATGTTGTAAATATTAATAATGCCGGGTGTTTTTTTGTTAACAGGCTTTCATCTCGTATTTCTGAGCAATCTGTCCGTTTTTTGATTAAGCGGCTTTGCGCCAAGGTAAATATTGTTCAAAATATAACGCCGCATATGTTCAGGCACTCTTTTGCGACGCTTTTGCTTGAAGAGGACGTGGATATTCGCTATATTCAGCATATGTTGGGGCATAGTTCTATAGTAACCACACAGATTTATACGCGGGTGGCTATGGAGAAACAGCGGCAGATTTTGACTGATAAGCATCCGAGGAATAGGATTTCTGTTAAAATATGATGGTTTTTGTATTTTGTTGACTTTTTTGATATTTCTTGATAATATTAGGATAGCAAATACAGGATAATTATTTATTATCAGGCAGAAATGAGAGGTTTTAATGTATAATGTATAATTTATTAATTCTATCATCATCTGTTGAGGGTGATATGACTGCTCTTAATGAGCAAATCGTATATCTAGAAAAATATAAAATTTTTATTACTCTAAGCATAGATCCAACAGAAATAGAATTATTGAGATTAATAAATAATAATTTTTTCGATTGTGCATATATACATGTGAAGCGAAGGACTATCACTAATAGTGAAATGACATATGATCCGGCTAAGACTTTGGAACAAAAAAACATACCCATGATAGGCAATTCTTATATTACACAATTATTCATAGCTGACAAATATTTGACTAGTAAGAAATCAGGTATTGGGCTTCAAAATTGGATAATAACAAGAACCGCTTTTTTTAATAATTGTTTTAACTGGGATTCAATTTCTTTATATCCTCTTATTGTCAAGCCAAATACTCTTCATGCTTCGATGGGGATATCAGAAGATAGTATTGTTTATAAAAAGGAACAACTAACGGAAAGAATTCGACTGCTTTTTCAAGATTTTACTTTTTTACATGAAGTGCTAATTGAAAAATTTGTAACTGATGGGCAAGAATACACTGTATCGGTTCTAGGGAATAATAATAGTATTGCCTGTTCTGTATCAAAACTACAATATAAAATCAACAATGATATAAAAATTAATTGCAAAAAGCAGAAAGAACTACCGTTAGCCAAACGCTCATTCGCTTTTGCAATAGAAGAAGATGAGACAATACGACAAAGATTAGAATACCACGCTAAAACCCTTTTTCATCATTTTGCCATGAAAGATATTGCTCGTTTCGATTTTATTTTAGATGACACCTATTATTTGCTAGAAGCTAATACAAGCCCTGTACCGGGTAATAGTTTTTCTTGGGAGTGGCAAATAAAATTTGGTATGAAAAAAGAACAAACTATCGCATTATACTTATGCGCGTTTCATTTCGGACAAATAGCTTCAGGTAAACCAAGTCGATTGCCAATGCCATTAATTAGAAGTATACCTCAAGAAATAATTTATCAAATTAATCATCCTAACGCTGTTGATACTTGTCCAGAATGCAGTGGTCCTACAGATAATTGCTCACATCCTTATCTTTTTTCAATGAATGATAGAATAAGTTCAGAAACAGAAGTACATTGTTTTTTGAAAACATTAACACAAGTAACCAAGCCAAAGTTTATTCTGGAAACAGGAACATACAAAGGTAGCTCAACAGTAGCGTTTGCTGAAGGATTACGGCAAAATGGATTTGGTAAAATAGTAACAGTAGAAATAGATGAGAATTTATCAAAACAAGCGCAAAAGCTTTTCTCTCAGTACCCAGTAGAGGTTATAAACAAAAACAGTCTGACTTACATACCAAATGAGACAATCGATATTCTTTTTCTAGATTCAAAGAGAGATATACGAGGTCAGGAATTTGAACATTTTTATCCTTATTTAAACTTAAAGTCAATTATAGTTTGGCATGACAGTTCCTATAGGAAGCAAAATCATTCAGTGTTTGATACAGTTGAGTATTTATATAGTAAGGGAAAAATAGATCGTATTTTATTACCAACGCCACGAGGTTTGACATTATCAATGTTAAAAAGATAAATATGATAAATATAAACAAACTGCCTTTTTTTCAAAATAAATTAATTGAGCTTCAGGAAAGTATATACTCTAATGATGCATATCCTTCTTGTTTTTTGGTGTCGGAAGGTATTTGTAATTATAAAGTCAGATTATCTTCATCCTTTAATCCCTATGCAATCATACGTGAATATAACGCTCTTGAGTATCTTAAAAAACAGGGCAGTAAACTTGGTGCAGATATTCTTGAAGCAAAGATAGATGGTCCTCCAGAATCTCTCTATTTGATTGAATCTTTTCTTCCGGGGAAAAGTCTTGAAAAATACTCAACAGACGAATTGGAGAAATATATGCCTTTACTTACACAAAAAATATCTTCCTGTTTATATGAACTACATAATCTGAAAGGACATAAATTCCATAGCTTTATTGGGGATAGTTATCAAACATACCTTGATATGCTAGAAACACACATGCAACGTCATATTCGGACAATTGGTACATACGATATTAATTTTGCAAATTATATATCAAAAACAATAAAAAACATTCATTTATATGAATATTATTGGATAAACATAACTCCCTCTTTTCTTCATTTTGATTTAAAACCACAAAATATTATTTTTGATAAAGAAACTACCAGTATAAGTCTAGTGGATTTTGAATTTGCACGTTTTGGAGACATGTTTCACGAATTGATAAGAGCCAAAATGAGATTTTCACAAAACACATTGTTTTTTAGGAATTTATGGTCTCATGTTGAAAACTGTTATTTTCAAAAAATTGGACATATCCCATCAGTTAAAGAATTAATCTATCAGCTTTATTATTATGTGTCAGATCTACCGTACTATTATAAAATAAATGATTTTAATAATATTATTTGTTTACAAGAAAAAATCAAAGAAACATTGATAGATTTAGAATAGTTAAACTATTTTTTAGCAATATATATCTTAAGATTATTTTTCGATTCTATACAATTCTTTACATATTGGCTGTCCTTGTCTTGACTTGATGCAATAGCTTTTTCAAGCGAATCAAGTCCTTTCTGCAAATCCACAGGAGATAAATTCTCCTTATGCTTCTCAACTAATCTACCAAACTGATAATCAACCTCAAAAACACGGAAGATTTTTGCTCCATTCACAGCTATTTCACGTGCATCTTCGAGAATAATCATGGCTTCTTTCAAGTTCCCTTTCATTTCTTCAAATTTTGATTTCAATCGTAACTGAATAATCTGAGCATCGGGAATTGGAAATAAAGCAATAAGCCTGTCGTGTTCAGATAAGAATAATTCTGCTCTATACATTTGCGCAGAATCAATGTCAGAGAATTTTAAACAAACTTCTGCTTGCTCAGAAATAATTTTCATTTTTTCAATCATATCAAATGAATTATATGATTTCTTTTTTGCGGATTCATACTCAGCGATGGCATTATTATAATATTGCCGTATTTTTTCTAAAAGTTCTTGGTTGTTATCAGTGCTGGATAAATATTCTTTCCGTAATTGTTGCATGATATTTTTATATATAGTTCCTTTTTTTCTATGAATTTTAATTTGTATTGCGAGTGATACTTCAAGTTTTTCCACATCTATTTTATCATATACCTCAAGAGCGTTTATAAATTTTGTTTTTTCTCTTAGAACTCCACCCCATTCGAGAATACATTCTACTGCACTATCCCATTTTCCATTTCTTGAAAAATAATTATATAAGTTAGAAAATTTATTAATAGCTTCATTTAATTGTGTTTTATGCCTTAGAATAACTGCTTTCTGAAAATCAACTAAATGTGCAAGATACTGATCGTCAGTTTTTTCAGAGAGGGCAAAATCACAAAAATATTCTGCAAGTTTTATATCTCCTTTTTGAATTAGGTAAAATCCTGATGATATATAGTAAAAATATTTGCTATATTTAGATAATACAGGAAATAAGCTAGATAGTGTACGATAAGCGGTTATCATTACCTCTGGATAACTTATATCATTTCGGTATATTGCTTGCTTTAATCCACTAAATAAAAATATTATAAAGACATCAGCATCAACATTGCTTTTTTCCAAAGTGAAAAATAATTGCTTTAACCCATTTTCAGAAATAAACTCTAAACAACTGACTATAATGCATGGCAGTATGTCTAGGCTGTCATTATATAGAAAACAATAATTTTCAATTATTTGTTCAAAATGTCCTTGGCGTGCCAATTTACGGAAATATTCCATTGCTGCTGAGTAAAAAACAGGATCGGTACCAGCTATTTCAAAAGCCTTTTTCAAGACTTCAGTATTATTTGCACTTGCATAGAGGTAATCACATAAAAAATACTCTTCTATGCGGTCATGTGTGAATCTTATATATTCTTCACTATGTGCGGTGTTAGTAAAAACATTTATATCACATAGTTGATTTAAAATTTCTACAAAAAGCTCATTATCATCTTCTTTCGTAATACGGGCAAGTAATGTAAAAGGTGTTATCCGACGACCGAAGCGGTTAGAATGGATCAGTAAATCAAAATAAGCATTTATTATTTTTCTAGCAGTGTTTATTGATGAGTGATTTCCCAATCGTTTTAACATTTGTTCTGTATAGAACTTAAATATTTCCTGCTGTGTAGAAATCACAGTTTCATTCTCTTTTGCAGCATAGTATTTTCCAGCAACTGCAATAAGATAAGGCTGGTTGAAGATTTTGCTGATGTTACGATTTGTTTTCAAATCCAATTCAAATGCTTTCTTTTTTATGGGATCATCAAAATAAACATTAACAAATTGTAATTGTTGCTCAAATGTTAGCGGTTGAATTTGATAGTATGGAGTTATATGATCTTTTGCTATACTACAATAACACAGTTCAGATGAAGGATATAGATTTGTACTTTCACAATAATCCAAAAAAGTATGATCTCTACAAGCAACCAATATTTTTATAGTTTTGATGCCAAGCATACTTAACTTATCAATTGTTTCTGTAATTGACTTATAGTGTAAAATACAGATTTCCATACCTCCATCTATTTCATTTAAGCCGTCAATAATTAATAGAAGTTTTTTACCTCTGGTTGACAACATCGCATTAATTTCTTCTAATAATATCTTTTCATCATTAAAGATTCCTAAATTGTTCCAAAACACGGATAGACCTAATGTGTTTTCAAATGAACTCATTCTGGGAGAAGCTATTAATTTTATCAGTTCTGAATTTAGATCAGATCGAATAAAGTTCTGAAAAGCTTTAGTTTTTCCAGAGCCACTCGAACCAATTATAAACATACCAAGTTTATCGGATATTACGAACTCATCTATTGAAGCATCTAATGGACTAAACACATAATTTTCTCTATCTAGTTCAAAAGCAGATTTAAGTTTTAGAAAAGCATTTTTTGATTTTGTTTCAAGACTATAAATATATTCTGGTATAGAAGCCACAGACTTATTTCCTGATTTATCTGAAAGATCTGCAATGATTCTAACTTTTGGTCCAATAATCATACCATTATCATCTAAATGATAGTCGTTTAGATTGTGAAAAAACACATCAAATATTTCTTTAAGTTCAAATTTTGAAACTTTATTGAGCTTAAAACATAATTTATCATCTGTTACACATACTGTTTGCCCATGTTTTTGAAGCAATATTTTAGTTTCTCCATATCGATCAATGCTACTTTCATTTTCACAGGTTGGAATAAATAAACTAGAGATACTCAACAAAGAAATTACATCAGCAACATAATGGAGCTTTGGCTCTTTAACACTTAGAGTCATTCTTCCACTGCTATTCATTTGAAGCTTAATATCTAATAAATCCTTATTGTCTTGTAAAGGTATATTATTTTCTATTGATACCAATACTGCTGTTAAAGCAATCCAAAATGTATTATCAGGAAAGTAATTGGGATTACTTCTCTCATAATTTGTTTTTAATTTGTTTATATAATTTTCAACTGATAAATCAATACCGGATATGCTGGCTAACACCTCTATAGCTAGCCCCATAATTAAAGCTTCGATTTCATTTTCTGGAATTTGCAGTAATGTTGGTGGTAGCGAAGCAGACTCACAATAATAATACAGATAGGCATTAAGTGTGGTTTCATAATCTTTTGAATAAAACGGGAATTGTTTTTTCCATTCATATTCATTCCGTAATGAAGAACTACAGTTCAATAATTGTTGAAATATTGAAAAAACACGATGATTAATTTGAATGGTTTCACTAATTGTGTTTTTTTCCCATTGATTTGTAAAGATTAATTCATTTTCATTTTCTATCAATGCCTTTACAAGATTTTTCATTAAATCATCGAATTTTCCCAGTTCGTTTCCATAAATAAAATTACTCTCTGATCCCCTTGCAGAAATCCAATCATATATATATTTTGTACCATAAATATCATCTTTCAATGGCTTTTGGGGTGTTGCCCAGTAGACGACGTAATCGGAATTTGTATCTAGGTTTTTCATTAATCCTTGATCTTGACCACTATATCCGCAAAACAAACAGGATTTCTTTGATATTTCTTTTATATCTTCACATATCTTTTGCGGCAAATTTCTAATATCTTCAGGTGAAAAAATGAGTTCGCCTGATTCTATATCTCCATGAATCTTATGCAATGTAATCAATGAGCCGCCATTTATTCTTCTAGGTGGCAAATTGCCTACATGAATTGTATAAGCGATACCGTCAAGAGATCTATTTAAAAGCATATCAAAATTTGTTGTCACTATATTTGTTATATAACCTTGTTCGACTAAATTCCTTAAATAAAGATATCCTTTTGAAGGTCTTAAATTTAAAAAATATTTCTCGAGTATTTCTTGTCGTTCAATTTTACCGTGATGTTCCCAAACATTATTTATAAAATCTCGATATAATTCTTCCCATGAACCTGGATTTTTATAATCTGGTTTATAATTATCTCTAATACAATTTTCAATAATTTTGCTTGTTGATATATCATTTGGTGATGATGATAACGAACACCCTGCTCCTAAAAATATTGTGAATCCACGATTATGACTCTTTGCTTGACGTAGAGCATTTATTAATCTTAAAAATGCTCCTGTCTGATTATGATCTGTACTATTATAAACATACATTAAAACCTCTCATTTCTGCCTGATAATAAATAATTATCCTTTATTGAGAAAATATAATTCTGGTTTTAAACAACGATTCGTTTGGAGGTTAAAGCGTCGAGATGGTTTTAGACGGCAGCCATCCTGCTGGAGCAGTGATTATATTACCGTTGTAAGTTATCTGTTCGGGAAAAAGGGTTTTTTAATCCCTATCTTGTATCTTTTTGAAAAAATCGGAGTGTTTTTTAAGGTTCATTGCGGATTGGTTTTGCGGGACTATAATTCCAAGCTTTTTACCTGGACGGAGTTGATGTAATTTTACTGCTACAGGAGCAAGATCACTGTCGCCAGAAAGAATTAACGCTGTGTTGAATTTATCTAACACGGCATCAGCAAGCAAGATAATGGCGATATTTATATCTGTCTTTTTTTCTTCATGGGATTGAAAGAGAGCAAGGCATTTGGGGCATTTTCTATCTCTGAGGGTGAACTTTCCCAATATGTCTTTTACGCCTGCGGTACGCAAAGCGTGAATATAAAGCAAGTGCTTTTTGGCTTTATCCGGTTTCCATAATGCGATAGCGGGAAAAATAATAAACTGTCTGGATTTCTTCGGTTTTTGGATTGATAAGGCGTTTTGATAATTCCATCAGATTAAGCCAACGACAGTTTAGATGGGCGTATTGGAGGGTGCTGTGATATAGGTTAAAACCGTCAATATATACGCTGATCCTTTTTTTCACTGGCGCGGTTTGTGTTTCAATAGTGCTTGCGGGTAACATTTATAATATACGGTATTTTTTGGAGAAAAAGTCAAGTTTTTTTTCTGATTTCTTCTGTGATGATAAGTTTTTTAAAAGCGGTTTCTACTGATGATGCGACGGATTCTGAAATAGTCTGTTTTATTTGATTAATAATCGACATATGTAATTTTTTAAGTTCATCTGCAGGTGATTGTGGCACCAAAAATAGCTCATGGACTTCAATCTCTAAGGCATTGGCAAGGCGTTCTATCACTTCTGATTTTGGGAAATTCCTTGCCATTTCAATCATGGATACATAATGGGTTGAAATACAAGCTTTTTCTGCTAGTATTTCCTGCGAAATACCAAGTTTCCGGCGGTTTTTCTTTAAATTTTCAGCGAAAATTTCCTTTACACATGCCATTTTTGCGGTCTTCTTACCCGTAAAGTAATAATATCGACTTATTTGTGATTGACTAACTATCTGTTTAGTAAGTATACTTATTAAACAAGTATAGTAATTATATTATAATGGAAGTAAAGATCATTTTGAGTTTCCAACTGACTTTGGTTAAAAGAAGGCTTCATTTTGACAAATATGGGTATATTGTCATTTTATAGATATTAGTTGAATTAAAGGAGTTGTTGGATGAGAAAACTTGAATTTCTTGGAATTATCGCTCTTGTTGCGATTATTGGTTTTTCTTTGTTAACTTGCAAAGATCCTTCGAATGATTTGCCTGATCAGACCCCTGTTGCTGGTGACTTTGAAATAAGTAATTTATCACAAACAGCTGGGAGTGTGACGGCGGCAATAATAACACCTAAGACAGATAAGTCTACTGGTGCTATTACCATTTTTTATAATGGTTCAACTACGCTGCCTACAGCAGTCGATACATATTCAATAACCTTTGACGTAGCGGCAACATCGGGTTGGAATGCTGCAAATGGATTAGATGGTGGAAGTTTTATAATAAATCAATCCTCTGGTACTTTCGGCAATCCTTTAGCAATTAATACAACTTATTCTTCTACTTTGAGACTTGTAGACCTAACACTGCCTGTTGGCTATGTATGGAACGCTCCAACAACTAGTTTGAACGCTGGAGATGGACAGCAATTCCCTGCAACATATACTGATCCAAGTGGTAATTATACTACAGTAAGTGGTTTTATTACTGTCAATATATCAAAAGCAATCGGAATTTTTGGGTTACCTTCTTCAATTGATAGAATCTATACACCAACTTTGACACTTTCAAATCTAATACTACCAACAGGTTATACATGGAACATTCCAACTACTGGCTTAAATGCTGGTATTGGACAACAATTTCCGGCAACATATACTGATCCAAGTGGAAATTATGAATCAGTAAGTGGAAACATCACAGTTAATATAGCAAAAGCAGTTGGAATATTTGGTTCACCTGCTGCAATTAATATTACTTATGCATCCACATTAACGCTTGGAAATTTATCTTTGCCGACCGGATATGTTTGGAACGCACCGACAACAAATTTAAATGTAGGTAATGGACAGTTTTTTTCCGCAACATTTACCGATTCAAGTGGTAATTACGAACCGGTAAATAGCAGTATCAGAGTTAATGTATCAGAAGTGTCTGGTAATTTTCCAGCTTTACAAGCAATAGATACAACATACATAGCCACTCTACGATTATCAAATCTTATACTTCCAGTTGGCTACACATGGAATTCTCCGACGACCATTTTGAATGCAGGAAACGGACAATTATTTGCAGCTACTTATACAGATCCAAGCGGCAATTTTGCACCAGCTAGCGGAAATATTACTGTCAATGTAGCAAGGGCCACCGGCACATTTGGTACCCCTTCTGCGATTAATAGAACTTATACATCCGGTTTAACTCTTGCCTGTCTTACACTTCCGGTAGGTTATACGTGGAACATTCCGACAACAAACCTGAATGCCGGTGACGGACAGTCATTCCCTGCAATTTATACCAATTCAAACGGAAACTATGAACCAGTTAACGGAAATATTACTGTTAATATTGCAAGAGCTACTGGGGTTTTTGGTAACCCTGATCCGATAAACACAATTTATTCACCAACGCTAACACTCGCAAATCTGACATTACCTGCCGGTTATACATGGAACACACCGACAACCATTTTGAATGCAAACAACGGACAGTTTTTCTCCGCAATATTTACAGATCCAAGCGGCAATTACACAACAGTAAGCGGCAATATTCAAGTATTTATAGCAAGAGCCAATGGAGCGGATGCTGCCGCTCCGACAATGGCATCAAGAACTATTAACAGTATTACTATAAATCCTGTGACAGCTCCGACAAATGGGCAAACAATAGAATATGCAAGGAACACGGTAAACACTACACCAGTTAACGGCTGGCAGGATAGCACCACATTCTCTGGCTTGACATCTAACACAACATACTATATATTCGCACGTGTA
>WQWU01000030.1 GCA_009785215.1 Treponema sp. | reverse complement strand
TGCTAATGCAACAAAAAATGAATAAAATATTCTGTTTGTTGACAATTTTATTTTTGTAATATAAAATTTAATTAAATAATTGGAGTTATGGAAGAAAAATCTTAGTTTTTAGAGGTTCCCATAATTATATTTTTATTATTTATACATCTTTATCATTTATTTCAGGATCTACATTTTTTTTAAACCATTTCCATTCATTTAATAATAGCACTTTCAAACTATCAAAAGTTATTAATACCAATAACCCATATTCAATTGAATGAAAAAAATTACCTAAATAATATGGCATTATATCTGATTCAAAGGTATACATCTGAGAAAAAATCAATACCAATATGTAAAATACATACATACCCGGCCGAAAAGATACTTGAGTAACTGCATAAAATGTTTTAAATATTATACCCATTTCTTTATATATCTCAATTATTAAATCCCTTTTTAATAAGCCAAAATTGCGAGCCTTATCAGTAATAATTAATCCAATAATAATATAAATAATATTTAGATATGATGTTATTAATAAATTTTCTCTTGCAATCATCTTATAAATAATAAAATAAGTAAATAATCCATAGATAATTGCGTTAATGAGTGAAACAATTAAATAAAATAAAAATATATCTTTTTTCATGTTATATTTACCTCAATAAATTTTATATTTACATAGTATAATACATTTTATGTTTTTGTCAACATATAATTAAGATTTAAAATATTTTTAATATTTTCTGATTTTTTACATAACTATTTGATTATAAACAAAGGTTTAGCAACCCGAATAAGCGAAGCCGCCAATGCGAAGCTTTTAGTTTTGCAAGGTTGACAAACATTAACGGGGTGGGGCATGGAAACGAGCGAAACGACTGACCTAGCCACCCTCAGACTTTTAAAATAGTTAAAATAACTTCTTAGAATCTACAATCCTGCTATGTGCAGTACCCATACTATATTCTTATATTTGGATCATAAATATAGATTAATAAAATTACACTAAAAGCAATTAATATCCAAATAATAAACAAGAAAAATAAAAAATGTTGAATGTTAAAACGATATATACTATTATAAATAATCCTATTCTCAATTTTATCTATTGATCCGTATGTAGCAGTAATACTTTCTCTTAACCATTCACATTCATTATATAATACAAATAAAAAAATGTTTTTTGATCGAGCTGTGAAATTTTTTAAACCTAATCTATATCTTTGATCGTTATTCATTATAAATCCATGAGAAGTATTTTCGCCTGATCCAAAAATTCTTACTTCTTTAATGTCATTATAAATTAAAGTATTTCTGTTTCTATAGTAAGGGCTATTTTTTATTGGCAATACTTTTTTGTAACTATTTAACTGTTTATTATCATAAATAAAGTACTCCCATGCTAAAAAAGAAACAATTAAAGAAACTAGAAATAAATAACCAAATAATATTAAAAATCTAAGAAACCTAGTTTTAATCTTTCGAAGCGGTTTATAAACAATAAATGGAATACCAATCCAAAACACAAAAAAAGTAAAGGTGAAAAATCTTATGCTTTTAGAGATTTCCATTAAACCATAATTTTCTTCTCTAAAATTAAATATAAATATTAAATAATAAAAGATTAATGCAGCAAAAATAGAAACATATAATAATGGTTTTCTCCAATTAAATATTTTCTTAAAATTATTCCATAAATAAGTATCTTCTATATTATCAAAATTATCCATATATTAATGTAACAAATTATTTGTATATTGTCAAATATCTTAATCTATATCTAATAATTATGGATATTGCACATAAGTTCGGGTTGTATATGACATTTTTGCGTTAACCTTGTGTTAAGCGCAGTTGTGCCGTATTTTATACTCAAATAATATTTTATTTTATTGCCTTTACAGGGCAAATATGAATACAATTTCTGCAAAATATACATTCTGTTGATTTTACTCTTTGCCCGTTTTCAATATATTTTTGTACATTTACATCCATTGGACATACCTTATTACATTTGCCGCAATCTATACACTTATTACCGCTTGGTCTTATTTTTACCAATGAAAATTTAGTTGGTAATTTCATAACAAGCGATACAGGACAAAATATTTTACAGAAAGCTCGTTTTTTCCTGAAAATAAACGCAAGTATTATTCCAATTATGTAATATAATATATATCCAACAAGAAACCAAATTAATTGATCAAGTTTATGTGTTTCTATAAAAGAGCCGTTAACAGGTGAATAAATATGCCTGTTGTAATAATCATATCCCAATTGAATAAGAATAAACGGTACAAGTAATGATATTATTAAAACAGGTATTCGTATGTAAGTTAATTTTTTTGGGATCACATTATTTTCTTTTATGGGCAGCCATTCCAGCAAAGCAGCAGTATAACAAGCCCAACCGCAAAAACCCCTTCCATAGAATAACGGACCAATTACTTTTGCTATAGCGTAATGTATCAAAACACGAGTGAATATCCCTGTACTTAAAAAATATGCAAAATAAAATACCGTTTCTTCTATTTGCATGTTTTCGCGCTGCATAATTCCAAGAAATACAAGGAAAACTATCGATACAATAGAAAGACATATTCTTCTTCCCAAATCCGGGTTGTTAAATTTAACGCTAATAAAAAATCCTAATGATACACTCAACCCAATTGGTATAAAAACAAGAAAAAAACCAATCCAAATTGTTAAACCCATTGAAACAGATAATGTTATTCCAACAAGAAATGGAATTATGCAATGTACGTATTTTTTAAACATTAATTTCCTCCTATAGTTTATTTAAATTATAGAAGTTTATATTTTTAGTTGTCCGGATTAATATCAACAGACAAAATGTTTGATTCTATTATTACAACTACCAATTCAGGATTGTTAAATATTCTTGGAAGCCGTGGATTTATTGAAAGACCCCTGCTTACTATGTGTACTTTTTCATCATGTCTATATAACCCGCCGGCATATTTAGGAAAAAGCCCTTGATTCGGAGCGTATAAACCATTCATTATAAATGGGATTCTTACCTGTCCTCCGTGTGAATGTCCGGATAAAACCAAATTAAAAGAATATTTTTTATAAGTTTCTATATTTTCCGGCCGGTGAGCAATTAATATTTTAAACAAATCTATTTCATCTAATTCTCTAAAAGCTCTTTCCATAATTTCATTTTGATTATATCCCGGGGTTTCATATCTTTCTTTGTCAGGATCTTCTATACCTGCCAGAATTATATAATTATTCTTAATATTAATTCTTACATAACTATCTGATAATATATTTACCTGATACGACTGAAGCAGTAATCTAATTTCGTTAATTTCCCGGCACCAGTATTCATGATTTCCGGTAACATAATAGATTGGAGCAATAGTATTAATACCAGCCAACAGCAATTCTGTTCCTCTATGCGGAACTACATCATCAAGAATATCTCCTGCCAATAATATTAAATCAGGATTTTGTTCTTTAATTTTTTCAATTAATTTTATTTGTTCTTTCCCAAAAATTGTACTATGTAAATCGGAGATTAATACTATTTTAATACTGGTATCTTCTTTCAATAAAGGCGTTTCCATTTCATATGTTCTTATTTTTATTGAACTGCACGAAAATAAAATAAAAATAATTACAAATGCTGACAAAATCAATAATACCAGGGGTTTCTTTTTCATAATATTATTAAAAATTATATCCCATAAGTTGTCAATGCTTTTCGTTTAACGTTACAGCTGTATTTACTAAAAAAATGATGCTTCTATGTTTAACAATGTAAAAAGAGGCTTAAACGGGCAAAAGTGATTGACAATATATACTGCATAATATAATATATATTTGAAAGATTGGCGGAGTATTATTCACTCTGGATTTTTTCTATATACCTGTAACTATTAAACCATTTATATATTTGATATAGTATAAAGAAGATATTAAAATTTCAGGAGTTATCATCGTGAATTTAATAAAAAAACTCTCATCTACGAACCTGTTTATCTTTAATTTGGTTCTAATTGGAGCTATTTTTGGGTTTTCTCTGGCTTTTTTATCATTTTCCTGTTCAACCCCGGGAGCAAGGCAAAGGGTACAGGCACAGCAGAATCAGGTCATAATTCCAGAAGATGCTCTTGCTGTGGCAGAAGCCCTGCAAACAACCTTTAGAGCTGTATCGGAAAAAGTGCTGCCTTCTGTTGTCGAACTAAAAACTGTTTCTGTAAGGCGTCAGCAGGCTCCGAATTTTAACGGGATTCCATGGGAATTTTTCTTTGGACCGCGCGAACGCGGCCCTAATAACAGGCAAGAACGGGAATTTCGTTCGCAGGGGCTTGGCTCAGGAGTTGTTGTACGATTCAATAACGGCACTTATTACGCACTTACAAACAACCATGTTGTAGATGATGCGGCAGAAATAAGAGTTGCGACAAAAGACGGCAAAGAATATCCGGCGGAGCTTGTCGGAAAAGACGAACGCAGAGATTTAGCATTAGTTTCCTTTAAAACGAATGATATTATTCCTCTTGCTGTTCTTGGCGATTCTGATACTGTCGCTGTCGGCGACTGGGCAATTGCTATTGGCAATCCGCTTGGAGTTTCGTTTTCTGTAACAATGGGAATTGTCAGCGCAGTTGGAAGAACAGGCGGGCCTGGAGGTAACATAAATGATTTTATTCAAACAGATGCTCCAATTAACCAGGGAAACTCAGGCGGGCCTCTTGTTAATATCAGAGGCGAAGTAATCGGCATTAACACATGGATTGCCAGCAATATGTCCGGCGGAGGAAATGTCGGGCTTGGATTTGCAATTCCTGTAAATAATGTAAAACGTTCTATAGATGAATTTATCGAAACTGGAACAACTAGTTACGGATGGCTTGGCGTTTCATTACTGGAACCGAACAGGGAAACAATTGCCGCATTAGGATTGGAAAACAGACGCGGCGCATTGGCTGTACAGGTATTCCTTGGCTCTCCTGCAGATACAGGCGGCATTAGACCCGGCGATTTTATTACAAGCGTAAACGGCAGAGAAGTCCGCGGAGTTCAGCAGCTTCAAATGATGGTTGGCGAATTAAGACCTGGAGAAAATGCAGTATTCACAGTTATCAGAGACAAACAACAAAGAGATATTCGTGTTCGTATCGAAGTACGCACTGAACAAGCGGCATCAGATAATAGAAAGCTTTGGCCAGGCGTTTTGGTTGTACCATTGAATGATCAAATAAGGCAAACGCTTCAGCTTGATAATAATGCAGCTGGACTTTTTACAGCGCAGGTTGTATCAGGAAGCCCTGCAGATGTTGTAGGTTTAAGGCAGGGAGACAGAATAAACTCCATAAACGGACAAGTTGTAAATGATTTAGGCGAATTCTACAAAGTGTTACGCGAAAGAACCGGCGAAGAGCTGTGGTTTGGCATAACAAGAGGCGATTCTGCTCTTGAATCATTAAGGTTTAAACGCTAAGGGTTTATTAAAGAAGATCTACCTTGAATGCAGGACGCTTATTACGGCCTTGTTCATAATTGAATATGTCCATATTAAAGCGGCGCTCTGCTTCAAGTGTAGATGGCGGGCCATGACCTGGCAGAACAATATAATCGCCGGGAAGTGAAAGAAGACGGCTTCGCAGTTTATTCATTTGAGTTGCAGCTCCGTATGCGCTTGCAGTACTGCCGACAAGTCCCGCAGTAAGCACATCACCGGTAAAAAGCAGATTATCAATCTTGTAAACAACAGAATCCGAAGAATGTCCGGGTATCGATATAACTTCTACCTCAAAACCGCCGATGACGATAATGTCTCCGTCTTTTATCATGGCAGTTTTATGCTCTATTATGCTTTGATTAACAGCAAAAACTTCTGCATTGTATATCCGCTTAAGGGTGCGTAAACCGCGCACATGCGCTAAATGTTCGTGGGTTATTAATACTGCTTTAAGATCAAAATTGTTATTTTCGATTGTTTCGAGTATAACTTTTTCCATGCTTCCGGGATCTATTATAATTGCAGTATTCTGCCGTCCATGATCTGCATTTTCGGTTCCAATAACATAGCAGTTGCTAAAACCGTAAGAACAGTAATGAAAAAATAACTTCATTGTTCTTCCCTTTCAAATAAAGCTTCTGCCGTATTGGACGACTTAAAAAATACATCTTCCTGTTTTGCGCTTGCAAAATAAACCCGTTTTAAATTGCAGTTAACAAAAGATGTCTTTGTTATATCGGCGCTTATGAATCTGCTGTTATAAAGATTTGAATTGTTAAATGAAGCGGCGTTAATGGACGCTCCTTCAAAATTTACATGCACAAGCTCTGTACCTTCAAAACTGCAGTTATAAAACACTGCTCCTGCAAAAGACAAGAATTGAATATCGGACTTGGAAAAATCACAATTAACAAATTCTGCAAAATCGAAGAAGCTCATCCTCGTTTTTATTGATGTAAAATCACAGTTAACAAATAATGTTTCTTTAAAATTGCACCCGTAAAATTGATGATTGGAAAAATTAGTGTTTTCGAACCTCATACCAGACACGCAGAAATCTTTTATTATCATGTTTTTTTCTATATAATTACAAATACTGTTATATTCCTGCTCAGGATTGGCCTGATGAATAAAACAAAGATTATAACCTGTAATTGCCGGCCTTCCGCATCCCGCAGCGCACGGATTAATTATAAACATTTTTGAATATTACCACATTTCTGCCTTTACAACCAGTCTTGCAGAGGTTAAAATAACATTATGTGCTGGTATTGCGGTTCTCCAGTTAATGATCCCGACCCGATTGGGCGTTCTTTAAGATGCCAGGACTGCGGCAAAGATCTGCGTTCATGCAAAAATTGCCGTTTTTTCCTTCCTGGCGCAAGAGGTGATTGCCACGAAACAAGTGCAGAGCCGCAGCCGGACAAGGAACGCGCCAATTTTTGCGATTGGTTTTCGCTGGATGTAAAATACCGCAAGCATAGTACAGGAACAAAAGACAGGGAAAAGGCCGATTCTTCCAGAGATGCCTTTAATAATTTATTTAAATAACTATGAATAACAGACCGGTACTATTTATTGATTCAGGCATTGGCGGACTCACCTATCTTAATGATTTTACTGCCAGAAATCCCCGGGAAGAGGTATGTTATACTGCAGACTGCAAAAATTTTCCATACGGTCCGCGCGAAAAGGAAGAAATATCATCTATATTAATTTCGCTAACAGAAAAACTGCTAAAATTGGCAGATCCTAAAATAATAGTATTAGCATGCAATACTGCCACTATATCAGCTCTTGAACCATTAAGAAAGAATTTTCCTGATTTACCTTTTGTGGGAACAGTGCCTGCCGTTAAACCGGCTGCAGGAGCAAGTATTACAGGTAAAGTTGGCATTCTTGGTACAGCGCGTACAATAGAAGACCCCTACAGCCAGCATATTGCAGAAAACTGTGAAACACGCGCTGGCAGTCAAAGTGAAATTTTCGGCATTGCTGCGCCGGAACTTGTAGAGTTTATAGAACAGAGTTTTGATAAAGCGGATAAAAACGAAAAAAAAGAGATTGTAAAAAAATATATCGATCTCTTTCGTGCAGAAGGAGTGGATACTCTTGTACTTGGCTGCACTCATTTTTTATATTTACTGGAAGAATTCCGCAAAGAAGCAGAACCAGTAATTAGGGTTTTTGATTCACTGGGAGGAGTTACAAAACGAATCGAATTTCTCCTTGATGAAAACGGCAGAAAACTCCGTGTTGAAGAAAACTTTAAACCAGCGCACCAGTTATTTTTAACAGAAAAAGACAGTTCTGATTCATTATGGAAAAACCGGGCAGAAAAACTGGGATTAAAACTAAGTTTTGTTTAAAATATATGAGTAAAATGGAATTAATTAAAGGCATTGTAATACGAAGCTCACGTAACATTATCATAACACGTATTGAAACAACAGATGGAATAAAAGAACTGGAATGCCGGATAAAAGGAAAAATATTAAAAGGGCAGGAAAATTTATATAACCCTGCCGCTCCGGGAGACTGGGTTAATATTGAATATCAGAATAATTCCAGCACCGGCATGATTCTCTCTGTTGATGAAAGACGCAATCTGTTCAGCCGTTTTAATCAGAAAGGAGCTGCAAGCCAGTTATTGGCAGCAAATGTAGACTTATCGCTTTGTTTCTGCACTCCCGTATCACCGCCCTTTAGACCGCGTTTTCTTGACCGGGTTTTACTGCAGGCTGATATTGCAGGAATAGAACCGCTTGTTATCTGCAACAAAATAGATATTGATTATAACGATATAGATGTTGATGAACGCCTGGAAGAATATACCCGAATTGGATACAATGTAATGCGCGTTTCGGCAAAAACCGGCGAAGGACTTGATGAACTTAGAAAAAAGATTCAGGAAAAAACCTGCGTTTTGACCGGGCAATCCGGCGTTGGAAAATCCAGTGTATTAAACGCTTTGCAGCCAGGATTGGATATAAAGGAAGGAAACTTAAATGAAAAATACGACAGAGGTGTTCATACAACATCATTATCTGTAATGTATGAACTGAATGATAAAACACGAATAATTGATACTCCGGGAGTACGGCGTTTTATACCGGATGGTATTGATTCCAGCGAAGTAATTCTTAACATGCGTGAGTTTGCTCCGTTAGCCGGAAAGTGCAGTTTCGGCCTTTCATGCTCCCATAAAACAGAAATAGGCTGTAAAATTATGGAAGCGGTACATGCCGGAATTATTCACGAAGACCGTTATGAAAGTTTTCTCCGCATAATGGATGATCTTGAAGGCAAAGAAAATGGTGACTGAAAAAAACATAACAAAAAAAACACAAATACTTCTTGAGTATCCTAAAATAATGGAAAATGTTGCTTCTCTTTCAGTAAGCGAAGAAGCTGCGCAGATAATAAAAGACTCTCAGCCTGTTTATGATGATTCGGCAGAAGATATAAAAAAGATTGTTTCTGCAATTTTTTTAATGATAAAAAACCGCAGTGACGAACCTCGCTCATGGCTGCCTTCTATCGGCTTTCTTATTCCAAAATTGGGAACAGAAGGCACTGTTCTGGATATGGACGAAGCGCTTGCTGTTGGATTATTTATTGAACGAAGTTTAGAATTTCTAAAATGGCTTAGTAAAGAAGAAATGTTAATTTCTATAATTAATAACCTGCCTGATTGCAGCTCTGTATCGGCAGAAATTTTTAAAATTATAGACAGAGAAGGTAACCTGCGCGATCTGCCGGTTTTACGTGTTTTAAAAAAGCGGATAAACAGCCTGGAGAAAGACCTAAAAAATGCAGTTTCGCGCTATTCGGCTGACGATGACTACAAACGAATGCTGCAATCGCCTCTGCCTTCGCAAAGAGACGGAAGAGCTGTTCTTGCAGTAAAAGCCAATTACCGCGGAAGAATTCCTGGAATTGTACATGAAGTATCAGGAAGCGGTCAGACTATCTTTATAGAACCTCTGGATGCGGTAGAAAAAAACAATGAACTTTTACTGGAAAAAAGAAATCTTGATGCGGAGATTCAGAAATTACTGCGCGAGTTAACAGAAAATATTTCCATTCATGCAGAAGAAATAAAAACATATCACTCAGCAATTATTGAACTGGAATGTTTAAGAACAAAGGCAAAATACTCTGCCGCTGCAAAAAATAATTTTGCAGTTAATCACAGCGGCAGCGGCAAAAGCCTTTTATTAAAACAGGCCCGCCATCCATTGTTAAAAAAAGCTGTTCCCATCAATATAGAAATGAATATTAATACCAGAACATTAATTATCACAGGGCCGAATACAGGCGGAAAAACTGTCGCTCTTAAAACACTTGGGCTTTTTGCAATGATGAATCAGAGCGGCCTTGCACTCCCCCTTGATGAAGGAAGTTTGCTTCCGGTTTTTGACGGAATATACGCAGATATCGGTGATGAGCAGTCCATTAATCAGTCGCTTTCTACATTTTCTGCTCACATTACAAATGTATCAGCAATAACTGATGCAGCCAGCGAGAAGTCGCTTGTTCTTCTTGATGAACTTGGTTCGGGAACAGACCCGCAGGAAGGCGGCGCAATTGCAATGGCTGTTTTAGATTTTTTAATTGAAAAAAATGCACGTATGATTATTACAACTCATCATGGAATCTTAAAACATTACGGATATACAAGACCCGGTGTAGAAAATGCATCTGTTGAATTTAATACGCAGACACTTTCTCCCACTTATAAAATAATTTCCGGGCTTCCCGGCGAAAGCAGAGCTATCGATATAGCGGCAGCTAACGGCCTTAATACCGAAATTGTTAACATGGCAAGAAATTACATTGATGAAGAAAAATCTGATGTAAGCGAAATGATAAAAGGACTAGAAGAAAAACAAAGAGAGCTTGCCGGTTTGGAGAAAAAAAGCGAACTAGAACAAAATAAATTAAAGGAAGAAAAAAGAAGAGCAGACTTAAAAGAACTTCAGCTTCGCCAAAAAGAAGCGGAATTAAAACGCGAATCCATCGGCTCGCTGAATCAGTTCCTGCGTGAAAGCAGAAAGACACTGGAAAACCTTGTACGCGAATTAAAAGAAGGCGAAATAGACAGAGAAAAAACATTAAAAGTAAAAGATTTTTTAAATCAGCTTAATGTTTATACTGAGCAGGAAAATGAAATTTTGGAAATGGAAGAAAATGCAGTCCGCAAAGAATTATTAAAAACAGAAAAACAGCCTTTCCGCGGCAATTTTATTTTTTCTCCGGGTACAGAAGTTTTTGCAGGTATTTCAAAGCAACGCGGCGTAATAATCCGCGCAGATAAAAATAATTCATGGATAGTAGAAATAGGCTCCTTAAAAATGAATTTTCCGGAAAGTGAATTAATTCCTGTTATTGCAGAAAAATCTGCGGTTAAACCAGCCGCTAAAGCATCATGGTCTGCAGAATACAGTTCAACAGGCGATGCTGTTTATGAATTAAAAATACGCGGAATGCGGTTCGAAGATGCAATGGAATTGGTACGCCGCCAGCTTGATGCCGCAGTTCTTTCTGGCTTAAGAAACTTTGCCATCATTCACGGTAAAGGACACGGAATACTGCGGCAGGGTGTTCATGATTATCTTGGCAAACATCCTGCAGTTGCAGAATTCGGTTTTTCCCGTCCGGAACTTGGCGGATACGGCAGAACAGAGGTTGTGCTTAAATAACTAAAGCTGCAATTAAGTTACTTAATTTTTTGTGATGTCGTACTGCTGACCAACTGCTCTTGGCGCATAATCCTTTCCGCTGAATACTACAAGCGTAAGCAGAGTAATAAGATACGGCAGCATATTAAAAATTTCAGACGGCAGAAAGTCCAGGCTTCTTATATTAAAAACATTAACTGCAAAGCTGGAAGAAAGACCGAATAAAAAACTTGCGCCAAGAACACCCAGGGGAAGCCACCTGCCGAAAGATACTGCGGCAAGAGCTATAAAACCTTTACCGTTAATAGTATTAACAGTGAATTGTATATCCTGTGTTAAAACAACGCAGGCTCCAGCAAGACCTGCAAGCATTCCTGATACAATTATTGCAATATACCGGATTCTTATTACATTCACTCCCGATGCAGCAAGAGCCTGCGGAAACTCTCCGGAAGCGCGAAGACGAAGGCCAAAGGGGCGCTTATACAATACAAACCAGGTAATAAAAAGAATAAATAAAGCTATCCAGATTGTAGGATATAAACCCAGGAAACCCGCCTGCATTCCCATTCTGTAACTTAAGCTTCTATCCATACGAAACACAAGCTGACAGATAAAAACAGTTATCCCGTTGGACAATAAATTAATTCCGGTTCCGGAAATAATTTGATCTGCTCTTAATGTGACAGAAGCAAATGCATGAATAACAGAAAATAACCCGCCTGCAAACGCCGCAAAAATTAAAGCTAATGGAATGGAAAAACCAATACTTGTTTCAAGCAGGACATGAATAATTGCAGCTGTCATAGCTCCTATAGACATAAGGCCTTCTAGCGCAATATTTACAACTCCTGCGCGTTCGCAGATCATTCCTCCGATTGCGGCAATCAATATTGGTGAAACAATCATTAATGTAGAAGGAAGCATATTTGTCATTTATCTTCCTTTTTAATTTTTGTTCTTGAACGCCATTCAACAAACATATAAATGCCGGGTCTTAAAGCAATAAATATAACAACTAATCCCATAATAATGGAAACTATCTCTCTTGGAATCTGGCGCGACTGCATTAAAGGCTGAGCAGATTTAAGCATTCCAAAAAGCAATCCCATTATAGCTGTTCCCAGTGCAGTGCAATTTCCGCCAAGAGCTACCGCAATGCCGTCAAAGCCGTAACCTTCAAAAGCAGATAATACACGTCCGTGAGTAAATACACCTAACGAAACAACGGCGCCTGCAAGCCCTGCAAATGCCCCGGAAATTGCCATAGCGATAGTAATATTTGTTTTAACATGCATCCCTGAGTATAAAGCCGCTTCTCTGTTAAAACCCGCCGCTCGCAAAGAAAAACCTAGTGTGCTTTTTTCCATAATAAGCCAGTAAATAATAATAGCGGCAATAACAAACCAAATACCGTTATTAAGCCTTGAATTATTTGTTATGGATGCAAGCGTTGAACTGGAAAGAGAAGCGGCGGCGGAAAACTCCGGCGTTCTGAATGTATTACTGCCTGGAATTCCCAGTGTAATTATACGATGAATAAAAAGAGCAATATAATTCATCATAATTGTGGTTACTACTTCAGAAACCCTGTATCTGGCTTTTAAAATACCTGCAATGCCGCCCCATAACGAACCTGCAATAATTGCGCCTAACACAGCAAAAATAAAATTGGAATAAAAAACTGCTATTATCTGCGCCGCGGTTAAACCTGCAATATACTGACCCTCTGCACCTATGTTAAATAAACCAGCGCGGGCAGAAAAACCCATACTTAATCCGCAGAGAATAAGCGGCATCGAAATAACCAGCCACTCGCCTATATACCGCGCATTCCATGTTCCGCGTCTTAGATCAAAACCGGATACTACCTGCAGCATTGCCTGATACATACCTGCAGGATTTCTTCCAATTATTAAAAGTATTAAAGTAGCTATAAGAAAACCAAAAAACACAACAACAACGGAAACAGCGGCATCCGAGCTGGTTAACAATTCCAGAGTTTTATTTTCTATTTTGTTTAATCTAGTCGTCAATCGCTCTTAAATTCTGAGGAAAGCCGGGCAGCCGCATAGCTTCTGCAAGAGTTGCCGCAACTATAATCTGACCGCTGGAAATTTGTTCTTTAACAATTTCCAAAGTATCGATTATTTCACTGCTTAAAGCCGGATTAACGGCAGAATAACCAACGCCATCGACCTTTAAATCAAATATAATAACTTTAGGTGTAAAAGTATTATTTCTAACTGCATTGAGCGCGTACATAACGCTGTTCTCTACACGTTTTAACATTGATGTTAATACAGCAGAATCTGTTCTATTGTATAATCCGTCTTCAAATTGATCTGAATCAACGCCGATAGCCCAGACATTTCTGCCGGCGGCTCGGTACTCTCTTGCCTGCGCAATGGTTCCGTTGCCGCTGTTTCCAGCCGCAGAAAAAATTGCATAAACTCCGGAATCGTACCATGTCATAGCTTGAATCTTTGCAAGTCCTGGTTCATTCCAGCTGCCGACATAATAATCAACTATTTGAGCGTTGGGAATCACAGACAATATTCCCTGAACATAACCTACCTGAAACTTTGTAATAACAGCGCCGGGCATGCCGCCGATAAAACCAAAACGGGGATTAACTACGCCGTCTTCCAGCGCTTTTAAAGCTGCCGCAACGCCAACAAGATATGAACCTTCGTGTTCGGCATAAGCCGCCTGCATAATACTACCGGCTTCTACCCAGTCAACATCAACAATTAAATATTTTTGATCGGGATTATCCAGGGAAACCTGAGTTACAGCATCATCCCATGTGAACCCGTTTACAATAATTAAGTCATAACCTTCGTCAGTTGCCTGTCTAAGGTTAGGTATGTACATACTTTGATCCCGGGCAGTAATCCAATCGTAGGCCTTTCCCCTCTGTCTGGGGTTTGCCCATGAATCACCGTAAAACTCAAGAATACCTCTCCAGGCAGCAGCATTAAATGATTTATCATCTACTCCTGTCGCGTCAGTAAGCAAGCGAACAGTTATACCCATATCAGTAATAGGACCAAGATCATCCGCCTTTCTTTGACAAGAAACCGGCAGAAATAATACCAGGATTAAACAGACATAAAATAATTTTTTCATTCGTTCCTCCACTCTGCTTTGGGCCCACCCGGATTCGAACCAGGGACATCTTGCGTGTAAAACAAGCGCTCTAACCAGCTGAGCTATGGACCCGATAGTGTTTTATTATGCCATAGCGGCTGATCGGAGTCGAACCGACGTCACCAGCTTGGAAGGCTAGGGTAATAGCCGTTATACGACAGCCGCTAAAGCCCAATAAAACATACCGCTATTTAACATCTTCCCAAAAAAGAGAAAAAAAGTCAATAGCCCTTATGTTCTTTATTTTCCGCAGATAATACAAAAGCCAGCACTTTGGCAGCCGCTTCCCAACACCAAGGAGGTATAAAATCGCCGGATTTTACCGAACTGTCCGCCCATGTATCCAAAAGCGATGCAAGAGCTGCATCCTCAATTACAGCGATACCTGCTTCCCCGGCAACAGTAATAATTTGATCGGCATTACGCCCCTTTCCCGAAGCATACAATCTGGGAGCAGAATCGCCGGGAGAATATCCAATTGCCGATGCAATTTTCTTTTTCTTCATAATCAAACAGCCTCATCTATAGAAGAAAAACCGCTGTCTGCCTCATACGGAAATGATTCTTCTCTTATTTTAATAAAAATCTGCTTTTGCGGAATATCCAGTTCCTGCGACAATTTTTCCTTGTATTTCAAATGCATTTTGGCAGGAATCTCATCCTGTAAATAAACAAAAAGTTTAATGGGTTTTTCATTAACAGATTCCATATAAAAAAGCCATCGATTATGCTGATTATTTTTTTCCGCTATATCCATAGCCAAACAAACAGTTTTATTTATGTTTCGGTTATCATCTAATAGAACCCTCACCGACACCATATATTCCATATCGTTTGTTTTAAAATCAAAAGGAAACACAACCCAGCGTTTGCCGTTTTTCCCGGGCAGTTTATTTAGTATATCGATAAGAGGGTTCTTATCTAAATAATCATAAGCCGATTTTTTAATATTATTTGCAGAGATAGAGTTTGTCTTTATTTCTTCCTTCTCAGTCTGCTCCCTGTCTTGTTTTTTCTGCTTTTGTTCCCTGTTTTGCCGCCGCAGATCAGGGTCTGCAGCTTCGGCATACGATTCAAGACCTTTAGGCAGAAGCTCCACTCCCTTACTTTCGGCTGCGGCGGCAGACAGCGATATTGCCTCGCGCATTTTAAAAATTGATTGGTCAGTGCCAGTATGCGCCGCAGGTTGCGCAGCTTGCTGTGTTAACACTGCTGTTTGAGTTAATGTTTGCCCTTGAACTAGAAAAACCTGACGGCGTATATCTGCAAGAACCTGCGGTTTTAAAGAGAGCGAAAAAAAACGCGCAAACGACACAATAGAAGACGATAATTTATCCTGCGGCAATCCTGCAGCGACGGTCGAAACTGCAGAACGCGCCGGATTTGAAATTGATGGTTTTTCACTTTGCGCCGGAGCCTTAGCTTTTGTAGTTTTTACACTTTGAGTTGATTTTTCTGAGTCTATTGGTAACGAAGATATTCTTTCCAACAATTAAAAACCTCCGTGTTCTTTGTGCCTCTGTGCCTTTGTGTGAGGTCCTCTTCTAAATTTTTTTTAACCAATAATTTCTCTTGCTCTTTCTATAATTATATCTGTAATCTGCTGAGGATCATATTTATCAGTATCGATAATTAAATCTGCAAAATTAAAATCGTCAGTATCAATATTATAAATGCGCAGATACCTGCCGTGATCCTGCTTGTCGCGCTCTGCAGTAAAGGCAGAAACTTCTTCAAGATTGCCGCCTTCCCTGTTTACAATCCGCTCTGCCCTTGTCTGCGGTTTAGCATCGAGATAAACTTTTAAATCCGCTTCTTCCAGCATCCAGATTGCAAGACGCGAACCTAATACACAGCCGCTGTTTTCATGAGAATTTTCACGCGCAATCTGCACCTGCCTTGTATCCACTTCTTTATCTATAGAGTCATCATTTGCCGCAAGAACAAGAATGTCTTTTAATTCCAGACCTCTTTCTTTTGCAAGCGAACGAAAAGTAAAATTGATAAAACGCAAACCCAAAGCATCTGCGACCATTTTACTAACTGTAGTGTTGCCGCAGCCGCTTCTGCCGGAAATAGCGATTCGAATATTTTTTTTCATCACCCCTCCAAACTTTAAAGTGAGCATTATTCAATATTTCTTAGCTGCTCTCTTATGTTCTCCAGCATTTCTTTCATTTTGACAACTTCGCCTGTTACTTCTATTATAGCGCTCTTTGATCCAATTGTGTTAATTTCCCTGTTCATTTCCTGGCATAAAAAATCCAGCTTTTTTCCCGGTTTTTGGTTCCTTTCTGTCTCTGCCCTGAATTCTCCCAGATGAGAAGAAAGACGGGAGATTTCTTCCGAAATTGTATATTTTAATAATAATGATGCTGTTTCTGAAAGTACTTTGTTCTCGTCGATATTATTTCCCAATAATTCTGCAAAACGCGTTTTAATATTTTCTTTAAGTGTTTGTTCTATTACCGGAACAAAAGCGGAAATATTTTTTAATGATGATTCGATTATTCCAATATGGGAAATTATATCATCTTCTGTATGTTTCCCCTCTCTTTCCCTTTCATTGCAGAAGATTTGCAGAGCATCATTAAATACCGGTTTAATTTCCTGCCAATAGTATTCGTTGTCGCGGTTTTTTTCTATTTCCAGAATACTTTCTATCCTCATTAAAGAATCAATATTTGGCTTTTCTTTTATACCAAGTTCTTTTGTCAGCTCGTTCATCGAATTAAAATATGCTCTTGCTGCATTTTTATTTATTTTGATACTTATTGGCACATTATGTTCGCGCACACGAATAAAAACATCAGCTTTTCCCCTGCCGCACCGCGAAGTTATACTTTCTTTTATTTTTGATTCAAACATTGTAAGCCACGGAGGAAGATTAACAGAAACTTCCAGATAACGGCTATTTACCCCTTTTATTTCTACAGAAACAGACAAATCCTGCCCTGTTTTTTCCTGATATGCATAACCTGTCATGCTAACCATGATTCACCCCGCTAACTGATTTAAAAAACGAAAGAAGTTTTACGCCAAGCGGCCAATTGTTTCCGGCTCCCAGAGTGATAAATATATCGCCGGGTTTCAGCATTTCACATAAGGGTATAAAGGCTTCTTCTATTTCGTGATAATAAAAAGTTTCTTTTTCCTGTATTGTACCGCGTACGGTACCGCGTACGGTGCCGCGAACGGCGGCAGTTTTTTCGAAAAGTATCTCTCCGTTTACACCGCCTTTATAATTTTCTCTTGCAGATGCGTAAATCTTATGAAAAATCATAATATCTGCATCATTAAAACAAAACGAAAACTCATTTAAAAGCGCCGCCGTGCGCGTATATGTATGCGACATAAAACTAACAATTAATCTGCGTTCTGGATAAAAAGTTTTAATTCCTTCCAGCGTTGTTTTTATAGCGGTAGGATGATGCCCGTAATCATCCATGAAAATAATACCATTCGCTTCCCCGATAATTTCGCTCCGGCGTTTTGTACTTTTAAAATTTTCAAGGGCATCCTTAACCGATTGAATCTGTTCATTATTAAGCGATAATGCTCCTTCGCTCTTTACCAATGATGAAACAAGAGCCAAACCTGCAGCTGCATTTAATACCTGATGACGGCCGGGAATACGCATTTTAAATTCACATTGAATTCCTGCAACAGAAAAAACAGCTCTTTCGTTATTAACGCTGTAAGAAGTAACTTTAAAACTGCCGGATGCAAGAAACCCGTAAGGGATAATTTCTATCCCGCGATTATCGTTTTTTATAATAGCTGCAACTTCGCTTGCGCCGGGATCATCTGCGCAATAAATTAACTGTCCTCCTTCCGGCAATAGGCGGCAGTATTCTACAAACGCATCGCGGATAGATTCATAAGTTGGAAAATAATCCTGATGATCGCTTTCTACAGAAGTAAGTATTAACCGTTTTGGGCAGAATGACAAAAAATGCCTGCGGTACTCGCATGTTTCTGCAATAAAATATTTGTCTCCAAGATTAAGGGTAGATCTGCCGCCAAAATCCAGTGCGGCGCTGCCAACAAGTATCTGCGCAGGAACACCTGCCGCTCTAACAAGTATTCCGCAAATTGCCGTAGTAGTAGTTTTTCCGTGCACGCCGCAAATACCGGTGGAATCAAATCTGGCAGACCAAATACCAAGAGCGTCTGTGTATTTTATTATGGGAATATTAAGTTCCTGCGCTCTTGCAAGTTCAGGGTTTGAATCTGCACTATAGGCAGCCGAATAAATAACCATGTCAATTTCACTATTAATATGCGAGGCAGAAAAATCTTCATGGTAGGGAATACCCAGTTCTTTTAAAATGACGTCTGTATAGAATTCTTCCGGGGTGTCGCTTCCGCTTACTTTCATTCCGGAATTAAACATAAGTTCTGCAAGAGCGCAAACACCCGTACCTTTAATACCAATAAAGTATACAAACGAATTGGGTTTAATCATTTCCTGCGCCATGATTCATTGTACAATAAAATAACAATTTATTCACTATATTTTAATATTTAATTTGTTCAATGTTTCGATCTTATACTCTCTTTTTATGCCGTTTTCAGGGTCAGTAAAAAAAAGGGCATGTGCCCTAAGTGCTAAAGCACTTTGCGTTTCATCATCAAAAACATCATAGAAATACAGCGGATCGTTTAATATCGGATACCCTATCCAGCAAAGATGACATCTAATTTGATGCCTGAATCCCCGCTTTAACCTCAATATAAAATTATTATCATTAAAAGATACTATTTCTGTTTTATAAAACCCGCCTTTATCTTTGGCAATTTCTTTATGTTTTTTCCCTTCTTCCAAAACAGGGCGTACCACTTTCCTGCCAGGTCCGAACGGCCGAAAATAACTTTCTATACCGGAAAAACCAGAAGAATAAGGAGGGAACCCTTCAAGCGGAACATCGCGGTTTATATGAAGACAAACAGCAGAATATTCCTTAATAAACTCACCTTTGTCCTGTAAGTCCTTAAAATAATTAAAACTTTTTTCGTTTCTTGCAAACAAAACAAGCCCGTGCGTCTCATAATCCAGCCTGTGCATAATATCAAATACTTTTGCAGAGTTAGCAGTATACCAGTTTAATAATGTATATCCGCTTTCGCCCGGCGTACAGTGCATTTTAGGAGGTTTGTATACAACAGCAAAATTTTCTGTTTCTTCAAGAATATACGGGTTATCAATATTATGGTTATCCATTATTAATCCTGTTAAGTTTTTCAATAACGTTTAGAAAACGCAAAGGCATTTCAGACGAAAAAACCCGCTGTTCTGTACCGCCGGGAATAATTATTGCCAGTTTTTTTGAATGCAGCATTAACGATGCATCTGTAAACATTTTGTCTGTTTTTCCGTAAATTGGGTCTCCAAGAACAGGACAGCCGATATGCCGCATATGAACACGAAGCTGATGAGTACGCCCTGTCCGCGGACGCAGTAAAACAAGCGAATAATTTTTCCAGCTTTTAATAACTTTATAAAAAGTAAGGGCTGTTCTGCCGCCGGGCGAAACAGTAAAACGTTTACGATCTCTTTGATCCCTTGTTATAAATGTTTCTATGCGGCCTTTTTTTTCTTTTGGCGCGCCTTGAACTATCGATATATATGTTTTTATTGTCTTTCTTGCCTTAAATTGATCTGCAAGAAATACATGAGCTTCATCATTAAAAGCGGCAATAATTATTCCCGATGTATCTTTATCCAGTCTGTGAACAATTCCCGGGCGTTCGCTCTCCGTTATTTCTCCGCTTTTATTTAATATTTTAAAATATAAAGCGTTTGCAAGAGTATTCTGCCTGTTTCCCGCTCCGGGATGAACAACCATCCCCTGTTCCTTGTTTATTACAATGCAATTTTTATCTTCATAAATAATTTCCAGAGGAATATCCTGCGGAATAATACCGGCAGGCTGCGTTTCTATCCAGTTTAATTCGATTAAATCTCCCTTTTTAACAATACGGGAAAGTTTAATATCTTTTCCGTTTATTTTTGCCTTTAAGTTTCTCACCTTAATTTGCGAACGGGAAAACAGGTTTAACTTTTCTGAAATAAAACGATCAAGCCTAAAACCTGCAGACAATTGATCTTCGATTACAAGGGAAAGGCACGGCATTATGTATTATCTTCTTCCGGTGTACCGTACGGTGTAATTTCTATCTCGTAAATACCTGAAGGCAGACTTTCAATCCGGCGCTGTTCTTTATTTCTTTTTATTTTTACAATGATTAAATCAACAAGCGCAAGCGTAAGCGATGCTCCGGCGGCAATTGATACAGTCCGGACAAGTTCATCATTTGTCATTTCAACTGCTCCAGCAGATTTTAATGGCCATGGAGCATAACGCCTTCCTTCTTCGCTCCAGTCATAGCTGTTTGCATTACTCCAGCGGACCATATCTGTGGTAAAAGTAACAGCAAACATTGTAAATGGGAATGTGCCAAATGCAATTATATCGAATCTCCGCAAATCTTTTGCCCATTGCGGAAAACCTGTAGTATCAAAAGTAACTGTTGTAGGTTCATTAGCAGTTAGATTCTGCGCTGTTATCCGGGGCGCCGGAACCAATATGAGAAAAATAAATAAAATAAAAATTGTTTTCTTCATTTATTTCCTAATCCTTAAAAATTGCACCGCCAATGCGCAGCAAATTTGAACCCTCTTCTATAGCTGTCTCAAAATCATTGGACATCCCCATACTTAAACAACTCCAGTTTTCGTACGGCGGAAACCGCTTTTCCAGTTCTTTTTGCGCATTTCTAAGCTGCCTGAATGACAAACGAATCAAATTGTCATCTGTTGTGTAAGGCGCCATGGTCATAAGACCTGCAGGTTTTAAATTGCCGCTTTTTAAAATTTTTTCCGCCGCTTTATAAAGAGCATCTAAATCTGCATATCCGCTTTTTGTATCTTCCCCTGTATGCAGCTCCAATAAAACTTTCAGCGGCTCTGCCCTAAACATGGAATGTTTAACAAGTTCATCAACAAGTTCATCTCTGTCTACAGATTGAATACAATCAAAGAAAAGCGCTGCCTGTTTAGACTTATTTCTCTGCAAAGAGCCGATTAAATGAAGCTGTGCCTCAGGATGATCAATTTTAAAAGAATCGAACTTTTCTGCAGCTTCTTTTACCTTGCTTTCACCGAAACAACGAATGCCGGATTGATATGCTTCTTTTATTCGTTCCAATGAAATGAACTTTGTTACACCCATAAGGACGATCTCATCACGTTTTCTCCCGGCATTGTTACATGCCCTTTGAATCCGTTCTTCTATATTTGCAATATTTCCGGCAATATTCATTCCTGTTTCTATAATCGCATATTATCTATGGATTTTGCAAGAGATAAAAACGCATTAAAATCCAGATTTTCTGCTCTTTCATTCTCATTTACAGCATTTTCGTGCAAAACAGAAGCGCAAATATCCAACGTTTTTATTTTTCCGTGCCGGGGAGAAAGAAAAGTTATAAGATTGTTTTTTATTGTCTTTCGTCTTGATGCAAAAAGCGCACGGACAAGCGGAAAAAATATTTCCGGAAACTTTTCACCGGTTAAACGGTTTACAAGCAGAACTCCCATGCTATCAACATTTGGCTGAGGAAAAAATGAAGAAGGACGGATTGTCATTATTGGTTTTACAGAATAAACAGATGCGCACATTACAGAAAAAGAAGAATAATCCGGCGATCCTGCAGATGCCATCATGCGGAGTGCAACTTCTTTTTGTACTGTAACTGCCATGCGGGAAAATTGCCTTCCTTTTTCAATAAAATCTGCCAGCAAAACAGCCGCAATATTATATGGAAGATTGCCCAAAAGATACGGTACCGGCGGATGTTTCTGCCATGTTTTCATAACATCGCCTTCTACAATTGTAAAATTTTTATTTTCAGAAAAAATATTTTTTAATACACGGATAAAACCGTTATCAATCTCGAATGCTTTTACATTTGCTCCTTTTTCCAGAAGCAATTCTGTCATAACACCAAGCCCGGGGCCTATTTCCCAAATACAGTCTCCGGATTTTAATTCCATAACCTGTACCAGATCTTTTCTTACCTGAGGATTAATTAAAAAGTTTTGTCCGAATTTTTTCTGCATTCCAAGGCCTTCTTGTTCAAGAAAAGCTTTTAATGCCGCAGGGGAATTATAATTAATACTATTTTCTGCATTCATAAGATTCTCCGGTAAAATTAATCGAAAAGCTGCAGCTTTAAAAGCTTCATACGGCGGTTATATTCCATTATGATAATCCACAGCGACAAACCCAAAGAAAAAATTAAAATTAAATAAGGGTTTACAGAAATACCAGGTATAATTCCTGCAAGAGATGTTATTTTTTCCATAATCCAGTATAAAAATGATAACAGCGGATTAAGAAATGCAGAAATGGAAAAAAAATCAAAGAGCAGCCAAAGTATGGAACCTGTCATAAATACTGCTGTAAGAGGAACTATCACAAGACTTGTTATTATTCCCATAGGCGCAATCATTCCAAATACAAAACTGCAGACACCGGCTGTTGCCAAAAAAGCGCCGGCAGAAATAGAAAGAGGCTGTAATAAAAAATCAGGTATTTTGCCGGCAAGAAGCGATGATAATGAAAAACCTGTTAATAAGATTCCGGCAAGAGCTAAATAAGAAAGAATAAATGAAATTGAGTTTCCTGCCGCTGGAGTAATAATAAGCTGGAATAAAAAAGAAACTGATAAAATTGACATTGTCTTTTTTGGAAACCCGCCGATAATGGCAGCAACTCCAAGGAAGTACATAAAAGCGGCGCGGTAAAGACTTGGCATTGGACCTGTCAAAAGGCAATAAAGAAAAATAAAAACTGATCCTGCAATTGCACACCCTTTAAGACCAAGCGGTTTCCTTAGAACAAAAGAAATCAGCGCTGCAAAAATTGCCAAATGCATTCCGGAAAGTGCAAGTATATAAGACAGCCCTGCCTCCCTGTATAATGATAAAAGAGAAGAATCCAGGTTATCCCTTATTCCTAAAAGCAAAATAAGTGACATTCCGCCGAAATCTTCTTTACTAAAACGATTTATCAAACTTAATCTTATACTTGTACGTTTTTGTTCAATAACAGATGCGGGTTTAACAATATGAACAGATTGTGCATTTACCGACCAGCCATACCCGGAATATCCTGGTATTCCCTCAATATAAATAACAGTGCCGCGTCCGAACTCACGAATTTTCTGCGCGTTTTCCTGCGAAAAAAATACTGAAACCTCGCCGCGGCTTGAAACTCTTAAACCATCTTTGCCTGATGCAGTATACATGGAAACAACAGCTATCATATTGCCGCCGGAAACTATTCTTGGATCATCCAGTAATCTGCCTTCTATGCCGGTTACACTATTTTCCGGAATGGAAAAATAAACATTACTGCGTCCTTCGTATGCGGCAAATAATCCGGCAAAAATACCTGCAGTTATAACAATAGAATAGATTGATATTAAGTGCAATCTGCGCGATGCTGTATTTAAGGAAGCTAAAACAAAAAACAGATTAAATGAAATAAAAATTAATGATAAAAAAATAATTACAAATAAAAAATGCATTCTGAATAAAACATAAAAACCAATTAAAGCGCCGGCAGCGGCAGCTTGAATAGGAGGAATTTTTAAATAATTTATTAATCCTACTACCATTTAAGACGATCAACTGCTTCTCTGGCAGCTATCTGAATATCTTCAGGATATGATAAATTACTGACAGAAAGCAAATGATCAAATGCAGCATGAAAACCAATATTGCCAAGAGCGCGGACAATCGCCATTGTAATATCAGGATCAAAAGCACCTGTACTTTCTGTTCTTGCATTTATCAATCCAAGCTGTAATCCCAAAACAAGCGCAGCATCAGAATCTCCAACTGCGCCAAGACAAGCGATTGCTTCTATAAAACGTTCCTTGGAAGCGTTATCCTGAAGAAAATCAGACTGTACGCGGTAATAGTGCCTAATTACAAGCGCATTGGCGCGGGTCCATCTAAAATGATTAAGATATAAAACTGCAGAATAACGCATTGCAGTTAGATCAATATTATTACCGGTATCATTAAGAGACTGTTCAAGCGCACGTTCTGCAAGCTGACCGCGCTCTGATAAACTTAACCGTTCGCTGTTCATGCCTGCCCTGAAAGCCGCAAATTTTTCATCCGGCGGATTATTTTGAATAACGTTTAAAAGGAACTGATAGAAATTGCCGGGAATTATTTCCAGCGCTCCCTGCGCTTCCGAAGCAATTACTTCAGGATACCCTGCATATAAAACAGAAAAAAGCGCAGGATAGGAAGAACTGTCGCCTAATTCCATAATTGCAGAAATACAGGCAGATACAACAGTATAATTAACAGCCGAACCGGATCTAAAAAGCAGATTCATTCCCATAAGATGATTATTAAGATTATCAATAACCTGTTTGTTTCCCTTGCCTAATGTTCCAAGAGTTATTAATATTTCTGCCATTGTATCTGCATTGGAACTTGATAAAAACTGTCTCCAAAGCGCATCGATGTCCTGGCTGCCGGATGTACCGGAATTTCTATTATTTTGATCATGGAGATTATCAGATAACTGATTTGCATTATCACAAAAAACGCTCATTGTTAAAAAAACAAACAACGTAATAAAACTAATCTGTTTATGCATTTTCTTCTCCTTTATTTTAAACTGATTGGCCGGAAGCCGCATCCGCTTCTTCTTCCAATACACGAAACGGTAATTCATCTTCATCATCTTCTGGTAATAGATCGAACACTTCACACAGTATATGGTTACGAGTTCCAATCGGCAAAGGGTCTGCTTCCATCCGCACAAGAGACGTATCAGTCTCCTGTGAATATTCTACAGAACGAACAGTAGCCGGCATACAAATTGGAATTCTGTCCAGAGAAAACTGCACTTTTAAACGAAGCCCCACTGCAGCTTGTCCGTTAATTTTAAAAGCGCAGCCTGTATCTGAAATGTCTTCCAGCATGCACATAAGCCCTGCAGACTTTTCAAGCTTGTGGGGATTATCGTTATCATCAACAAGATAGAGGAATGCCGGCCTGCAGAATTTTACACGAAGCGATTTTCGTTTTTGCGTTCTAAAAAGAGATTCATTATGTTCCACTTTAAGAGATGAAATACCCTTGGAAAAAACTTCGTCAATTACCTCGGTATCAAAAACATAACCTGCATCATCTTCCCGCCAGAAATAAACAGATATTTTTACGCCATGCCATTGCATGGAAGCTGAATTTTTAGAATTAACAGGACGTGCAATAGTAAGGTAATTGCCGAAATTCTTGACAACCTCAGACTTATAAACGCCTGTACCGGCGACTAAAACACGCAAAGGCTGACCTTCGCTTATCTGCCTGGAATTGGAAATACGGGCTTTATTCTCAGAGACTTCCATTTCTATTTTTTTAAAGTAGTCAAAAAGTTTAGAAAGAAAATACTGTACTGTAGGGTCTCCGCGTTCTCCGGATAATCTAACCGTATTTACCATAGAACGAATAATTAATTCAAATTGTTTTTGAGACTTAAATATTGCAACAGGATCTTTAATTTGGGCAGCAGCAACCAGTTTTCTAAGCTGCTCCATATCTTTAATTGTAAAGCCGGCTTCCTTGCCCTTTGCAAAAAACTGTATCCAGTTTCCGGATGCCTGCCTTCCCTGAGTAAGCAAAATGGCTCCAACGAGAAACAAAACTACTAATATCAGAAAAGGCATCAATGTTTTACCTCTGCCGCAGGGAAGCTCCCCTCGTGATCAATTTTATAAATTAGATTATAATATAAATATCAAGATATGGGTATATATTTAGAAGCGATCATCCTGTATATTCTCCTGTTTTTATCTGGTTCTATAGCACAATTGGGTTCCCAGGCGGGCGGAACCGCACAAGCGGCAGAGTTTTCTGCTGCAGGAGATTTGATAAGAATCGGGCTTTTTATCATCCCTTCGCTGATTCTTGTCTGGTATTTAATACTTAGAACATGGAAACTGGAGTATTGGGTCGTCAGACCTGGAAGAAAAGACTTACTTTCGGGTTTAATTACATTTCCATGTTTATTAATAATTGGTTTTGTAATAACACTTGTATCTAAATATGCCGGCGGAACAGGCACTCAAACTTTATTTCGTACTCCATCTTCGGCAGCAGAATGGATATTTGTCTGTATTATCTGTATTTTAGCGGCCTATCTGGAAGAAAGCTTTTTTCGTTTTTATTTATTAACAAAAAGAAAAGAAATGAATTTAAGCTCTTCATCTGCATTAATATTTTCTGCCGCGCTTTTTTCCATTTGTCATATTCACATGGGGCCCTGGGGGTTTTTAAACGCCGCCTTGTCCGGTGTATTATTGGGATTTCTTTTTTTACGGTACAATTCACTTCATGGCATTGCAATCGCACACAGCTTATATAACATTTCAGTTTATATAATAAACTCTTTTTTAATTAATTAAAATTGATAACCGATTCCTATCCAGGGGCGTAAACCGCCGCTTGCTAATGTAAACATATGCTGAAAATCGAATCCGGCTTCCAGTAATATACTATTTGTTACCCGCCAGCGAATGGCAGCCCCTGTATTAAAAATGTTATAGACATCATCGTCAGATACTAAAGAGGCGGCAACACCGAATTTAAAACTTAAAGCGCATCTTTCATAGGGCAGCCATTTCATGGCTAAAATGTTAACACCGGCAATTAAATTAGTAACATCGTTTACATCATAAATTGCTATTAATTCCGGCCCCAGATAAATATTTAAAGGTGTAAGGAAAACTACACTCATCCGCAGTGAGGAACTGAAAATAGAAAAATCATTACCAAAACCATTTCCGTAAACCGGCAATACAGGAGACCACGCCGCGCCGGCGCTGCACAATACAGCTCCCAATGGATCAAAAAGATATGTTCTTTCCTTTGGCTCTCTTTCTATAACTTGGGGCGGAATTTCCGGCTCAGGCTGCAGTTCAGAAACGGGTATCTGTTCCGGTTCTGGATCCGGTTCGCGCATCGGCTCAAAGACAGGTCTTGATTCAACTTGAGTATCTGACCCTGGTACTGGAATAACTTCTATATATCTCCATTCCGACGGCTCACTTGGCCTATCAAGAATATCGTAAGGAATAATCCGAAAACGATAACTACCCACAGGCAAAGAAAGATCGATATATTGCTCTGCAGTAAATTCCTGTAAATGCAGAACGTAATTTTCATTTACAATCCGTTCAAAAACAACTTCATAACGCAGTGCATAATCGCTGGACCACGCAAACCTGTTAACAGTTTCTGCAGTAACAAAAAACGGGAACATAAAGAGAATCATTGCAAGTAACAAATGCCGCTTGCTAATTACCATACAGTATTCCTGTTTCTTCTATGTGTACAGGTCCTGGAGAAGGAAAGTCGATAACAAATGAACTTTCTCCTATCATACCGCGCTGTTCAATTGCATTTCCTCTGCCCTGCCTGATTGGTTCAACCTGCCAGACAAAACTTCCCCTGTCCAGCATTCTAAGGTTATCCAATGTATAACTTGCACCGCGGTTAATTGTAGATCTGACAACCTGCAGCCTGCCGTTATCTGTCTGATTATACAAAATAAAAATATAAGCATTTGCTCCCTGAACCGGCGACCAGTTAAAAACAATTGTTCTTTGATTCTGCAGCTGCGTTATTCCAAAACTTGTTCCATTTACCGGCTGCATATTCCGCGGCGCAGGTAATAGCTGCGGCGCCGCTTGCGGCACCGCTGGCCTCGCCGTTGGCCTCGCCGCTGGCGGCGCAGGAACCGGTGCTGGAACTGCCGCAATAACCGGCGGCGGCGAAGCTGTAAAAGCTGCAGGAATAAGTTCCGGCGGCACTCCATAAGGAACCTGGGAAGACGGCATTTCCAAAACCAGCCAATCCGATAAACTTAATTCCTGTAAATCTGTATTAGTCTGTTCTACGCTGAAAAAATAAGGTGTTGTAAAAAAAGACTGCGATCCAAAAACAGACGGAAGAACCGGTTTAACCCGCCAATACCATAAACCGTCTCTTATTCCGGATACAGCAATATAATTAACTGAACTATTCATTTGAAACTGCGGATTTAAAAAATCAACATTATCACTAATTTGAATAACATAAGAAACAGCTTCTTCTACTTCTGTCCAGGAAAAGTTTAACATTGGCATACTTTCATTGTAACGAATCGTACTGTTAATGGAGGGGCTTATTAACTGAGTTCCGGAAACATTCCTTCCTGCTCCCTCCTGTATTAACTGCGCTATACTTCCGTATTCCTGAACAAAAAGTTCTCCGTTCTCAGCTATATATGCATTTAACGCCGCTCCCGGCTCAGATCTGATTTGTCTGCCGTTTAAATCCAATATGATACTTTCATTTCCGGCAGCAAGAGAAAGACTTCCAGAACTCATAACTATCATTACACCAATTCCGTCAGGAGAAGGAACAATACGGATAATTGTATTTTCTCCCAGGTCTATACTGTTATCATCAATATAAAGCGTTGCTGCAGAAATATCTGCAACACGGATTAAATCCCAAACATAAACAGGAGATTCGCGGGCAAGCCTGTCCCAAAGCACGCGGTCGCCCAGCCTCCTTTGTACCGTGTTTCTTTTTACAACAACAGTTCCGACAGGTTCAACATTTTTTAATTTGAATGTCTGCAGGAGATCCCGCCTGAATAATTCAAGGCTTACTAAAGCAAAAAAAAGGAAAATTATTATAACAAAGAAATCCCGCTTTCTTAATTTGTGAGGATTATTGGATATCATTTGCGGGTCTGGTTTTTTCTTCATATTTACGGCTGTTTATTACCTTTTTTAACTTTGTTTATTGTGTATTTTTTTTCGTCTTTATTAACATCAACTGCATCAAGTACCGGTACATCAATACCAAGAAGAGAACGAACTTCACCGATAGTTTGCGGCCCTCTTTCCTCTCCTGTAAAATTAACAATTGCAAATATTCTTACAGGTTTTTCTTTTCCTTTAACTGTTACAGGCGGCATTTCTTCTGTAATAAATTTATCTCCTACAAGATTCCATGTATCTTCAGAAATTAAAATATCTACACCGAGCGGTTTGGTCAGCGCTTCTATTCGGGATGCAAGATTTACAGGATCTCCTATTACCGTGTATTCCATTCTCATATTACTGCCAAGCTGACCTGCAGTTACAATACCTGAATTAATACCGCATCCGATACGAATGGGAGGATCTGCCGGGTCTCCGGGTTTACGGTTTTTATTCATAAAGTACAGCGCTTTCCGCATCATTAATGCCGCTTTAATACAATTAAATGCATCGTTACGCGGGCTTCCTGCACTATAAGCTGTGCCCCAGTGCGCCATAACGGCATCGCCGATAAACTTGTCTACAACACCATTGGTTTTTTCTACACAGTCGATCATCTGCGTAAAGTAATCATTAAGCCAATTAACAATTTTGTTGGAAGCCTCTGCTCCAAAAACCCGGGTAAAGTGTTCCGACTTTGCAGTAAACTCACGAATGTCAGAAAAGAAAACTGTTCCGTGTTTTGGAAACCCGCCCGGTTTAATTTCGCCGCGCATTGCCTTAACGGCAATTTCTTTATTTGTAAATCTGCCGAAAATATGCAGAGCGGAACACATTTTATGGAAACTGGAAGTAAGAACACCAATCTCGTCATGAGTTTTTGCCTGCAGATCCAGCTCGAATCTGCCGGTTTCTATTTGCCGCGCAGCAACAGCCAGCGATTTTAACGGAATCGAAATTGTCTTGGAAAAAAACCAGATAAAAATAATCGATATACTTAAAACAGCGATTGTAAGATAAATATTCCGGCGCGTAGTTGCAATTATTCCTTCGAATATTCTGTCGTATTCTATATTAGTAATTACAACAGCTCCAATTGAATTCAATTTTGTATACGCAACAAACTGACGGACTGTTTTATCATCCGTTCTTTTTCCTATTCCGATTCCGGCAAAAAAATTCTTTATTTCATCCAGATACGGCTGAATCCATGCGCTAATATTGTTAAAAAAAGCAGAGACAGCATTGGTTTCTACAGTTCTGGGCAAAGACTGCATAATACCAAAGTCAGATTCTAAAAGACTTTGCCTGTTCCTTTCCGGGCTATCAAGAATAGAACGGATAAAATCTAAATCCGCAATATTTGTTTCTTCTTTTAGAAGTGAAAAATCTGCATGAGACAAAAGCTCACCGTCTGTGTTTATCATAAAAGATTGATTTACACCAAAACCGAAATTGTTATTCATGTTTTCCGATGAAAATAAAACTCCCCCGACTCCGCCGTTCTGCCATGGAAAAAACAAAGCCAAAACTGCTCTGGAAAAATCAGGCGCTGCATTTCTAAGAACAATCTCACCGCGGACAGCTCTGCCAAGTGTTGTTCTTTGCTTATTAAAGTAAACCGGCACAAGCCCAACATCAATATCCCGCGAAGAAAAAAATTGATGATTAACCATCAGCTGTTCCTGCCTGCCTGCAGCTATAAAAAAGACTGATGCAATCTGCGGATTTTCTGTCCAGAAAAATTCTGTTGTTTCCTCTATAACGGAAGACTGCGTTCCAAGAGCAGTAATTGTTTGAATCAGCATTTTGGAGTTTGAGCGCACATTGCTCACCAGAGACTCCGCTTCCGTTGCTGACCTTAGGTTAGTTTCAAAGTTATTTTCCTCGGCAGTTACCTGTAAATCCGATTGAACCAACCAGGAAACCAAAGCGGTTATAGAACCAAGAGAAATAATTACAATAATCGAAATAATCGTTATTAACTTGGCGCCAATGGAAAAACGTATATTATCAATTGCACGCCGGTTATGTTTTATATCCATAGGCGTAGTATAGTAGAAACACAAAAAAAAGTCATGAGGTTTTACAGAAAAACGGGTTTTAGAACGGGTTTCCTCAAGCCAAGAACTCACACAAAAGCACAGAAGCACAAAGGACACAGCGAATAATGGGTTGCAGGGCTAATGCCTATTTGTGAAAATTATTTTGGGAAAAATAATGAGGTATTCTCTTTTTCACTAAAGCACAGTGCATATTCACGCCATATATATATATGTCAGATCTATGTCTGATATAAGTCTTTTTAACAGTGTATGCAAAATACACTGTCGGGGGGAGCCCTGCTCAAGGAGATATATATGGCCAACCTAAAGAACAATTTTATAACAGAAGATGCAGACCTGTTACCGCCATCAGACGATCGCATTTTTAAAGCTTTGCTTACGCATCCAAATGCCAAACAAGTCCTAATCGATATCATTTCGGCAGTTATCGAACAAAAAGTTTTGGATGTGCAAATCCGAAATAATGAACTACCAGCAATGGATATAGAAGAAAAAATTGAGCGTTTTGATGTTAACTGTACAATCGAAAACGGAGACCAAGTTAATGTTGAAATGCACTGCGAAGAACGAGTGGAAACTGGAACAATACGAATCAATTTCTTAAATAAATATACTTATTATCTGACAGACCTTCATTCTTCTCAGAAATCAAAAGGAGTAAGATATAAAGACCTAAAGAGGACATACCAAATCACATTTTCATTACACACTGTTTTTTCTAATCGCAAGGATTTTGTGCATAGGTTTTCACTGCGTACAGAGGATGGAGAACAACTAACAGATCAAGTCAATATTATTATTGTAGAATTAAGTAAATTATATACTGTAGAAAAAAAACCTGTAGAAGCTCTTACTACATTTGAAAAATGGTCATTATTCTTTAAATATGCTGATGATCCTGTATACAGAAAGCTAATTAATGATATAATAAAAGAAAAAGAGGAGATAGGCATGGCTGCGACATTATTAAGAGAAATAAGTCAAGACGAACATGAGCGTGCTCGAATACGCAGCCGCAAAATGTATGAGATGGATAAATATTCCGATTACCATACCGCAGTGGAAATAGGCCTAATAAAAGGCCGTAAAGAAGGAATCACTAAAACTAGCATCAATATTGCCAGAAATGCTTTGGCAAAAGGTATGACACCGGAATTTGTCCGCGATATCACTGGCCTCTCCCTAGAAGAAATAGCAAAGCTGTAATTTCGCTTTTGAGCCAAGACCTCACACAAGCCAAGAACTCACACAAAAGCACATAAAAAACGCTTTCTGTTTTTTAGTTTCAATACAAGCTGAGCAGGTATTGCTCGAAATCTGCGGCGGTACGCTGCATATAGTAGCGTTAGGTGTCATGCATCCTACGGGAAATTGGTACCTGTTACACTTGCGTGATCATACCTGCTTACTAAAATATATAGTGTTTTTCATACGTCAGGGATAAGAGCGAACAACGCGGAAACCGACATCGGCGTTCCTGCCGATGGGATTGAGGTAATCCCGACCGGCAGAACGGAGGAAACGACCGACGCCGCCAAAACTCCCACCGCGCAATACACGAAGAGAACCAAAGGAAACACCCTTGTAATTTAGCTGCTCTGTTGTAGGATATGTTCCATACCAATCCCAACACCACTCCCTCACATTTCCATGCATGTCATGTAATCCCCATGCATTTGCAGAAAACATGTCTACAGGCGTTGTTCTTGCTCTGTATATCCCCGCCGAGCTTCCATTATAAAGAGC
>WQWU01000029.1 GCA_009785215.1 Treponema sp. | reverse complement strand
TGTTTTTTTAATGCTCATCTGTTTGCCCATCTCTCCAGAAGCCGCTCCTTTTCTCCGGAGGTATTATTCGACATATCAGCATATCTGATGCTTACCGGATAATTGGGAAGCGTAAATTCTCTGTCATTAAAAATTCTTTCGGGGCAAAATAATAACTTGTCCATCTCTGTCCACACGTTTACGATATAAGCGAAAACTTCATTAACTTCGCGGCGGGTTTCTTTTCCTTTAATCATACCGATACCATACAGCGAAAAAGGCGAGCCTTCTTCAAAAAAATGTATACGAAGCGGATAACCGTCATTTATTGCACTAACCGTCTGCGCTGTCATGGCAAAACCAATTGCTGCCTCTCTTTCTATTAATGCATTAACAGGGCCGGAACCAGAACTGGTAAAACTCAAAATATTATGTGACAACGCATTAAAGTAATTAAATGCCCTTTCTTCGCCCCAGGCATTAACAAGACTTTTTAAAAACATATAACCCGTGCCGGACGATGAAGGATTAGGCATAGAAATAAGCCCTCGGTATATGGGATTTAATAAATCAGTATAACTTTCTGGTATAGGCAGACCTCGTTCTGAAAGTACAATTCTGTTAACAGCGATACAACCGCCGTTACGGTACCATGGCAGGTATCTTGGTTCTTTCGGAATCATATCGGCGCTGTAAATACTTGTGTCATAAGCGGATAAATCTGCCAATAGATCAATTATTCTGTCAAGATTAGCATATTCCATCTCGCCGATGATATCGCATTCGGTATCTGTGCCCTCGGCCAGAAGCTTGGCGAGCAGATCGCCGGTTGAATAATATTCGACTTTAATGATGTAATTCGGAAATCTGGCATCGAGGTCTGCCTGCATCGCCTTGTAGCGGTTTTCTTCAGCACTGGTATAGATAACGATGGTACGTTTCTCGCTTTTGCCGCAGGCGGTCAGGGTTATACTTAAAATTAAAGACAGGATCATAAATAGAAGGATGCTCTTTTTCATAATAGTTTCTCCTCTTGTTTGTATAATTTTATGCCAGTTTGCTCTTGAAAGCACAGAAATATGTTGGATATGATCAAAACAAAACTATATTAAGATTTTAACAAAGAATAATCATTAATGCAATAAAAAACTTCCATAAAAAGGCGCAGGTAAGCAATAAAGCTCATTTATTATCAAATAAATCAATAGTATAATTAAAAACTTAAAGGGGGTTTTATATGTTGGAACATCATAAGGAATCAATAGAAAACATGACCAGTTTTTACCGGGAAAACAAAGAAATTAAGGCTTTGTTTTTGATAGGCTCCGTTGCAACAGGAACTGCGCGTCCTGATTCCGATATAGACGGAGTTGCAATTGTATCGCAGGAATATTACAACCATAGAAAAAACAATGAGGGGCTGGAGGAAGTTTACTACGGCAAATGCACATATGAAGGCGGCTACTTTAATATTCATTACATGACGTATGAAGACTTAATAAAAATTAATAAAAGCGGATCGGAGCCGGTGCGGAATATGTTTTCCTGCGCTGTTACTCTTTTCTGCGATGATCCCGCCTGCGAAGAATTAGCGGAAAAAATCCCTGTGTTTAAAAAAGAAGAAGCGGCATCCAGGCAGTTTAAGTTTTATTGCACTTTAAAAATGTATTACAGTTATTTTTGGACAGCCTGCAAACCCGAAGGATTTTTCCGCCACCATGTAATAGATGGAATGATTTATAATCTTTACCGTTTAATATTGATAGAAAATGAGATACTTTTTCCTTCTATGAGAAAACTGGAAGAATACGTAATAAATGCGCCGAATAAGCCGGAAAATATTATCGGAAAATGCCATAAGTTAATGAAAACTTTATCAGACGAAGATTGCAAAGCAATAATCGATAGTTATGAAATTTGGACATCCTATAATTACCCCAGGGATCATAATGTTGTTATGAATAATTTTACTGATTCATGGGAGTGGCAGTAACGTCAGTAGTTTCCTGATTTTGCTTTAGGTTTTCATAAAAATTTGCTTCTGAAAGATAAATATACGGATACAGCCATATAAGTACAAAAGTTGATATTAAAACATCCGCAAAAAACGGGAGATTAAGAAATGGTCCTAAAATAAACGGCATAAAAGCAAGTATATACCATCCAAAAAAACTTAAGTAGAGAGTAAAAAGTTTCCATTTGTATCCGTTCATCATAATCTGACTTTTCTTTAATGCTTTTAACGGTTTTATTCCAGGGTTGTCATACATTATGTAAAATGACATAGAATATCCCATAATCTTTATTATTCCAGGGATAATAAACAAAATACACCATAGTATGATAAATAATATTTTAAAAAATCCCAATAAAAAACCTGGAAAGAATTTTTTGAATCCATCAAAAATATTCTTTGTAAATATTTCTTCATTGCGGATTCTTTTTAGGAAGTATCCTGCAAAACCCAGGAAAAACGGCCCGTATAAAACAAGTGTTAATGATGTTAAAATTGAAGAAATTGCTGAATTGTAAAAAGGCCCAATTTCAGAAAAAAACGGCGGAGCAAATGAAACAATCGAACTGTAAATGAGAAAAGCAAAAGCCATTTTTGCCCATACACCCTGCAATTGTTTTCTTGAAATTGCTTTTAACTCGCTATTCTGCAGAATCGTGAAAGCACTTCTTTCGCTTTCACCGGATACGCTTTTAATAATATAACCGCATTTAGGACAGGAAAATTCACTATTATATAAAAACTCTGAATCTAGCGCTATTTCTGCATCGCATTTCTGGCAAAGCATTTTTCCTCCGAATTATACAGTTATGGGTTCATTTTTTGCTGTTATTATAACCGTATTGCTTTTTCAAACATTGAGAACATAAAATATTCGGTGATTTTTTTCCCAGTTTTTCCCCGCAGCGAGGACAGCAGTTTTTTGCTTTTCGCTCTGCGTATCGTTCCCTTTTAATCTGATTCTGGCTTTCAGAAATTTCAGTATTGTAATTTCTGAAGTATTCCCGGCAATTATCGCACATCTTGTACTTGCAGGTTTTTTTTAACTTTTCCCCGCATCGGGGGCAAAGCCCGGATTTCTTTCTTTTAAGATATGTTTTTCTTCTTTCTGCTGGTTCTGACATATTATTATTCTAGCATATAACGATTAAAAAAGCAAGCCCTTAATTTATTATACAGCAGCTGCAGGTATTGTGTATATAAATTCCGGTTAAATCCGCCCCATTAGTGCATAAAGCATTACAGAAGCATATTCCCGCAATAGATATATCGGCAGTACAGATCGCTGGCTTCTGCTGGGGAGCCCCGAAACATTTTTGTATCCAAGTTTTCTGGCAACCGTCATTGAGCGGAACATATGGTAGTCCGTTGTGACAATTAATATATTCTTGTCTGTTAAATCGTATAATTCATCTGAAAATTTTAAATTTTCCAGCGTATTTCTTGATTTGTCTTCCATCAATATTCTGTCTCTATTTACTCCGTTTTCTATCAGGTATCTTCTTATTACTTCTGCTTCGGTAATATCTTCGCCTGGCCCCTGACCGCCCGATGCTATCGCTTTTACATCTGAATGTTCATTCAAAAAAACCGATGATGTGTTTATCCGCCTAACCAGCGGAAACGAAGGATAGATACCAACAACCTGACATCCAAGAACAATAACATAATCAACTTCATTAACAGGCGGTTTGCCGCGCATATTGGACAAGATAAATATCTGAACAATAATAAATGATACTAATCCAATGAAAAAAAGAACAAAACCTGCAATTTTAATACGTTTTGGAAATCTTCTTGTTATATGTATAATTCTATCGAGTTTAATTACTGCAATTATCAGCAATACTCCCGACACTCCGGCAAGAAAGATAAAAATATCAAACCTGCTCCATAATTTTGATATATTAAATGCATAGATAATGATCATCATTCCCAGTACTACAAGCGAGATTTTTATGAATATTTCAAAAATGAGTTTTAGAAAAATAAGCCATTTCATGGTTTTAAACCCGGTACATCAAACTCGGCAGGAATTTTTGTCGGCATGCCCTTTGAATCAACAAATGCCCATGTTACCCTTGCATTGATAATTAAATCATCGCCGCGCCAAATTTCCTGAGAAATAGTGCCGCTGACTGCGCCCATTTTAACTGGTTTCGATTTAATCACCAGAGTATCATCTGTAAAAGCGGGTCTTTTATACTCAATTTCAATTTTGGAAATATATGTTCCATAACCTGCTTTAACAGCTCTTTCGTAATCAAAGCCTATTTCCTTTAAAAATTCATAACGGGCATATTCCAGATAATTAAGATAATTTGCGTTATTTACATGATTGTAACTATCGCATTCATAGGTTCTTACCCTTAATGTGCATTGTGTTTCCATTATTCAATTATACTGATATACTTCTATATGTTCAATTATTGCCCAAAGTGCGCGTCAAAAAATATTACCTTTAAAGACGGCAAGGAATTTTGCTGCCCGGACTGCGGTTTTGTGTATTTTCATAATATATCTGCGGCAACCGGCTGTTTAATTGCTGTATCATGCTCTTCAGGGCAGGCCGGCGGAGAAAAACTTGTATTTCTTGTCCGCGGTAAAGAACCGGCAATTGGCAAACTGGATTTACCCGGCGGTTTTGTTGATATCGGCGAAGGTATTATAGAAGGTTTATACCGTGAACTGCAGGAAGAAATTGGCTGGACACCGCCTATAACTCCGGTTCTCTTTTCTTCTTTTTCAAATGTGTATAAATATAAAGGCATAGACTACAATACATGTGATATGTATTTTTCTGTTTCTGCTCCCGGACTGAAACCGGAAGACTTAATCCTTGAAAAGGCCGAGATTTCCGGTGTGCGATTTCTTAAGCCGCAGGAGATCGATTATTCCGATTTTGCCTTCCCTTCTACGGTCAAGGCAGTAAAAGCCTATCTTGGCATCCTTGACTAAATTGCATTTTCTTATCAAATTAAACATATGTACCGAGGTAATCCTGCTTCCAATTTCTCTATGCCTGGTGAATACCGGAAAGCGGCAGAACGTTTGTTCCCAAAGGATGGATTTAACAAAGGATATAAGCCAGATTTAAAAGCCATTGGCGAATTTGCCAAGGTTCTTGGTATAGGTATTGAGTTTCAGCGTTTGCTTGCATTGGATAAAAATTCAGGTGAACTGCGGACTTTCCTTGATCATTTTCAGAATAATCTGGACTTGCTTATAAAAAAAACATGGGTCGATAAATCCGATGAAAACCGAAAAGGAAAACTTCAGAATGATGTTCCTAAACTCATGTTAACAATAGAACAGGCGGATTTTACATCTGCCATAAACGAATTTAGCATAATACTTGATGAACTTGCATATCTGTTTTTCGGACAGCAGAGTGAAGTAGAAGATTTTACAGAGTATACCTTCCGCATTGATGCGCAAATGGGTCTTTTTTGGTGGTATGGCGGCAAGCTTGCATTGTTAGATGAGATAAATAAAAACAACGCCGATAAAAGCGACAAAGTTTTATGGGCAGTTATGCTTCTTGGCCTTTGTTATCTGACTAATTTTTAATAATAAATAAGAAGGAAGAATATATGTCTGACTCTATTGGAACAGATTTTATCAGTGAATTTATAAAAGAAGACTTGGCTTCCGGACGTTTTAGTTACGTGCATACACGCCTGCCGCCTGAACCGAACGGCTGGCTGCACATTGGCCATGCTAAAGCGTTTTTTATTGATTATAATATGGCATTGGCTTTCGGCGGCAAATGCAATCTGCGCTTTGACGATACCAATCCCGAAAAAGAAGATATCTCTTATGTCGAGGCAATCAAACGTGACACAAAATGGATGGGCATAGACTGGGAAGACCGTGAATATTACGCATCCGATTATTTTGAATATCTGTACGATATGGCTGTTAAGATTATCAAAAAAGGAAACGCTTATGTTGATGATCTAACGGACGAAGAAATCAGGGAATATCGCGGCACAGCAGTAGCCGATAAGAAGAACATAACAGAAACACCTCCCGGCAGGAACAGCCCTTACAGGGATAGATCTATAGAAGAAAATCTTGATCTTTTTGCCAGAATGCGTGCGGGTGAATTTCCTGACGGCGCAAAAACATTACGTGCAAAGATTGATATGGCGCATCCTAATCTTGTAATGCGTGATCCTGTAATGTACCGCATCCGCCGTGAACATCATTACCGTGTAGGTGATTCCTGGTGTATGTATCCAATGTATGATTTTCAGCATCCGTTATCTGATGCAAAAGAAGGTATTACTCATTCGCTTTGTTCGCTGGAATACGAGATACATCGTCCGCTTTACGAGTGGTTTATAAAAGAAGCCGAAGTTTTTCCGTCACGCCAGATTGAGTTTGCACGTTTAAATATGTCTTACACTGTTTTAAGCAAACGCTGGCTTTTAAGGCTTGTTCAGGAAAAATATGTTTCGGGCTGGGACGATCCAAGAATGCCGACAATCGCAGGGCTTAGAAGGCGCGGATATACACCGCAGGCAATCAAAAACTTTGTTTCGCAGATTGGAATTGCAAAAACCGACAGCCTGGTAGACATTGCTTTCCTTGAATATTGTCTTCGTGAAGATTTAAACAAACATGCATTACGTGTTATGGCAGTTTTACGTCCGCTTAAATTGATAATCGAAAACTACCCGCAAGGGGGGGGTGAAGGTAAGGTCGAAGAATTGGAAGCAGTAAATAATCCCGAAGATGAAAGCGCAGGAAAACGAAAAGTTTCTTTCTCGCGCGAACTTTGGATAGAGCGTGATGACTTTGAAGAAGTTCCTCCGCCGAAATATTTTAGATTATTCCCGGGAAACTCTGTGCGTCTTCGTTACGCATATGTTGTCACCTGCACAGGTTTTGATAAAGATGTAAACGGAAATATTACTGCAGTGCGCTGTACTTATGATCCCGAAACAAAAAGCGGATCTTCCAGCAGCGGCGCCAAAGTAAAAGGCACGATCCACTGGGTTAATGCTTCTGACGCAGTTCCGTTAGAAGTACGGCTTTACGATTACTTATTTAAAACTGAACGCCCAATGGACGTAATAAAACGCGCAGACGGCAGTCCTGGTGAGTTTATTGATAATTTTAACCCCGATTCATTAGAAGTTGTTAACGCATGGGGCGAAGCTGCACTTTCAAATGCAGCGCTTGGACAGTCGTATCAGTTTGAACGCCTTGGTTATTTTACAAAAGATCCTGATACGTCACAGCTAGCAGAGAATGAAGGTCAGCAAGTTTTTAACAGAACTGTCGGTCTTCGTGACACATGGGGTAAGATCGCAAAAAAAGGGTAGTGCTTTTTTATGGAGCTGAAAACCTTTTTGTTACAACACGTGATAACCTGAGAACTAATTCCACTTTTCCAGCGCTTCTTTCATAAATTTACGAATATCAATCCCGTAAACATCGCTTAGGATGCCGCTGTTTAATACATCGTTTATTTTTCCGTTAGCAGCAATTTTTCCATTGTTCATTACGATTGCCGTATCGCCGAAAAGGCGTGCCATGTTTAAATCATGGAAAACGCCAATGAGCATTTTATTATTATCTGTAACCCATGTTTTTATAAATTCCAAAAGTTCTATCTGGTGTTTTAAATCCAGGTGATTGGCAGGTTCGTCAAGTAAAATTAAATCCGGGGTTTGAATTAATGTTCTTGCGAGGAATACTCTTTGCAGTGTTCCGCCGGAAAGCTCATCGATCAATCTGTCTTTAATATCCCATATATCAAGTTTTTTTAAAATGTTTTCTATAATATCTTTGTTTTTGGCGGAAAGATTGGAGAAAATATTTTCTGAATATGCATATCTGCCCATAGCAGCGGTTTCATAAATTGTATAGGGAAAATAAACTTGTGCGCTCTGGCTTAATAATGCAATTTTTTTTGCAAGTTTTTTTCGGGGTATTGCAGAAATGTCTGTATTGTTCATTAATATACTTCCGCGGTAGTCGATTAAACGTATTATCGATTTTAACAAAGTACTTTTCCCGCACCCGTTCGGCCCCAAGACACAAAGACTCTCGCCTTCATTCACATTAAAATTAATATCGAATATTACATCATCGCCGCCATACCCAGCAAACAAATTTTTGACTTCTAGCATAATAACTCTTTTTTTCTCGCAGAGACGCAGAGAACGCTGAGAACGCAGAGTTTTTTTCCGAATTCTTCTCTCTTAATTAAGAAATATTTATTATTATTCATAGATTTCTTGTTAATAATGTAAGATTGCGAACAACAGCTCCGCGAACTCTGCGCCTTTGCGCCTCTGCGTGAAGAATTTTGTATAAATTTCATATTCTTCTTCCTCTCCTGAAATACACCCATGCAAAGAAAGGCGCGCCGATCAACGCTGTTATCGCACCCACCGGTAATTCCGAATGAACAATAACCGTTCTTGCCAATAAATCCGTGCAGACCATTAATGTGCCGCCGATTATAAATGACATTGGTATTACATATTTATGCTTTGATCCAATGATTCGCCGCGCCGCATGAGGAGCAATTAAATCAACAAAACCAATTACTCCGCTAAGAGCTACAGATGCGCCTGTTAATACTGCGCAAAGAGCTAAAAGTTTTTTCCGCAAGGAGGTAGTCTCTACACCTGCAGATTTTGCGTGTTCATCGCCAAAACTTAATAAATCCATTTCTTTTGTGAGCAGTAAAATTCCTGTTGTTCCAATTATAAAAAATGGCAATAAGAGTCCAACATAAGACCAGCCGCGCATTGCAAAGGTACCCATCTGCCACAAGACAATGCGGCGCAGGTCGTCGGAAAAAATTGCGCTAAGAGTTGTAAGCAGCGCATTTAAAAAAAGCGATAATACCATACCGCAAAGTATGATTGTATTATTAGACATCGATTTATCGATACGTGAAGAAAATGACGAAACAAAAAAAACGGTTACAAGCCCAAACAAAAAACCTGTTAATGGCAGAGAAAATCCGAATAAAAATGGGAGGGTGACTCCGCTAATTATAATTATTCCAACACCCAGCGATGCTCCCGATGATACGCCGAGAATAAAAGGTGATGCCAAGGGATTGCGGAGAATTGACTGACAAACAGCGCCGCTCATTGCAAGGCATCCGCCGATAAGGAACGCAAGCAGTACACGGGGAAGACGTAATAGCCACACGATAGAAACATTCTGCGGCGAAACATTTTCCGAAAGCGCTAATCCAAAAACTTTATGCAATATTATTCGTACAGTATCAAAAAAGTTGATTCCTGTGCTGCCCAAAGACACCGCCATGATTATGACAAACAGAGAAATGGTAGCTCCAATTATAACCCGCTTGTTGCTATTCACTTTTAATCCCTCTTTCCTAATTCTTCTCTGCGTTCCCTGCCGAACCTTTGGTTCGAGGTCTGCGTCTCTGCGAGGGAAATATCGGTATCATTATACACAGCCTCGCTCATTTGCTGCAGAGCCAATACAACTCTAGCAGAAGCCCGTACCGATGAATTGGTATCAATATAATAGATACGATTATTTTTTACTGCGTTTATATGATTAAAACCCGGGCGGTTTTTTATTTCGCTGATTGGGTCATCAATATAATTTACGTTTGTAAGAATAATATCCGGGTTTAAAGTTATAATTGTTTCCGCTCCCGGCTGAACAAGCCAATTTTCATTTTCAAAAATATTCCTTGCGCCGATTATAGAAATCATATCATGAATAAAACTGTCTTTACCAAAACTCATCATCTGCGGCGCTGAGGATATTTCAAAATAAACAGTTCTGGAAACAAATTGCCCATCGGCTTGTTCCGCTGAGATAATTTGCGAAGTTTTATCCGTTATGTCTTCTACCTGCCTTTTCATTGCAGCTATTAAAATTTCACCCTCTAACCCCGCTTGCAATAACTCTGCTATTAATGCGATGTCATCGTAAATGTCATTAATACTTTTGCTCATAGAAATATAAACCACGGGGATGTTCATCTCGCGGAGCAGGCGGAACGGGTCTTCGCCGCTGCCTGTCGGATTATGCCCGCTTGCTAAAATTAAATCCGGATTTAGGTTTATTATCACTTCTGCATCAGGAAAGAAAAAATCAAGCAGCGGCAGATCGGCAGGAATGCCGTCGATATCCGCAGAATGTTTATCGATAGCGACAAGTTTAAATGCCTGCCCAAGGTCAACGATTATTTCCGTGTTCGACGGCGCAGTAGAAATCACTCTAGTAAAATTTCCCGCTGTTGCAAGCTTACCCTTTGCTGCATTGCAGCCTGTAAGTAATATAATTGCTATCACTATTAATATTTTTTTCATTTGAACTCCAGATTTGCTCTTAAGCCAAGAGTAAGTGTAATCCCCGGCATTGGATAATCATAAAACGATTCATAAGAAGTGTTAAGTATATTCCGCAGAGCGCCAAAAGCAGTAAGATTGTTTCCAATTTTTTGATTAAATTTTAACCCAAGAAGGAAAACAGGATCCAGTGTTATCCAGTTTGTAGTATCATGGTAACGTAAACTTTCATAATGCCCGGTAAAAGATAAAAGACCGCTATCCCAGGAAAAATCCAGTGAACCATAGATAGTATGTTCAGGGTTGTACGGAATTCTTTTATTTGAATCAAATGTATAACCATAACTGAGCAGATAAGATAATAAATACCGGTACGAAAGTGATGTTGTTATTTTTTTAAACCGCCAGATTGATACAGGAATATCTAAAACTGTTTTTAATTCTCCTCCAAAAATAGCGGCTTCTCCCACATTTTCCGGCTGCCAAATACCGCCGCTTCTGGAAAACCAATGAATGGAATTCTGTATGCTTTGTGCAAAAAAAACACATTCAATTAGTATCGATTCTATTATTTTCCATGTTAAACCTATATCAGCGCCCCAGCCGTCCTCTGGCCGCAGGTTGGGATTACCGGTGCCATAAGCTGCGCCGCCGGTATTGCTGCCTGCACTGCTGTTCCAGTATAACTCTTCAAAATCCGGAAATTTAAAATTCCTGAAATAATTGTTTTTTACGGAAAAGTTATCTGTAACATTCCATAAAAGACCAAGTTTTGGTATAACTGCATAATTATCCGATCCTGTACTGGAAAAAACAATTTTTGACGAAGGAATTATTAGAAACGATTTAACAGGTTTGTACTCTATTGTTAAATAAAAACCGCCGTTAAACCCGTTATGTTTTCCAATATCATTTGAATCAAGAAAAATGCAGCTGTAATCGGCGCCGGTTCTTAGAATTAAAAGATCCCCTGCATACCAGTTCCAGCGGTTTATAACAAATAGGTTATTTTGATAATGAATCGATGTCAAATCCAGAGGAGAAGTATAATCGCGTTTGTGAAACCGCCATGTAAAAGAAAATTCTGCAGAAATATCATCGTGAAAAATTCGCGGTTTATCAATCATAAAACTTTGTTTTGCAGAAAAATCAATTTGATTTCCGGCTCTGCTGGAAAAACCGGACATCGGAAAATTGCTGTCACTATAATAAAAATTTGCAGAATAAATAAGTTTTGTCAGATCCTGCAGTTCCCATACAAAAGATGCTCCGGCGCCGGTATCCCATATTTCGTTATTGTCTTTCCTGCGAAGCCTGTTAATCCGATCAAGAAAAATAAAATGATTTTCCGCGCGGTTTGCAAAAAAGTTTGCTGTAACCGAAACTGCTTCGCCCCCGTATGCGGCAAAAAGAGAATAATTCTGCGTATCAAAAAGGTCTTCCCAGTGCGGCTCCTGCATTTCTCCGCTGCGGTTCCTGTATTTCCCCGGTTTAACCGAAGTATTGGAAACAGATGCGGTTAAACGTAATCCTTTTTTTTGTTTTTTAATAGTGATAATATTTATTACACCGCCGAATGCGCCTGATACATTGTATTTTGAATCTGAACCGCCGTGAATTACCTCGATACGTTCGATTGAATTTATGTCTATCTGATTAATGTCAAATCTGCCGTCTATCGATGAATTGGCTGGAATGCCGTCTATTAAAAATGCAATTCGTTTTGAATCAAATCCGCGTAAATTAATGCCTGTCTGATTCCCGTAAGCGCCGTAGCGGACAATGTTTAACCCCAGTGTTTCATGCAAAATATCTGCAAGGTCAGATGCGCTGCTATTCTCGATCTGTTCTTTTTCTACAATGGAAATCTGCTGGCTTGTTGGTACTGTTCCTGTAATTGTGATACCTTCGTTTTCAACTAAAATAATATCATCAGCGGACACAGAAAAAAGAAAAACAGAAAAAAACAATGCAGAAATAAAGTATATGTTGATTATTGCTTTATACATACAGACCCCAATGCAAAATAGTTTCCCAATGTTCCTGCAGTAAACACAGCTTTTGCTATTTCCAGATTTTTGGCTGTGAGTGTTTCTCCGTCATTACTTGTTACATCAACAGCGCTGCGAAGATCTAAAATGTTATCTGCAAGAAAAGTGAAATTAACTGCGGTTATTTTTCCGTTTTCTTCTTTAACGCTCCATAAATCACCTATATCAGTATATTCAATAAAAATAAATCCTGCAGAACCGCTGTTGTTTATATAGACAATTTCATGAATATCTCCCTTGTAATGAAACCCTGGAAAACCTCCGTTATATTCAAATGAGTTACTGCCAAGATTGATATTGAATACTTCTCCCCAGTTATTCTTCCATGTTCCATGAAGCGATCCGCCGCTTATATCGCTTTCTTCCATCGGGCATCCGGCAAATAGAGTAACAATTAATAACACTGCAATATTAGAGAATAAAATTTCTTGCGGGTATAATCGGCTTTTCACAGGTTTTCCTCGAACCTTGAAAAAATATACGCTTCCTACGAAAGCGAGTATACCAAAGTTTCCTGACTTATGGGCGTTTTTCCTGTCAGTCTTCCCATTCAGCTGCTTGAATCAAGCGGCCGGACAGTGGCTGTTATGGAACTAAAGTTCCTGACAGAATCTTCCCAATTACAGTTACGGGTTAGCGGGGGAATTGGAAATATTATTCCGCACCCCACTTCCTTTGAAATATACATTTGCAGTTTAAATAAATTTTTTTGAAATGTCAATAGTATAATACGCTACTTGACAAAACTTGCGAAAGAACCCTATACTCACAAACTTACCGGGGGGAAGGGGAAAATGTTCGCATCAATCATTAAAAGAGACGGAAGAACACAGGAATTTCATGAAAATAAAATAACAGATGCGTTGTTTAAGTGCCTGCAGGCTGTAGGAGAGACAGACCGGCAGAAGGCAATGGAACTAACGCTGGAAGTAATAAAAAAAATAAAACAACAGTATAAGGAAGATAATTATACAGTCGAAGATGTTCAGGATATTGCAGAAACAGTTTTAATTGAACATGGCATTACTAAAGCAGCCAAAGCATATATTTTATACCGCGAGAACCGTTCAAGATTAAGAGAAGCGCGAAGCGAACTAATGAATGCAGTTTCGGAAATCGTACAGGAAACAAACCGCGATAATGCCAATGTAGGCAATTCCCCCTCTGCAAAGGTACTGCAAATATCAGAACTTGCCTCCAAAAATTATTATTTAAAACGTGTCCTTCCGGAAAAAGAAGCCAATGCGCATTTAAACGGCGATATTTATATTCATGATTTATCGTGGTACGGCAAAACATTAACCTGTCTGCAGATACCGCTGGATCGCCTTCTGCGCGAAGGTTTTAATAACGGGCACGGTTATATACGTTCTCCGAAAAGCATAAAAACAGCTGCATCTCTTGCAGCAATAATTCTGCAGAGTAATCAGAATGATATGCACGGCGGACAGTCTTTTGCATATTTTGACAGAGATTTGGCTGTATATGCCGAATTGGAAAAAACCAGACAGGAAAAATTAATCAGAGAAAATCTAAAAGAACTGGGATTAACAGCAGATGAAGAAAAAATAAAAAAACTTGTATACGATCGCACCAACGAAGAAATTTATCAGGCAATGGAAGGTTTTATCTACAATCTTAATACAATGCATTCAAGAGCAGGAGCTCAGGTTCCTTTTTCCAGCATTAATTTCGGCACTGATACAACAGAAGCCGGCAGAATGATTTCTGAAAATTTTCTGCTCGCTTATGAAAAAGGATTGGGAAAAGGCGAATCGCCTTTATTTCCGAATGTGTGCTTTAAGTTAAAAGAAGATATTAACTTTGAAGAAGGAGATCCCAATTACGATTTGTTTCAGTTAAGTATGCGCGTTGCGTGCAAACGCCTTTTCCCTACTTATTCTTTTATGGATTCAAGTTTTAATAAACCTTTCCGCGGCGAAGAAGTCGCGTATATGGGCTGCCGGACGCGCGTTATATCAAACTGTAACGGAAAAGATGCGACAAACTCCAGAGGTAATCTCTCATTTACAACCATCAATCTTCCGCGTATCGGCATTCGCGCAGATAAAGATATATCAGTATTCTGGAAATATCTGGATGAAATATTCGATCTTTGCGTAGAACAGTTATTAACCCGCTATAATGTTCAAAAACAGTTAAAAGTAAAAGATTTTCCGTTTTTAATGGGTCAAAAACTTTATGTTGACAGCGAGAATCTTTCATCTAACGATACAATCGAAAAAGCAATCCGTAATGGCACGCTTAGCATTGGGTTTATAGGGCTGGCAGAATGTCTTATTGCGCTTATGGGAAAACATCACGGCGAAAGCCCGGAAGCGCAGGCTTTTGGAGTAGTAATTATCAGTCATATGCGGAGAAGATGCGATGAAGCTACAAAAAAATACGGATTAAATTTTACGCTGCTTGCAACGCCTGCAGAGCAGTTAAGCGGAAAATTTACCCAGCTTGATATTGAAAAATACGGCGTAATTCCGGGAGTAACAGATAAACAATGGTATACCAACTCGTTTCATGTTCCCGTAGAATATCAGATTAACGCTTTGGACAAAGTAATAATAGAAGGCGCTTATCATAAGTGCTGCAATGCAGGACATATTACTTATGTAGAACTAAAGTCGGCGCCGGAGAATAATCTTAAAGCGTTTGAATCGATAATTAGGGCGATGGCAGATGCAGATATTGGGTACGGTGCAGTTAATTTTCCTGTTGATATTTGCTGTGAGTGCGGATTAAACGGTGTCATAAACGAAGATATATGCCCCAAGTGCGGCGGAAACAGAATTAACCGTGTGCGGAGAATCACAGGTTATTTATCAACGCTTGACCGGTTTAATGACAGTAAACTTGCAGAAATTCAGCATCGTCAGGTTCATCAAGTTTAAAGACTTTGTTATAGTTATAAAATGCGGTTATACGGAATTACGCCGGAAAGTATTGTTGACGGCCCGGGGATAAGATATGTAATTTTTGCGCAAGGCTGCTTTCATCACTGTCCGTTTTGCCATAATCCTGCCAGCTGGGATTCCGGTGCAGGAGATGAGTTTTCTGTAAAGCAGATAATTCGTTTTTTAAAGAAGCAAAAAAAAACTATACAGGGTATTACTTTTTCCGGGGGAGAGCCGTTTTTACAGGCAGGAGAATTTGCAGAGATTGCGCTTGCGGCTCATAAAATCGGCCTGGATGTTGTGACATATTCCGGTTATACATACGAAGAATTGATTGAATCTGGAAATAACAATATAGATATAAAAACACTTCTTTCTGCAACTGATATATTGATAGACGGAAAATATATTCACGAACTTCGTTCTGCAGGATTGCAGTTCCGCGGCTCTTCAAATCAACGTATGATAAATATGAAAGAGACAGACAAAAAAGGCGAAATCGTCTTATACACCTGAAACTTAAACAAATACGGGTAGGACACTATATATGGTGTTTATTGACAGTGCACAACACTACATATTGTATAATTGAAAGACACCTTTCCTTTTTTTCATTTTTTGTATTATAATTTGAATATGATACTCTGCAACCTTGTGGCTGAAACAGGTAAAGCGCTGCCTCTTGGAGCTTCGCTGGTAAATGACGGCGTCAACTTTGCGATTTTTTCAAGGCACGCCACATCTGTTACGCTGATTATTTTTGAATCTCCAGAAAAAAACAGTCCGTGGGTAGAAATCCCTTTAGACAAAAGAGAACACAAAACAGGCAATATCTGGCATTGTTTCATTAGGGGATTAAAAGCAGGAACGTGTTATCTTTACCGTGCAGACGGGCCGTATTTTCCTGAAAAGGGTCAGCGTTTTAATCCGCATAAAACACTTTTGGATCCGTATGCCAAAGCATTAACAGATATAAGTAATTGGGATTATGGAAAGTGCGCAGGTTATGATCATGAAAAACCCGGCAAAGATTTAACATATTCCTATGATGATGATATAACGCATCAAGCAAGAGGTATTGTAATAGATGATAATTTTGACTGGCAGGGTGACACCCCTCTTAACTATCCGCTTCGTTTTAGCGTAATTTACGAAGCGCATGTAAAGGGAATTACCGCTCATCCAAACTCGGGAGTAGAGCATCCTGGAACTTACCGCGGAATAATAGAAAAGATTCCGTACTTTAAGGATTTGGGAATTACAAGCATCGAGTTTTTGCCGGTTCAGGAATTTAATGAAAATGAAATTATCAGGCATAATCCGCGGACAGGAGAAAAACTTACCAACTACTGGGGTTATTCAACTGCGGCATTTTTTGCTCCAAAAGGATCGTATGCTTCGGATAAAACTCCCGGCGGACAGGTAAATGAATTTAAAGAAATGGTAAGGGAACTGCATAAAGCAGGAATAGAAGTTATTCTTGACATTGTTTTTAATCATACAGCAGAGGGTAATGAACAAGGGCCTACTTTTTCTTTCCGCGGTCTTGATAACTCAATTTATTATATCCTTAACGAAAACAAACGCTACTATCAAAATTATTCCGGCTGCGGAAATACTGTTAACTGCAATCATCCTGTTGTCCGCACATTCATCATGGATTGTCTGCGTTATTGGGTAACAGAAATGCATGTTGACGGATTCCGGTTTGATCTTGGATCGATTCTTGGGCGCGACCAAAACGGAAGAATAATGGAGAATCCTCCTACTCTTGAACAAATTGCAGAAGATCCTGTTTTGAACTCAACAAAGATAATTGCAGAAGCATGGGATGCAGGCGGAGCTTATCAGGTTGGCTGGTTTCCCGGAGGGCGCTGGGCAGAATGGAACGATATGTACCGTGACAATGTGCGTAAATACTGGAGAGGCGACCCCAAAGAAACCCGCTATCTTGCAACGCGCATAGCAGGCAGTTCTGACCTTTATCTGCGGGATGGACGAAAGCCGTTTCATTCCATCAATTTTATTACAAGCCACGATGGTTTTACAATGAAAGACCTTGTTTCGTACAACCACAAGCACAACGAAGACAACGGCGAAAACAGCTGGGATGGAAGCGACAATAACCTTAGCTACAATTACGGAACAGAAGGGCCTACAAGGGATCCCGTTGTTAAAATTCTGCGGGAACGGCAGATAAAGAATTTTATTGCAACATTAATGGTTTCGCTGGGAACGCCAATGCTTCTTGGCGGCGATGAATTCGGGCGGACTCAGAAAGGAAACAATAACGCTTATTGTCAGGATAATGAGATTTCGTGGTTTGACTGGTCGCTATTGGAAAAAAATGCCGAATTATACCGGTTTGCAAAAGAAATGATTGCTTTCCGCCTTAGTCATCCCGGTTTTATGCGTCCTGAATTTTATACCGGCAGGGGAGGTGCATATAAGGCAATTCCTGACATTAGCTGGTTCGATGAAAAAGGAATTGTTCCCGATTGGGATGATGTAGGTTATTATCTTGCATTACGTCTTCTTGGGAGCAAAGCTGATACTTTAGCAGATAAAGATGATAATGATTTTTATATTATGTTTAATTCAGATATCGATATTCAATCATTTGTACTGGCTGAACCGCCCCATAAAAAGCACTGGTATCGCGTTGTAGATACAGGGCTTCCTTCTCCTAACGAAATACTTTCTTCGGGGAACGAAGAACCGCTGGCTTCTCAGCGCAGTTATCCTGTAAAAGCCCGAAGCATTGTAATATTGATATCCAAAGAAGGATAATCATGGATAACAGCAAATTTATTTTTGGCGTTGATTTGGACGGAGTCGTAGGAGATTTTTACGGCGCGGTTCGCACTATCGCCGCTGAGTGGTTAAACAAACCTCTTGAATCGCTTACTCCGGAAGTTTCTTTCGGCCTTGGCGAATGGGGTATAGATGAGTTAGGCGGTTATGACAGACTGCACAGGTTTGCTGTAACGCAGCGTAATATTTTCGGCGATATGAAACCAATCGAACATGCTCCTGCAATTTTAAGAAAATTGTCGAATCAGGGAATTCGTATTCGTATTATTACGCATAGGCTGTTTTTAAAATTTTCTCATCGTACAACAATTACTCAAACTGTTGACTGGCTGGATAATTACGACATTCCCTATTGGGATATTTGTTTTATGAATGATAAAGGAGCTGTGGGCGCTCATGTTTATATCGATGACGCTCCGGAAAATATTAATAATCTCCGCAAACTTGGATGTAAAACAATTGTATTCAGTAATTCTACAAACCGCGAACTTCCGGGGCCGCGCGCGAATGACTGGTTCGAGGTAGAAAAGATAGTAATGGAAGCCCGCGAAGAATGGCGCACCGGCACCGTTGGTCTTTTCGGGATTTAATTTTTTTAGAGAAGAGTTCTCGCGGAGACGCGGAGACGCTGAGGACGCGGAGAAGAAATTAAAGGAGAGAATTTTTTCTAAACTCTTATTCCTCCTCTGCGATCTCTGCGATCTCTGCGATCTCTGCGCCTCTGCGAGAGAAAAAAAGGGTTAAAAATTATAGTGAAAAAAATTGTTCTTACGGCTATTAACGCAAAGTGGATTCATCCCTCTTTGGCGCTGAGACTATTAAAAGCCAATCTTGGCGCACTGGAAGAATCCTGCGAAATAATGGAATTTGCTCTGCGCCAGCCGTTAGCTGAAAAAACCGAACCGCTCCTTATTGCAAAGCCGTTTATACTGGGAATTTCTGTTTCTATCTGGAATCATCTTGCCGTTATTGAACTTTTAAAAGAGCTGGACAAGATATGGATTAATGAAAAACCAATAATCATTCTCGGCGGGCCGGAAGTTTCGCATCTGCCGGAAGATGCAGAGATTTTTCAATATGCCGGTTATGTCATTCGCGGCGAGGGAGAAACAGCTTTTAGATTGTTATGCGAAAAGTTACTGAAAGGTGAAAAAGAACCAAACAAGTTTATTACAGCAGAAGATGTAAATGTAAACGAAATAAAAACTGCATATCATCTTTACACAGATGAAGATGTAACAAAAAAATTGATATACGTAGAATCATCGCGCGGCTGTGTTTTTAACTGTGAATTCTGCCTAAGCGCCGTTAAGGCAAGTAACAGTGAACAAATAATAGAGAATAGTGAACAAGTAAAACCGAACAAAGTAAGAGAGTTCCCCATAGAACCATTCCTCGCAGAAATGGAAATATTAATTAAACGCGGCGTGCGAACCTTCAAGTTTTTAGACCGTTCCTTTAACACAAATATTAATCGAGCTCTGCAAATAATAGAATTCTTTCTTAGTAAAATAAATAACTCATCTTCGCACTCTTTCCCCTCTGCGTCCTCTGTGTCTCCGTGTCTTTGTGTGAACTCTTCTCCCATGAATTCCTCTGCGCCTCCGTGTGTTCACTTTGAAATGGTTCCCTCGCTTTTTCCGCCTGAGCTTTTAGAAGCGCTTGCCCGTTTTCCGCCAGGAACCCTGCGGCTTGAAGTTGGCATTCAAACATTAAATCCGAAAACAGCCGCACTTATTGGCAGGCCAGCAAAGCCGGAAAAAGAACTGGAAGCGCTGCGTCTCCTGCGCGAGAAAACCAATGCCATTATTCATGCCGATCTTATTGCAGGGTTGCCTGGCGAAGACTTTACCTCGTTTGGTAAAGGATTTGATCAGCTCTGGACAACGTTAGGCGGAAAAAACAAAAAAATTGACAGCGATTTATTCGAAATTCAGCTTGGAATACTCAAATTTCTTCCTGGAACGCCAATTTCCCGGCATAATGAAACATATAAAATGCAGTACAACCCCTTGCCGCCCTATGAAATTGAAGAAAATTCATTAATTTCTACGAATGATTTGCAAAAAATCAAAAATTTTGCCCGTTTTTGGGAACTAATTATTAATAGAGAGCTGATAAAATTAACAGAAAAGCCGGTTTTTGACAAATTTATGGAATTTTCAGAAGAGTTAATGGTTTATTTTGGCAGAAATTGGGGGATAGATAAGGAAATATTACAAAAAAAAGCTATAGAAAAAATAGAAACTGGACATTTTTCTTAATTTGGGGTATAATATTTTTGTGGTACGTTTAATAAACTGGCACATTATTATACTCATTTTTTCTCTTTTTATATTTAGCTTTTTTGCATGTGATATGAAAATACCGGACGCTATGGAAATTAAAGGTACCCGGTCACTCAGGTTAGCGGCAAATGTGGATTTAGGCAGCTTTATGGATGAAATCCTGGAAGATATGTTCAGCGAAGATGATAATGTTTCCCTAATTACTACGAACAGAACCCTTAGAACTCATATAATCCGAATGATCCTTCCTATGGATCCTGTTGATCTTTTAGCAATATTTTCCAACAGACTTAGTATTCCCCCTGCTGCAGTAATAGCTGCATTGGAAAGTAATGGAGGAAAAACACCAGTTGATATTCCTATAGTCAGAAAGGAAGATCAGTACAGCGATCCCATGGTAGTGCCAAATTTAGATTTTGGAGAAGCTTTACAGAATTTTTATTTAACGCCAGCCACAGCGGCAAGACTTTATTTATCCGGTTCCGATGTAACGGATGCTCTAACTGTTAATATTTATCTTAAAAATGATAATGGCGATTTTGTTCAGCTTGGCCCTTCTTATAAGGGGAAATATCCAAGTAATTTGGGAGTTTTCGGCGAAGAGCCGGTATTTACAGGAAATAGCTTGCCTTCTGGAATAAACATTCCGCTTTCGTTCGACGGCAAAGAACTGGAAATTGTTTTTGATATAAGCATTCCTGCAGACAGCAATATTAATCCTTTGTGGCTTGCCGATTTACATGTAATTACCCTGGAAGTTGCCGTATGGCTTCCATTGGAATTAATAGCAGGCAATAATGCTATTTTTGATTTTCCTTCGATGTTTTCGGAAGGACAGGACATATTTTTCAGGGAATCAAACGGATCAGAATCGATAGGCAATTTTATAGAAGACCTGAATTTCGAAATTAAAATGAACAGAAATCTTTTTACAGGTGATAATTATTTATTGTTATCCAATGTAACAGAGGGAGATATAACGCCTGTTGTAGTCAGCAGAAATAGTTTAAACGGCAATTCTCTTGCTTTTGCGATTGATTCAGGCGGAATAAAAAAAATAAATGATACTTTCCCGTTTGTTCCCCGGATTCAGGTTGAGTTTGAACCAGGCGCAAGATTTTCACTGCCTATGAGGCTTCTGCTTACAGAAGTTTCTTTTTCTGCAAAAATTAATTCAAGATTTGAATTAAACGGCGGGGGCGGAAACTAAGATGAAAAAATTCTTATTTTTTCTGCTTATTTCATTTTTTGCATTTTCTTTTCTTTATGCAGATGAAGAACCGGAAGAGAGCGGGGCGGATCCCAAAAAACCATTTAGAATACCGGATCGTTTTTTTGAAATTGGTTTGGGCGCCAATGTTCATTTTTCCAATAATTATCTTACAATCAGGCAAATCTTTTCCGATACAATTGTTTTGGATCTTGATGATTTTGACAAAAATTTTAACGCAGCCTTTGGGTTTGGCGTAACGCCTTTTTATTTTAATTTTGACAGCAAAAAAGGATGGGGTTTTGGTTTATCTGCAGGTTTAGAGGCAGCCGGGGTTATTGATATTTCCAGAAATCTGCTTTTATTTAATGAAGTAAAAGACGATAAATCTTCCTTTAACGGAGCTGTATTTGCTACAACAGAAATAAATACTTTTTTCCCGGTACAAAAATTTAAAGTTAGTTTTAAACCGGCTGTGTATTATCCTATAGCTTATTTTACTTCCGATCTGTTTTATACATTTTCCAATAGTTCAAAAGGAACAGAATTTAATATCGGCTACGATATGTATCTTTATACAGCGGCGCCTGCAGACGGAAGCAGTTCCGGATTAACTGCAACACCAGGTTTCGATTTTAGCTTTGGATTGGAGTATCCTTTATCTAAAGAAATAGGACTAAATGAAAAGTATTCATTTCTGGATTTTGATGTAGGGCTCGATTTTGTAAATATCCCTGTTTTTTCATCAACATTAAGGGATTATTCCCGTATTTATTCAAGAATGGGCACAAATGGTTCCATTTATATTTTAGGTGATGATAATGACGATGCAGAGTTTATTTCCGAAGACATTACAACATACGGAGAAAAAATAATTAGATTTCAGCGTCCGTTTAAAGTATTATTATGGGCAAACTGGCGGCCTTTTTTTGGAAACCAGTTATTTACTTTTAAACCGTTGCTTGGATTCTCTGTGAATCAGATTTATGATGATCCTTTCTCTGTAGAAGCGGGTTTTAATGCAAGAATCGATCTTTTTAATCTATTTATTACAACTGCGGGAATTAACTATACGGATCGAACATGGATAAACAGCCTGGATTTTGCATTTAATCTTAGAGCTTTTCAATTTGATTTTGGAATCGACATGAGATCGCAGAATTTTATTAAAAGCTGGCAAGCAGGCGGAGTTGGATTCAAAACCGGAATCAGATTTGGCTGGTAGAAGAGAAATGCCATACTGGTACTGAAAGTTCGGATGGAAACGGATTTTTTTTCCTAAAATCCGGAAGCCAGTCGCTGCCTGTAACAAGTTCCTGGCAAAAGCCGTCTTCTATATTAAATTCCTTTGCCCAATATAATACTGTTTCATAATCTTCCTGCGAAATATATCTATCCGGCATTGGCAATTTTTTCCCGTCTTTCGTTAATCTGTTTGGAATGGGTGTATACTGTGTCATTAATGATAACATTGCTTTATCTTTGATATTTTCTGCAAACCATTTAAAAACATTTCGGGTAGAATCCAGGTATCCCGGTAAAACAAGGTGACGTATAATTATTTTTTCCTGTGCGTCTTCAATGTTCTTTTCATGAACCATTTCAATCATTTTTAAGATGGCTGCTTTTGCAGCTTCCGGATAATCCGGCGCTTTAAAATATTTGCCGGCAATTTCGCTGTCCAGTGTTTTAAGATCCGGCAGGTAAATATCAACATGGTCTTTTAAAAGTTCAAGCGATAAAATGCCGTCATAACCGGATGAGTTCCATAAAATGGGTATTAGAACGCCTATTTTTCGAGCGGCGTTAAATCCTTCTATAAGAGACGGTACAACATGGCTTCCTGTTACTATGTTGATGTTCTCTGCTCCCTTATCCTGAAGCGCCGCACAGATGGAAGCAAATTCTTCCGGGGAAACATCTCTTCCAAGACTAATACTCCCGGCATTACCCTGTGAAACCTGGTAATTTTGACAAAAAGAGCAGCCAAGATTACAGCCAGTAATAAAAATTGTGCCAGAGCCGCCAAAACCTACTAACGGCGGTTCTTCTCCTTTATGAATAACTGCAGAACCAATACGAAGCCTGTTTGTTTCCCCGCAAGCGCCAATTTCTCCATTTGTGCGGTTTACCTTGCAGTTTCTGGGGCACAAAATGCATTTTTTATAGTGGTTTATCATGGTTTTTTCTATTATTTGCATATTTCTGCCGGATTTTCAAGCCAGCAGTGTTTGATACCCTTTATGCAACCCTATGTTTTATGATGTGTCCAAAAAGTTAAAGATTATAACTTGACAAAATCCTCGATTTTGTAAATACTGGGAGAATAAAGATATGGCTATTAATTTTATTGGAACAGGCAGGGCTGTACCGCCCAAAAGGGTCAGCAATGATGATTTAGCTGCTCAGCTTGATACCAGCGATGAATGGATAAGATCCCACACGGGAATAGGAAACCGGCATATTGCCGATGAAAATATTACTTGCAGTGATTTAGCGGCAGAAGCAGCCAGAAATGCAATGGCAATGGCGGCAGGTTACACCGGAGAAGACCTGACAGAAAGGAACAAAGCTGCCGCCGAGATAGCCCCAACTATCGATATGATCGTTTTAGCAACAGTTACTCCGGATTATTTCGGTACTCCGTCTGCAGCATGTATCGTTCAGGAAAAAATCGGAGCTAAAAATGCCGCAGCTATGGACATAATTGCAGGATGTACCGGTTTTGTTTACGGTCTTGAAACTGCAGCAGGGCTTTTGAGTGTAAACCCGCAGAGAAAACGTGCTTTGGTGATAGGAGCCGAACTGCTTAGTAAAATGATAAACTGGGATGATAGGGCAACTTGTGTTTTATTCGGCGATGGCGCCGGAGCTGCATTAATAGAAAAGACTGATGGAAGCGGCGGTTTAAAACATACACTTATGTCTGCTGATGGTTCAGGTCATGAAAGTCTTTTATTCAGAAGAGGCGGCACACGTTATCCTTTTAAAAAAGGAGAAGTAATCGATACTGGTATTTGTGTCGAGATGAACGGTCAGGAAGTTTACAATTTTGCGGTAAAAGCTGTAACCGATACAATCGGGGCGCTTATGAAAACTAAAATTGATGGTTATGCAGAAATTAAAATGGATGATATAACCAGAATTGTACCGCATCAGGCAAACTTAAGAATTGTTCAAGCTGCGGCAAAAAGGTTAAAAATTCCTTTTGAAAAAATTTATATGAATATCGAGGAATATGCCAACACATCGTCGGCAACAATCCCGATTGCATTGGATGAGCTGAACAGAAGCGGTGAAATTAAAAAAGGTGATTTAATTTTTACTGTTGGATTCGGCGGTGGCCTTACTTATGGCGGCAATATTATTATTTGGTAGGAAACAGGAGAAATATTTTGAAAAAACTTGTGTATTTATTTCCGGGGCAGGGAGCGCAGTATTCGGGTATGGCGATGGATTTATTGGAATCCGATTCAGTAAAAACACTTTTTGAAACTGCATCTGATATTCTAGGTAAGGATATTAAAGAACTTCTTAATTCTGATGCTGATACCTTAAAGCGCACAGATATTTCTCAGCCTGCAATTACAACAGCTAATTTGGCGGCGATGTTTTATCTTTCAGATAAAGGTTTTACTCCTTCCGCCTGCGCAGGCTTCAGCCTTGGCGAATATGCCGCTTTAGTGTGCGCAAATATTATCAGCGCCGCTGATTGCTTCCGTCTTGTTAAAATAAGAGGAGAGGCAATGCAGAAAACTGCTGATAAACTCCGCAGTGCCGCTGGCGGTGACATAGTAAACAACGAAGTTGTAAATAGCGAAGCTATTACAGCCCCCGGAATGTCAGCGATTGTAGGACTTACTCCCGGCACTGTAGAAGAATTAATTGTACAATGGAAAATAAAAGATTTATATGCAGCTAACATAAATTCGCAAAAACAGGTTGTAGTTGCAGGAACCGCCGCAGCATTAACAGAAGCAGAAAATAGATTTAAAGAAGCCGGAGCAAAACGTGCAATCCGTTTACCAGTTGCAGGTCCTTTCCATTCGCCGCTTATGACAGATGCATTGGAAGATTTTGTTCCCGTGCTTGAAACTATTACATTTAACGACCCGTCAATTACAATTTTTTCCAATGTTACAGGTAAAAAGATTTCATCGGGTGCAGAAGCAAAAAAACTTGCAGTACAGCAAATTACCAACCCTGTCCGCTGGGTAGAAGAAGAAGCATCGATTGCTGCAGAAAACGGAATTGATGTTTGTCTCGAAGTTGGTCCCGGTAAAGTTTTACAGGGTTTATGGAAAGATACAGACAGCCAGATACCGGTTTTTACCGCCGGTACAATGGAAGATATTAATAATTTACAATTGTAATCATAAAGGAAAATTAAATGGATTTAAACGGAAAAAAAGCATTAATTACTGGAGCCGGGCGCGGAATTGGAAAAGCAATCACTGATTGTTTCCTGGCAGCAGGCGCAGAAGTTTGGGGTCTTGGTACAAAAGAACCTGATGATTTAAAAGAACGAATTGAAAAATCTGCAGGTAAGCTGCACTGGATTTGTGCAGACCTGGGAAAGTTAAATGAAGTTGATGCGGTTATAGAAAGCGCTGTAAAAGAATCGGGCGGTTTTGATATTCTTGTAAACAATGCAGGCATAACCAAAGATAATCTTTCGTTTAGAATGTCGATAGAAGAGTGGCAGAAAGTAATAGATGTAAACCTTTCCGCGGCTTTTTTTGTTGCCCGCACAGTAGCAAGAGATATGATCCGCAAGAGAGCAGGTTCAATTATTAATATGTCCAGCATCATTGGCATTCATGGCAATGGTGGGCAGGCAAATTATGCTGCAAGCAAAGCGGGTTTAATCGGCATTACAAAAAGTTTGGCATCGGAAGTTGCAAGCCGCGGGGTTAGGGTTAATGCAATTGCCCCTGGTTTTATAGAAACAGATATGACTGCAGTGTTATCCGATGATGTTAAACAAAAAATGATCGATGTTATTCCATTAAAGCGGACAGGAAAAGCAGAAGATATTGCGCAGGCTGCGCTTTTCTTTGCATCTGATATTTCATCATATATAACAGGGCAAGTATTGCCTGTAGACGGCGGAATGTTTTTCTAAAGAGGAGTAAATATGAAAAAGAAAGTTGTAGTAACTGGAATGGGTGTTCTTTGTCCTATCGGAACAAATGTAGAAGATTTTTGCGCAGCTTTAAAAGAAGGAAAGAGCGGAATTGGAAAAATCGAATCGTTTGATACCACAGGTTTTGATGTTACAATCGCAGGCGAAGTTAAAAACTTTGATCCTAGTTTATGGATGGATAAAAAAGAAGCGCGCAAAATGGCGCGTTTTACACAGCTTGCAGTCGCTGCAGCAACGCAGGCTCTTTTGGATGCAGGGCTTGTCGGCGATATCGAAGAAAACGGAAAACGTCCTGTTAAATGCAATGCCGAAAGAATCGGTATTGTTATTGGAAACGGTCAGGGCGGCTTTGATGTTGTTGCAGAAGCATTTAAAAAATTATTTAATGACGGTCCAAAAAGAATGCCGCCTCTTACAATCCCAATGATGATTCCAAACGAAGCGGCAGGAAATATATCGATGCTTTTCGGCACAAAGGGGCCTGCTTATACTCAGGTTACTGCATGCGCTGCAGGTACAGACGCAATGGGGCAGGCATTGGATTTAATCCGCTGCGGCAAATGTGATGTAGTTATTGCCGGCGGTACAGAAGCTTCTGTTATTCCGTTTTCAATCGGCGGTTTCCAGATGTTAAAAGCGCTTTCTACAAAAAGAAACGATGATCCAACAAAAGCATCCCGCCCGTTTGATGCAGATCGTGACGGTTTTGTTATGGGCGAAGGCTCAGGTATTTTAATTCTTGAAAGCGAAGAACATGCAAAAGCAAGAGGAGCAAAAATTCACGCAGAACTTGCAGGATACGGCGTATCTGCAGATGCATATCACATAACATCGCCGGATCCGACAGGTCAGGGCGGAGCATTAGCTGTTAAAAACGCAATTGCCGATGCAGGTCTTAAACCGGAAGACATTCAATATTATAATGCGCATGGCACATCTACAGAAATAAACGATCCTACAGAAACAAAGATGCTTAAGATTGCATTTGGCGATCATGCTTACAAAATGAAAATTTCCAGTACAAAGGGAATGCATGGCCATTGTATCGCAGCTGCAGGCGGTGTTGAGGCTATCGCTTGTATTCTTGCAATGCGTGACGGGTTTTATCCGCCGACCATCAATCTTGATAATCCTGATCCTGAATGTGATTTGGATTATGTACCTAACAAAGCGCAGTACGGCGAGATTAATGTTGCTGCATCAGGTTCGCTTGGTTTCGGCGGTCATAACGGCGTTGTGGTTTTTAAGAAGTACAATGGATAACAGGGAGATTGTGTAATGAGTGATATAGAAAAACTTTTACCGCATAGAGAGCCGTTTCTTTTTGTTGATGAGATTATAGAGGCGTCGAACGAGAAGATTGTTACAAAGCGAATGTTTGCAGAAAGTGAATATTTTTTTAAAGGACATTTTCCCGAGTACCCTGTGGTGCCGGGAGTTATCCTTGTAGAAACAATGGCACAATCAGGCGGAGCGGGGCTTCGTCAGCTTGGAGTGCTAGGCGATGATGCCTTGTTCTTTTTTGCCACTGTCGATAAAGTTAAATTCAGACGGCAGGTTCGTCCTGGCGATGAAGTGCGCTGCGAAATTGAAAACTTGCGTGTGTCACCTAAGATGATTAAGCAGCGCGGTAAGGCATATGTCGGCGAAGAAGTTGCCGCCGAAGCCGAATGGATGTGTATGATAGGCCAAAAAGCATAGCTTTTTGTCCTATCATTAGGAGTTTTGCTTGCAGCAAAACTCCACAAATTATTATGGAGATGTTAGATGTCAATTAAACCGATGATTAGAAATAATATTTGCTTGAATGCGCATCCTGCTGGCTGCGCCGCTAGTGTGTTAAATCAAATTGAATATGTTAAAAAAAATATGTCTAAGGATACTAACTCTCCTAAGTTAGTTTTAGTTGTTGGCTGCTCAATTGGTTATGGCCTTGCAAGCCGCATTAGCGCAGGTTTTGGGTACGGGGCAGCTACAGTTGGTTTGTCATTCGAAAATGAACCATCAGAAAAACGAAGCGGTACTCCCGGGTATTATAATAACGAAACGTTCGATAAAGAAGCAGAAAAATCAGGACTTGTTTCTATTACTTTAAACGGCGATGCGTTCTCTAACGAAATGAAAGTAAAAACTGCAGAGGCTGTTAAACAAGCTGCCGAAAAAGCCGGCATTCCTGCAAAAATCGATTTATTTGTTTATTCGATTGCTTCTCCTGTAAGAACAGATCCAAAAGACGGCGTCATGTATAAATCTGTAATTAAACCAATCGGTTCTGGAATTAGCGGCGAATCGCTTAACATGATGGACGGAACTTTCGGCTCATTTAGTATTGATCCTGCAACAGATGAAGAAATTTCCAACACTGTTAAAGTTATGGGCGGCGAAGATTGGGAATTATGGATGGATGCTCTGGACGGCAAAGGATTATTTTCGCCGCAGACACGAACTGTTGCTTATACATATATTGGTCCTGAATCATCATGGGCAATTTATAAAAACGGAACAATTGGAAAAGCAAAAGAAGATCTTGAACGTGCAGGCCGTGACATAAATAATAAGTTCACAAATCAGAATAAAATTGCAGGCGCATGGGTATCTGTAAATAAAGCGCTTGTAACACGTTCTAGTTCGGTAATTCCATCTATCCCGTTGTATCTTACCTGTCTTTTTAAAATTATGAAGGAAATGAATTTACACGAAGGCTGCATAGAACAAATTGTACGCTTGTATAAAGACAGGCTCTATTCACCTGACGGTAAAGTTGCTGTAGACAGCGAAAATAGAATCCGTATAGACGACTGGGAAATGCGTGATGATGTGCAAAAAGCTGTTGCAGAAAAAATGAAAAGTACAAATACAGAAAATGTATATCAAGTAACCGACATAAACGGTGTTAAACATGACTTTTTGGAAGTTCATGGTTTTGATGTCGCTGGCGTTGATTATGATAAAGAAGTATAATAATAAACAATTTTAAGAGAGGATGTAATTATGGATGACAAATTCTTTTTAGCAATGGTCGACAAGTTTAATTCGGCCGCAATTTCGGAGCTTGAGTTTAGCGATGGATCTACTCGTTTTGTATTACGCAAAGACGGCGGCGGCTCTGTTGTTAAATCAACTGCAGCAAGCGGTGCTTCTGGTGCCGCTTCCGGCAGCAGCGCACAGGCTGAACAAAATGTTCACCTTGGAATTTCTTCCGGCGAAGGCGAAAAAATAAATAGTCCGATTGTGGCAACTTTTTATTCATCCCCCAGCCCAGATGCTCCTTCGTTTGTTAAAGTTGGATCAAAAGTTAAAGCAGGGCAGACACTCTGTATATTAGAAGCAATGAAAATGATGAACCATCTAGAAGCTGAGTTTGACTGCGAAATTGTTGCAGTTCATGCAAAAAGCACTGACCTTGTTGAATACGGACAAGCGCTTTTTACTGTAAAAAGAAATTAAGGAGTCTGGCTTGTTAAACAAGAATAATCCGCAGACGAAAGTAAAACGGATTCTTATTGCTAATCGAGGCGAGATAGCAGTCCGTGTAATTCGCACCTGCAGAGAAATGGGTATAGAAACTGTAGCGGTCTATTCAACCGCAGACAAAGATAATCTTCATGTTCGGCTTGCAGACAAAGCAATTTGTATTGGTCCGCCGCCTTCTTCCAAAAGTTATTTGCTTATGGAAAGTCTTGTTATGGCGGCAAAAAGTACACAATGCGAAGCAATCCACCCTGGCGTAGGATTCCTTTCCGAAAATGCAAAGTTTGCCCGTTTGGTAAAAGAGAATGGAATAATATTTATTGGTCCTGATCCTGATGTAATCGAACTGTTAGGCGACAAAGTAAAAGCTAGAGAAACCGCACAAAAATACGGTCTTCCAATTACGCCGGGAACAGGCGCTGTTAATGCAAAAGACGGCAAAGCAGTAGAAGCCGCCAAAAAACTTGGCTTCCCTGTAATTATTAAAGCTGCTGCAGGCGGCGGCGGAAAAGGTATGCGCATTGTCCGCAAGGCCGAAGACTTGGAAGAAAATATTACTATTGCAAGCAGCGAAGCTGAATCAAACTTTGCCGATGGAACTGTTTTTATAGAAAGATATTTAGAAAATCCCCGTCATGTTGAATTACAAATTCTTGCAGACGGAAACGGTAATGTTGCTGTACTTGGCGAACGTGATTGCTCCGTGCAAAAGCATCATCAAAAATTGATCGAAGAAAGTCCGTCTCCCGGAGTTACCGATAAAATGCGGGCTGCAATGGCGGCTGGCGCAGTTCCGATGTTTAAGGAATTAAAATACCGTGGAGCAGGTACGATAGAGTTTCTTGTAGAGGGTGAATCGTTTTACTTTATGGAAGTAAACGCACGTGTTCAGGTTGAACATCCTGTCAGCGAATATGTTACTAATGTAGATATTATTCGTCAGCAGATACTTGCTGCAACAGAAGGCCGTATGGAAATCGATCCTAAAAAAATTAATTTTAACGGCTGGTCTATTGAATGCAGAATTAATGCTCATACCCCGGGAAAAATTACGCATTTAGAAATACCCGGCGGCATTGGAATTCGTTTTGATTCTTTCTTGTATGCAGGATGCACTGTTCCGCCTACTTACGATTCCATGATAGCAAAATTAATTGTTCACGGAACAGACAGGAATCATGCTCTTGCTCGAATGGACAGGGCTTTACGTGAGCTGGTAATAGAAGGAATTAAAACAAACATAGAAAGACAGCGGTGGATTATTAATCATCCTGTTTTTAGAAGCGGTAATTTTAGTACATCATGGTATGGAGTTATAGAAAAGGAAGTTGAAAATGGCAGATAAATCATGTCAAAAGTGCGGCGGTGTTTACAGCGAAAAAGAAATTAGCGCAAATCTTAATACCTGTCCCGGATGCGGTTTTCATTACAGAATGGAACCAAAAGAAAGAATTGAATATCTTGCAGACAAGGGAAGCTTTGTAGAGTTCTCTCAAAGTTTGCGTTCTTTAAATCCGATTGACTTATCAGGGTATCAGGAAAAACTTTCTGAGGCGGAAGCAAAGGCGCAAATGAAAGATGCAGTTATCACAGGAACTTGTACGATAGACGGAAAACCTGTTGTTCTTGGAGTTATGTCTTTTAACTTTATGGGCGGTTCTATGGGATCGGTTGTCGGAGAAAAAGTAACAAGAGCTCTTTTAAAAGGCGCTGCAGAAAAAAAACCTGTAATTATTTATACAACATCGGGCGGAGCCAGAATGCAGGAAGGTATCTTTTCGCTTTTACAAATGGCAAAAACATCAAGCGCTGCTGCAGAACTTGCAAGAGCAGGCATACCGTATTTTATTGTTCTTTGTGATCCTACAACAGGAGGCGTTACCGCTTCTTTTGCAATGCTTGCCGATGTAACAATGGCAGAACCCGGTGCATTAATTGGGTTTGCAGGTCCTCGTGTTATCGAAGGTACAATCAGGCAAACTCTTCCCGAAGGATTTCAGCGTGCAGAGTTTCAGATGGATAAAGGTTTTGTTGATATCATTGTTCCTCGCGATGAACAGAAAAAAACAATTTCTGCTTTAATAGACCTTCATCGCCGAAGCGAAACAAGGAGAGTATCATGATTAAACTTGAAGATAAAATACAAGAATTAAAAAACCTTATGAACGAATCGGGTATTGAGGCAAGCGATGAACTCTCTGTATTGGAAGAAAAAATCCGCTCGCAGTCAAAATCCGAAAAAGTTTGGAGACAAGTAGAGCTTGCACGCCATCCCGATAGGCCGTATTCGTTAGATTATATCAATAGAATATTTGATAATTTTATAGAATTGCACGGAGATCGCGCTTACGGCGATGATCCTGCTATTGTTGGAGGGCTTGCGTTTTTAAACTCTAGACCTGTAACAATTATTGCGAATCAGAAAGGACGCACATTAAAAGAAAATGTATTGCGTAATCATGGAATGGCAAATCCCGAAGGCTACCGCAAGGCGCTTCGTCTTGCAAAAGATGCAGAAAAATTCCGCAGACCTGTAATTACATTAATAGATACATCAGGCGCATATCCCGGTTTGGGAGCAGAAGAACGAGGAATCGGCGAAGCTATTGCCAGAAACTTAATGGAGTTCTCTCAGCTTTTAACGCCTGTAATTTGTATTATAATCGGCGAAGGCGGTTCGGGCGGAGCATTAGGACTTGGCGTTGGCGATAAAATTTATATGCTGGAAAATGCAATATATTCTGTTATAAGCCCGGAAGGCTGCGCTTCTATTCTTTTACGTGATGCCTCAAAAGCAAAAGATGCCGCTGCAATGCTTAGAATAACTTCTAAAGATCTTCTTGCATTTAAGGTAATTAATGGTATTATTCCTGAACCTGCAGGCGGCGCTCATATCGATCCAGATGCAACTGCAAAATCGATCAAGGATATTCTTGTTAAAGACCTTGATGATATTTGCAGCCGCAACCCGAGTGTTCTGGTACGTTACCGAAACCAAAAGATTCGAACAATCGGACACTGGAACGAAGCAGTAGGCGAGTAGAGAAAAAAGCTGCTTATGAGTAAAAACGAACTTTCTGACATATAATTTATTTATGTCAGAAAAAGATTTGCTCTTAAAATGTTAACAAAGTGAGTAAAAACCAATGCGGTTGAACACATTACAAACCAAGAGCGAAAAAAAATAATCTGAGAGGTTAAAATAATAAATAATACACAAAATAATAAAAAAAATGTTTGCAAATTTATAATAATTGATTTATGCTATTAATGCGTTATAATAATAAGTGATAAAACATTTTTGGAGACATCGATGGCAGCCGGGGCGGAAACTAAAAGATTTTGCTGTA
>WQWU01000028.1 GCA_009785215.1 Treponema sp. | reverse complement strand
TACGCGGAGAAAGAATGAGGGTTAAGACTAGATTTCTATCATCAACCTTATTATATTCTCTGCGGTCTCAGCGCCTCTGTGCCTCTGCGTGAGGTCTTATTGTCTTTGTGCCCTATGTCTATTAACAGTTTCTCTGTTGTTTAGTAATTGCCTGTTGTCAGGGAACTCTGCAAGTCCTTCGTTTAGAATTCTTTCTGCTTCGTCGTAGTTTCTTCTGTTCCATTCAGCGGCAAAACGATTATGGTATTCAACTGCCATATTAATCCTGATTAAATTATATATATGATCATAATTTGATTCAGATAACAAACTTTTATTAGTTTCCAGAAAATTCTTTGCATCTTCAATTCTTCTGTCTCTTATAAATCTTGTTATCCTGTTATGAACAGCGGTAAATGTATACTCCTGCCATCGGTTTATATCAGGATCAGGATATCTTGATGAAGCAATTTCTGCCCAGCGTAAACTGTCTTCTTCCCTGTTTGCCCTTAATAATGAAGCGCCGTAATTAATTAATCTGTCTAAAAGTTCCTTATGGGGATCCGCGAACAATGATTCAGATGAATAAACTCCAGATGAGTTTAACGCCTCGCCCAAAAGTAAAAAGAACCGGTCAATAACAAGAGGAACAGGATCGGAAAAATTATTTCTTCTTTCATTATCTGCTATTCTATTTTTAAAAATTAAAGAGATAAGTTCTATTTTATTGATTGTCTGACGATCGCGGTAATTCTGCGCAGGTACATACGAAAATCCTGTTAATCTTCCGAATTGATCATGGAACTCTCTTCGGTTGCCGGGATCAAATCCAAAACGGTTTGTCGTTTCAACATCAATATCCTGACCATCAATATGAACGATTATAAAAGCATGATCTTTTGTTATTACTCCGCTTGTTTTAATTCCTGCAGCTTCGCAGAATATCATGTATAAAACAGCGGAGGAAACGCAGTTAAAAGTGCCGCTTGTTAAAGCGGTATCAACTCTGGTTTGATAAATGGAATATGTCCGTAAAATATTTCTATGTAAAAAAGTCAGTATAAACTCGGCTTTTTCCTTTTCTGAAGAGGGAATGTCCGGCAGATTGTTAAAAGCGGTAACTGCTGTTCTTAATCTTTCAAGGTTTGAAGCTGCAGTATTGCCGGAAGCCCAAAGTGCAATTTCTGCAAGTTCCATCCATGTGTGGCCTCCTGGTTTTTTACCAAGATTATGGAAATAAAGAGCTTTTTCATCAGGTTCAATTCGAGGGAAAACCTGTCTGTTCTGCGGGTAAATTACTGCCTGTGAAACAAAAATTAATAAAATGAACGCCAGCGTAATTGACGGTTTTAAGTTCACAATTTATTATAACTTAAATGGCAATAGTTGTAAGATGTTTCAGGAGCAAAGATGACTGATTTTGATATAATTATTATTGGCGCAGGTCCAGCAGGGCTTACTGCTGCGCAGTACGGGGCGCGGGCAAACTTAAAGGTTCTTGTTATTGAAAAGCTTTCTTACGGCGGACAAGCGCTGGTTATTGATGTTCTGGAAAATTACCCCGGTTTTTTGGAACAAAAATCAGGGTTTGAATTTGCTGTTAATTTACATCAGCAGGCAGAAAATTTTGGCGCTGTTTTTCTATCCGGTTCAGTTTGTTCACTTAAAAAAGAAAACGGTATTTTTCTTGTAAACCTGGAAGACGGATCAATACTCAGAGCATCGGCTGTAATTATGGCAACAGGTGCAAAACCCCGCCTGCTTGATGTTCCGGGAGAAAAAGAATTTTCCAGAAAGGGAGTTTCCTACTGCGCAACATGCGACGGAAACTTTTTTAAAGGCAAAAAAATATTTGTTGTCGGCGGCGGAGATGCGGCATGTGATGAAGCCCGTTATCTTTCAAGATTAACAGATAAAGTTATATTGATTCACCGCCGTGACAGTTTCCGGGCGCAAAAATCCCTTGTAGAAAGAACTCTTAAAAATCCGAATATTACAGTGCGTTATAATACAATTATAAAAGAAATAAAAGGCGATAATAAGGTAAAATCTGTTATATTGGCTGATACAGTTACCGCTAATACTGACGTTTCAGCGTACGAAGAAGAAACAGACGCAGTTTTTATTTTTGCCGGAACTGTTCCGCAGGTTTCATTGGTTAGTACTGCAGATTTTAAAATAGAACTTGATGAAAACGGTTATATTATAACAGATCAAAAGATGGCAACTAACATTACAGGCCTTTTTGCAGCCGGCGATGTTAGAAGCGGTGTTTTTCGTCAGGTGGTAACAGCTGCCGCCGACGGCGCAACAGCCGCTCACAACGCCGCAGGATACCTCGATGCAAATTAATCCCAAATTTTTCTCGCGGAGACGCGGAGAACGCGGAGATCGCAGAGTTTTTATAAGTAGAAAACACTTATTTTCTCTCTCTGCGTCCTCTGCGCCTCTGCCGAACCGTTGGTTCGAGGTCTGCGTGAGGTCTTCTTTTTTAATTTTTCTTCTTATTTCTGCGCCTTTGTTTGGGTTGAGTTTTAATGATTCTGGTACTCCGCAGGAAATTGCCGCTGCGATAGAAAGCGCAATGACAGACGATCAGGCTCTTGCGCAATTGTTTATGCTTGGCTGGGTAGGTGAAGACCCTTCTCCGCTGATAATGGATTGGATCAGGCAAAGAAATCTTGGCGGGGTAAAAATATTCGGCTGGAATACAAATGATACTCAAAGGCTTGCAAGAACTGTCGGGTTATTACAGCGGGCAAGTCTGCAGGGCGCTTTTAATATTCCCCTTCTTGTTGCAACAGACCAGGAAGGCGGATGGGTTAGGCATATAAAAGGAAATACTTCCGAGACTCCTGGGAATATGGCGATTGGCGCATCTGGTTATCCGCGTGATGCATATCTTTCCGGCTATTATATAGGAAAAGAATTGGCTCTTCTTGGCGTCAATATGAATTTTGCTCCTACTATCGATCTTTTTACTAACCGCGATTCTGTTTTAATCGGACCGCGTGCATTTGGAAGCGATCCTGTACGAGCAGGAATTTTCGGTGCAGCTTTTGTGAGAGGACAGCTTGCTGCAGGCGTAATTCCTACTGCAAAACATTTTCCCGGTCATGGAGATACAGCGCTTGATTCTCATGGCATTCTTCCAAGAATAGAAATATCAATCGATACTTTATGGGAAAGAGAACTGATACCTTACAGAATGCTTGTTGCAGAAGGGCTTCCTGTAGTAATGAGCGGACATCTTGCCTTCCCGTTAACAGGCGGAGGTTCTACACCGGCTTCCCTTTCTTCATATTTTCTGCGCGATGTATTGCGTGACAGAATTGGTTTCAGCGGAGTTGTAATAACAGATGATTTAAACATGATTGGCGCTACATCTTACCTGCGTAATATGGCGCTTACTGCAAAGCAGGCTATCATTGCAGGTAACGATATAATAATGTTTTCCAATACACCGTTTTTAAATGATCAGGTATGGACATTCCTTTCGCAGTCAATGAGACAGGAAGAAGACTTTAGGCAGATAGTAAGAGCCTCTGCACGCAGAATACTGGAATTAAAATTAACATATTTGCGCGGTTCCGGAAGCGTTCCGTATATTCCTGATCCGGCAAGAGTTGCAGCTTATCTTCCTGATCCTGAAGGTTCAGCTTTTTTCCTGAATCTTGCTGCAAGAAGCGTTACAATTGTAAAACCTGTTCCGCCTGTCACTATTTTTCCAATTACCAGGGAAAATGCAGGCCGTGTTCTTTTGGCAGGATCCACAAGGTATCCCGACTTTTTTTCCCGGGGCAGGGCTGCCTTTCCAAATGCATCAACATACAGGTTTAATGCTTTGACGGAACCTCAGGAAATTACTGCATTTGCGCGTAACGCAGACACAATAATTTTTTGCCTTTCAGATCATTCAGACTTGCGCGTTTTACGGACTTTGCAGAATTCTAACAGAAGAGTTATAGTTCTTTCTGTATTAAGTCCTGTTCATATAGAAAGTGTTCCATGGGTAACAGGAGCTATTGCCATGTACAGCTATGCGCCTGAATCATTCGCTGCAGGTTTTTCCGCCATAATCGGCAGAATTCCGGCGCTTGGTAATCTTCCTTATGACAGGTGAACAATATAAATGGAAAAAAATAAGTAATTCTGATCTGCCGGCAGTAGAAAACTTACTGCGCGGAAATGAACATAAATATGTAAATGCATGCGGAAAATATCTAACCCGCAGCCCGGCAAATGATTCAGTCTGGCTGTTAAAAAATAAAAAAAAAGAAATAACCGCGCTTCTTATCAACTCCAGAAGTACATTAATACCTGTATTATTCGGTAAAAAAGAGATACCAGCGCCTGTTTTTCTTGAAAATGTATTTAACAAAAAAAAGCTACATTCAATACAGGGATTAACAAATGAAGTTATTATATTTGATAAAATTATAGAAAAAACAGGAAGAAAGATAACGGATTATTTTGATTACGATTTAATGGATCTGGATAAACTCCCAAAACAGGGGGGGGATAATTCTTTGCCGGCCGGTCTTGTATTAAGAAAGCCCGGTTTAACAGATATCAATGCGATAACACCGTTACAGGCTGCTTATGAACAGGAAGAAGTTATTCCAAAAGGAGCAGTATTTAGTCCAGCGGCAAGCAGGGTAAACCTTGTAAATATAATCGCAAAAGGACTGGTATTGGCGGCAGAACTTAACGGACAAATAATAGGAAAAATAAATGTTAACACAGTTTCTTTTTCCAGGTATCAGGTAGGCGGTGTTTTTGTTCATCCTGATTTTCGCGGCAAGGGTATCGCGCGTAAGATGGCGTTTGAATTTATTTCTAATTTAATAAATCAGGGTAAAGGGGTAACATTATTTGTTAAAAAAAACAATGAACCTGCCCGCCGATTATATGCCGGTCTGGGTTTTTTGACGAGAGACGATTTTAGGATTACCTATTATTAATATAACAGATTAAAAAGAAATATAACTCTATTGATTTTCATCTGTTTTTCCTGTATGATGTAAATATCGTGGCTTATTTATACGAAACCCACCTTCACACAGCCGGGGTCAGTAAATGCGCGGTTTCCTGTGGAGCAGATTATATTGCAGGATACATAGACAAAGGTTATTCTGGAATTATAGTAACTGATCATTTTTTTAATGCAAATACTGCATTATCCAGAAAACTCCCCTGGAATGAGTGGGTTAACCGTTTTTGCAGCGGATATGAAAAAACAAAAGAAGAAGGCGACAGACAGGGTTTAGATGTTTTTTTCGGCTGGGAAGAAACATTCGACGGATGCGATGACTATCTTGTTTACGGCCTGGATAAACAATGGCTGCTTGATCATCCAGAAGTTCGAACCTGGACAAGAGGGGAACAGTACCGCGCTGTAAAAAAAGCCGGAGGCTGTGTTGTACATGCACATCCATTCAGGCAGCGGGCTTATATCCGGCGCATTGTTCTTTCGACCGTTTGTGTGGATGCAATAGAAGCTGTTAACGGCGGTCATGAGGATGTATCATTCGATGCGCTTGCATTTCGTTATGCAAAAAAAATCGGAAAGCCTGTAACTGCGGGGTCGGATATTCATGATGCATTGGATGCCAATTATGGCAATATTTACGGAATCTATTCAGAAAAAAAATTGAATAATATTACAGATTTTGTAAATATGATTTTAAATAATGAAATAATAGGACTTAGAACAGAAGAAGAAAGACTTTGTTTTCATGGTACAGAAGATGTTCAATTACCGGTAGAAATACGGAACAAAGACGATAAGGTAATAGGAAAAAATTGGAGGATGTATGTTTATTAGGAGGATATATGAATGAAATTGTAGCTCATATACCGGAAAGGATAAAAGAACTAAGAGAAATACTGGAAGTAAGCGCACTTGATATGGCAAAAGATATAGGTTTATCTTTTGAAACATATAATAAATATGAAAAAGGCGAACTTGATATACCTATCAGTGTTTTATATACAATTGCCGGAAGGCTTAATACAGACGTTACCGTTCTTTTAACCGGCGAAGAAGCAAGAATGGACAGCGCGGCTGTATGCCGTAAAGGAAAAGGCGTAATGATTGAACGTTACCCTGGATATGAATTTTCCAGCCTTGCGTATAATTTTAAACATAGGACAATCGAACCTTTGCTTGTTACTCTTGATTCGTCAAAACCGCCTGCTGCTCTTGTTTCTCATTCAGGGCAGGAATTTAACTTTGTTGTCGAAGGGCAGGTAAAAATTGTTGTGGCAAAAACAGAACATATACTTTCACAGGGAGATTCAATTTATTTTGATGCTCATTTGCCGCATGGTCAAAGCGCTGTAAACGGAACAGCCCAATTTTTAACAATTATTCAAGAATAGTTATAATGAGGATATAAAAAAATGAACGAGATACTTTCGCGTTATTTACCACGAATCGATTTTGACAGTTATGAAGATTTTTACAATAACTACAAATGTAATATGCCGGATGATTTTAACTTTGCATATGATGTCGCAGATGGATGGGCTGGATTGCAGCCTGAAAAACTTGCTTTGCTCTGGACAGATGATACCGGAGAAATGAAATCATTTACTTTTGCAGAAATGAAACGTCTTTCCGATAAAGCAGCGAATGCGCTTCAATCGCTGGGTATAAATAAAGGCGATGTAGTTAAGCTTATTTTAAAACAGCGTCCTGAAGTATGGGTATTAATGTGCGCTCTTTCAAAAATAGGCGCAATCTGCATCCCTGGTACATATCAGCTAACAGCAAAAGATTTGGAATACCGCTGTAATATCGCCAGTGTAAAACTTTTAATTACGGTAGACGATAAAGAGTTACTCGATAACATCGAAACCTCCCGTTCTAACTGCCCAAAACTGGAAAAAATTGCAGTAATCGGCAGTACAATCCCCGGCGGCTTCATTAATATGCATTCAGAGATAGAAAAAGCATCAGAAGTTTTTTCCAGGATTCCTACAAAATTGGAAGATCCAATGCTTATATATTTTTCTTCCGGTACCACAGGAATGCCGAAGATGGTAATACATAATCACTCACTGCCGCTTGGGCATATTGTTACGGCAAAATACTGGCATAACGCAGAAGATAATGGTGTTCACCTAACGCAGACAGACTCCGGCTGGGCAAAGTTTGCATGGGGAAAAATTTACGGGCAATGGATTTGCGGCGCTGCAGTAGGAGCCTATGATACTGAAAAATTTACCCCTAAGGGAATGCTGGATGCAATTCAGAGGCTTCGCCCTGTAACTTTCTGCGCTCCTGCTACAGTGTTTCGTTATCTTATTAAAGAAGATTTATCCGGTTATGATTTTAGCTTTATCCGCCATACTTCTGTTGCCGGAGAGCCGTTAAGTCCGGAAGTATACAATAAATTTATGGAACTTACAGGGCTGGAAATACGCGAAGGTTTCGGCCAGAGCGAAACATCTGTAATGGCGGCAGTGTTTAAATGGCTTCCTGTTAAACCAGGCTCTATGGGAAAACCCGCACCGTTATTTGATCTTAAACTGCTGGATGAAAACGGCGATGTTTGCGATGAAGGTATACCCGGTATAATGAGCATTACTCTGGCAGGCAAAAGCATGTATGAAAAAAACGATTGCGCTCCGGATAATATGCCGCCGGTAATAGGTTCATCTGATTTTCCGGGTCTTTTCCGCGGTTATTGGAGAGATAAAGAAGTTACAGATAAAGCATGGAACAGCGGAACATATCAAACAGGCGATATGGCTTGGAGAGATGAAGAAGGTTATCTTTGGTTTGTCGGGCGCAATGACGATGTAATAAAATGTTCAGGTTACCGGATTGGCCCGTTCGAAGTTGAAAGCGCGTTAATGGAGCACCCTTCTGTACTGGAATGCGCTGTTACCGCTGTTCCTGATGCCATGCGCGGTCAGGTTGTTAAGGCAACTATCGTTCTGACAAAAGGTTTTTCTGCATCCGGAGAATTGATACGCGAACTTCAGAATCATGTTAAACGCGTAACAGCGCCGTATAAATATCCGCGAATAATAGAATTTGCAGAAGAACTTCCAAAGACAATAAGCGGAAAGATAAAACGCGTTGATATCCGCAAAAAAGACAGTTAATATTCAAATGACACAAGTATTTGTTTAGGTAATTCCTTGAATAATTCTGCAACCATTTTAAATTTTCATGTGTCGAAACAGCAAACAGAAAAAAGGATTATTTTTTATGGAAATAAATGAAACCCGGAACGATTTGCACAAAGAAATCGTTAATGCATTAATTCACGGAATCGGCGTGATTTTTTGCATCGCTACCATTCCGATACTTTCTGCTATTGGTACAAAAACCGGTAATATTGCAGGTATAGTAGGAGCTACGATATATGCATTCAGTTTTTTAATGCTGTTTGTATTCAGTACCCTTTATCACAGTACTCAGAATCTATATGCAAAAAAAATACTCCGCCTTTGCGATCATATATCAATATTTATTTTAATTGCAGGAACTTACACACCTTTCCTTCTTATATATATGCTTAACGCTTTTGGCATTACTTTGCTTTCTATCCAATGGTCTCTTGTAATACTGGGAATAATTTTTGAACTTTCATTTAAAAGAAAAAACCTGCTTAGCACATTAATCTATATTGCAATGGGCTGGCTTTTGCTCGTTGGCGGCAGAATGTTTTTTATTACTTTGCCAATGCCTGTTATTATAATGCTGATAATCGGCGGAGGTTTGTATACGCTGGGAACTGTGTTTTATTTGGTAAAAAAAATCCCGAATAATCATGCTATTTGGCACTTATTTGTATTATGCGCCGCTATTTGCCATTATGTTTCAGTTTTACTTGCTGTAATAATGTCGGGGTAATATCTAAGATACACAGTATCTTACAGATACTTGACAATTATTATTAATTGGTTTAACCTTTTCTTATGAAAATACTGTTCGACTTTGGAGTGGGCATTGATTCTCATTGGATTTGGCTTGGACTTACCATTCTTTTTGCAGTAATCGAAGGGCTTACATTAGGTCTTACCACTATTTGGTTTGCGCTTGCGGCCCTTATAATGGTTTTTATTTCTTTCCTGCCTGTACCATTGGTTTTTCAGGCAATGATATTCCTTGTTATCTCTGCGGTTTTGCTTTTCTTTACGCGTCCTCTTGCAATAAAAAAATTCAAGACAGGAAATGTAAAAACAAATGTTGACAGCCTTGCCGGGAAAACTGCTCTTGTTACAAAACAAATAACAGAGTTTGAAAGGGGAGAAATAAAAGTTAACGGACAGATTTGGTCTGCGCGTTCAGAAGATGGGTCTATTTTAACAGAGGGAACAAAATGCGAAATAATCCGCATAGAAGGCGTTCAGGCAATTGTAAAAGTATTCATTGAAAACCAAGGGTAAACCATAAGATATTAATCCAGGATTAATATCTTAGGTTTATACCTTAGAAAAATAATTTATAGTGAGGAAAACTATGCATGTAATTATCGCTTTATCTGCTTTTCTTTTAATTCTGATAATCGCTAACGTAAGGATTGTTTCACAGTCCAATGCTTATGTTCTTGAACGGATTGGAGCTTATTTTACAACCTGGGGAACAGGGATTCATGTTAAGCTGCCGTTTATAGACAGGATTGCCGCTCAGGTAACGCTTAAAGAACAAGTGGCGGATTTTGCTCCTCAGCCTGTAATTACCAAAGACAATGTTACAATGATGATAGATACGGTTCTTTACCTGCAAATTACCGATCCTAAACTATATACATACGGTGTATGTAATCCGATGAACGCTATCGAAAATCTTGCAACAACTACTTTACGCAGTATTATTGGCGAACTGGAACTGGATGAAACCCTTACAAGCCGTGATATGATCAATAACCGCATGCGTATTGTTCTTGATGAAGCTACAGATCCCTGGGGTATTAAAGTTAATCGTGTCGAAGTTAGAAGTATCACACCGCCTAAAAGTATCCAGGAAGCTATGGAAAAGCAAATGAGAGCAGAGCGTGAAAGACGCGAATTGATTCTTAAGGCAGAAGGCGAGAAGCAATCGGCTATTCTTGTTGCAGAAGGCCAGAAAGCATCTGCAATTTTAAAAGCTGAAGCTGAAAAAGCTGCTGTTATTCTGCAGGCAGAAGCTGCCAAAGAAGCCGCTATCCGCGAAGCTGAAGGTGAAGCGCAGGCAATTTTGAATGTTCAGAAAGCTACGGCTGACGGTCTTAACATGTTAAAGAGTGTAAATGCCGATGATCCGCTTATCAAACTAAAAAGTCTTGAAACCCTGCAAAAAGTCGCAGATGGTCAGGCTACAAAGATAATAATTCCTTCCGAGATTCAAAATCTTGCAGGACTAGTTACCGGAATCAGCGAGTTGGTTAAAAAGTAAATATATGTTATAGTTACCGTATGGTAAACATTGCTTTTACTGGCGGAGGGACAGGAGGGCATATTTACCCGGGGCTGGCTGTTGCTGCGGAGTTAAAAAAACTTTTAACTGCCCGTAATGCAGGTTTAGAGTTCCGGATATTCTGGATTGGTTCCTCTGCCGGCATGGATCGTTCGCTTGTAGAAGAAGCAGGAATTGAGTTCTTCGGTGTGCCTTCAGGAAAACTAAGACGGTATTTTTCTCTTAGAACAATTGTTGATTTTTTCAAGGTAATTTGCGGATATTTTGCCGCAAAAAAAATTCTTAGAAAACAAAAAGCATGTTTGCTTTTTTCCAAAGGCGGATTTGTAAGTGTACCTCCCTGTATTGCGGCGGCATCGCTGAAAATTCCTGTTTATACTCATGAGTCCGATTTCAGCCCGGGGCTGGCAACAAAAATTAATGCGCGGTATGCAGGGCTAACAAAAGGAAAAATATTTACAGCTTATAAGGATACAATAAAATATTTTCCGGAAAATATCCGCAGCGCTGTATTGTTAAGCGGAAACCCTATCCGTAGTATTTTTTCCGGCGCAGATCCGAAAAAAGGCAGGGAATTTTTAAAAGTTGCAGATAACGAACGTATTTTGCTTGTTCTTGGAGGAAGCCAGGGAGCAGTAGAAATAAATACCCTTATTAAAGCGGCGCTTCCTGAATTAATTAGTATATATACTGTGGTGCATCAAACAGGTTCTGCAAATGAATGGGATGTTCCGGAAAGCAGTAAATATAAACCTTTTCCGTATATTAAGGAAGAAATGCCGCATGTTATGGCGGCGGCAGAAATAGTTATGGGAAGAAGCGGTGCAGGAATTTGGGAGTGGGCATTTCTGGGTAAACCAATGATATTAATTCCTTTGACAGGTTCTGGAACAAGGGGAGATCAAATAGAAAATGCCGGATATTTTCAGAAGGAAGAAGCGGCGTTGGTTTTAATTTCTCCTGATCCGCAGACTCTGGTGACCGTAATTAATTCTCTGGCTGATGATTGCCGAAAGAGGGAAGTTATGGGAGCCGCTTCTGCAAAACTTGGCAAAAATAACGGAGCAGAAATAATTGCAAATGTGCTTTTGGAGGGAATTAAGTGACATTTTCCATTATCGATGTTGTCTTTGTAGGGCTTATCGGGCTTTTTATAATTCGCTGTTATCTTAAAGGTTTTGTAAGTGAATTTTTATCTTTAGCAGGGATTGTACTTGGGCTTTTGGCAGCTTTATTTTTATATAAAAACGGCGGTGAGTTTATCAGAAATAAATTCCTGCCTGATATGGATATAGTTCCGGAAGTTCTGGCATTTATAATTATATTTGTTTTAATTTTTATTATAGTTAAAGTGCTGGAAAAGATGCTGATAGATATTATTGATACGGTAAGCCTTACAAAAGCTGATGGTTACATTGGTATAATTTTTGGATTAGCGGAAGGAATAGCAGTTATAAGCCTTTTGCTTTTTCTTTTAAGGCTTCAGCCGCTCTTTGATCCGGATCCGCTTTTATCGGATAGCTTTTTTGCGCGGATACTGCTTCCATTTATTACAGGGAAGGAGACCGGCGCAGATGTTTGAAAATATTATTGGGCAGGATGCTGTTCTTCAGTTACGTGATGATATTGTCTCCGGCTGCAGCGCTCCTTCTATATTGTTTTTCGGCCCTGGCGAATCAGGCAAAGGCAGCGCTGCGCTTGAACTTGCACGTATTCATTCTTGCGAAGAAAAAGCTGAATGGAAATGTGTTTGTCCTTCCTGCGGGAAACACCGTTATCTTCAGCATGAAGATCTTTTGGTATTGGGTCCGCGCAGTTTTTCTGCTGAAATTTCTGCCTGCAGTGCTGCATTCTATAATGCTGCATTTTTAAAAAACACAAATACACAAAGTGCAAAATTATTGTTTATCCGTTCTGTAAGAAAATTAATGTTAAGATTTTCTCCGGTTTTAATGGAAGATGATCCAAAGTTTTCAAAAATTTCCTCTGTTCTTCAATCTCTTGATGAAGGATTAAATGAATTTTGGGATAAAAATAATCTGGAACAGGCAGCCGCAGAAAAATTAAATGAATCAATAATAAAAAACGCGGCTATTTTGGAAAAAGACGGGTTAAGCAGTTTAATTCAGATTTCTCACATAAGACGGGCTTCTTACTGGTGCAGACTTGCTCCTTCCGGCAAGCGAAAAACACTGATACTGGAAAATGCAGAAAACATGAGAGACGAAGCCCGCAATTCCCTGTTAAAATTACTGGAAGAACCGCCTGCCTCTGTAAGTATTGTTCTTACTGCAAAAAGACGGGAAGCGGTTATGCCGACTATTTTATCGCGGCTGCGGCCTTATCGTTTTTTAAAAAGAGATTCAGAAAGCGAAAAAGAAGTTATTCGCAGGGTGTTTCAGGGCAGCGGAGAATCTGTAAGCGATTATCTTGATTCCTTTCTGCCGCAGAATACAGAAAAACTTTATCCGCTTGCAGCATGGTTTGTTGTCTCTCTGGCGCGAATTGCCGTTATATCTTTAAAAAGAAAAAACAACGTAAAAATACCAGTATTTTTAAATACATTGGGCGAGCGTTATGCGCTAATTGCGGATAACGCAGGATTACCGCGTTGTGTTAAAAGCGCAGAAATAATTAAAATTATTATTGCTAAAAGCGGAAATTTCGAAGAAGATTCTTTTTCTAAATTTATGAAAATTTGCATGGATTTAAGCGGCAGTGTAACGTTTTCCGCAGAAGATCCGGAAGTTATCGCATTTAATGATATATTAATTAAATATATAAATGAAGCTGTTACCGCTGTAGATATATTAAACATAAATTCCAATATTGTTTTAGAATCGCTTTTATATAAATTAAAAACTGCTATAAGAAGTCAGTATGGTTGATTTTTTCCGCCGTGCATTAAGAAAACTTGATAAACTTAATGCAGAACAGCGCAGAGAACTTCTTGTTTCCGCTGTCAGCGAAATAAGTCTTTTGGAAAATGTGCTGGATTCGATTGATATGGGAATACTTGTCTGCGATGAAGCTGATAATTTAATTATGGTAAACAAGTGTGCACAGCGTCTTATTCCAATGAATTACATAGAAGGCGTTAAGTTAAGATTTGCAATTACAAATGAAAGCATTGTAGAAGCATTCGGGGATATAATAAAAAACAGGGAAAAAGTAATAGACAAGGAAATAGATGTTTATAATCAGGGGCGGAACAGGCTTTTATCTGTAAATGTTGTACCGTTAGTTCAGGATAAGCGTATAACTGGAACGCTTATTTACATAGAAGATATAACAGAAAAACGAAAAGGAGAAGCCCGGCTTAGAAGAGCAGAAACGCTTGCAAGTCTTACTACTTTGGCAGCCGGTGTTGCTCATGAAATAAAAAATCCTTTAGGTTCAATTTCGATACATCTTCAGCTTCTGCAAAAAGCTCTGGCAAAAAAAATAAAAACCTGTAATTCTGTTTTGGAAAATAAAGAAGAATATGTACAAAATGAAAACGTAAATGAAAAGGATACAGGTTCTTCTACAGATAAATATTTTGACGTATTAAAAGAAGAAATAGACAGGCTTAACCGCATTGTTGTAGATTTTCTTTTTGCCGTTCGTCCGATGAACCTGGAGTTAAGGGAAGGAAATTTAAACTATTTAATATCGCACATTGTAGAGTTTATACATTTTGAGATGGAACAATCAGGAATTAAATGTAATTTGGAACTTGATGAAACACTCCCGAAAATACTATTTGATGAAAGATACATGAAGCAGGCTCTTTTAAATCTGATAAAAAATGCACAGGCTGCCATGTCAGGCGGCGGCGAACTGTCAATTTCTACAAATTATGCAGATAATGAAATAAGGATTTCAATAAGCGATACCGGTTCAGGGATAAAAAAAGAATTTCTTTCCAAGATATTTGAACCTTATTTTACTACAAGAGAAACAGGAACAGGTCTTGGGCTTACGCAAGTGTATAAAATTATTAGAGAGCATCACGGCGAAATTTCCGTAGATTCCTCATCAGACGAAGAAACCGGTGCTCATGGTACAGAATTTAAAATTAGTCTTCCAATACCTCAGAAAGAAACCAGAATGTTAAGTTATGAAAGAGACAGCTTTAATTTAGGAGAGAAAATATGAAATTCCGCCTTCTTGTAATTGACGATGAAAAAAATATCCGCGAAGGCCTTGCAGAGGCATTACAGGGCGATGGTTACGATGTTGTTTGCGCAGAAAACGGAGAAGAAGGATGGAGTTATTTTTCTAACGGCGATATTGATCTTGTTATTACAGATTTAAAAATGCCTGTTTTAAGCGGCGATGAACTGATGAAACGAATTTTAACGCAGGCTCCGGGATTTCCGGTAATAATATTAACAGGACATGGTACTGTAGAAACAGCAGTTGGAGCAATGCGCGGCGGAGCCTGGGATTTTCTTACAAAACCTGTAGATTTAGATCACCTTTCATTAAAAGTAAAACGCGCTCTTGATAACCGTGAACTGTTTTTTAAACACAGGCAGATGGAAGAAGAACTTGACAGAAAAAAACAGTTTAAATCAATTATTGGCAGTTCGCGCAATATGTTTGAAGTTTTTAATACAATGACGAAAGCCGCCCCTACAAAAGCATCTATTTTAATTACCGGAGAATCCGGCGTTGGAAAAGAGCTTGTTGCCGATGCAATTCATGAATTGTCACCGCGCAAAGACCAGCCGTTTATAAAAGTTCATTGTGCCGCTCTTTCTCCCACACTGCTGGAAAGCGAGCTTTTCGGCCACGAAAAAGGCGCGTTTACAGGAGCTATTTCCCGCAAGAGAGGCCGCTTTGAACTTGCATCCGGCGGAACATTATTTCTTGATGAAATCGGAGAAATAGATCAGAACATACAAATAAAGCTTTTGCGCGTTCTGCAGGAAAAAAAATTCGAAAGGGTAGGCGGAGAGCAGACTGTAGAAACAGATGTGCGTATTGTTACTGCTACAAATAAAGACTTAAGGGCAGAAATAGAAAAAGGCAATTTCCGGGAAGATTTGTATTTCAGGCTGAATGTTGTAAATATTCATGTGCCGCCGTTACGCGAAAGAAAAGATGATATACCGCTTCTGGCTGGAGCTTTTCTAAAGGAATTTGCCGAAGAAAACGGCAAAAATATTACAGGTATAAATGAAAAAGTACGCTCCCGTCTTTATTCTTATGAATGGCCCGGAAATATCCGCGAACTGCGCAACTGTATAGAAAGCGCAGTAGTAATGTGTCAGTCTTCAGTTATAACAGTGGACGATTTGCCGCCTGCCTTGCGCGATGCCTGTGATGACGGATGGATAAATATACGCCTTGGCGTTAATATGGCAGAATGCGAAAAAATTATTATACGCGATACTTTGTCTTTTTGCAGGGGAAACAAAAGTAAAGCGGCGGATACTTTGGATATTGGCAGGAAAACATTACTGCGAAAGCTGGATGAATATGAACTTGTAAGCAAAGAAGAAAAAGAGGAATAATAATAGAAGAAGTTCTCGCAGTGACGCAGTGGCGCAGAGATCGCAGAGTGTTGGCTTGATATCTGGTCTTTTATTAACTCTGCGTTCTCAGCGTCTCCGCGAGAGGTTCTTTTTTAAAAATATTTTTAAAATTTAATTCTATTTGTAATTCAAGATTTTTTGCGTTGATACTATTGCCTGTTTGTGTGCGAAGAGCGGCGGCTGTTTCCAGAATTAACGGCAAATCTGCCCATGATGATATTTTATCTGTGCGCCGCGGCGCATAAGGAGCATCGGTTTCTGTTAAAAGTCTTTCTGCAGGCAGAAAGGCACAGCATTGTATAGCTTTTTTATGATTAAGCATTAAAACGTTACCAAAGGAAAAATAAGCATTTATGCCGCGGCGCAAGAGAGAGTTGGCTTCTTCCAAAGTGCCAGGCCATGAATGGAAAATAACAGCTTTGCACTTTGCCAGTTTTTTTGTTAAAGCAAATATTTTAAATATTGCACGGCGCACATGAAGAACAAGCGGAAGATCATGTTTAAGCGCGATTTCCAGCTGTGCTGCAAAAACCTCTTCCTGTATAGCTTCAGTTTCTTTGTATTCTTCATATAAATCAAACCCGCATTCACCAATCGCAGTTATTCTTTTCTCTTCTGCTAAATTATTGAGTATTTCTAAATTCTCCCTTATTAACCCCTGCGCCTCTACATTCCAAGGGAATGTTACGTCTCTGCGAGAGGATATTTGAGTATAATACTGCGGGTGAATGCCGAAATATGGCAATACATCCGGTAATGTTTCGTTATATAAAAATTCATCTAAAGTGCAGGCGCTTGCTGCCGCCAGAACATTAAGTTTTTTTCTTTCATCTTCTGCATTGGAAAAAATCTGAATTAAATCATAAGGGTGACAATGAGCGTCTGTAAGCATTTATAAACCAAGTATTAATTTTGCAACAGAAAAATAAATAATAAGAGAAACAGCATCTACAATAGTAGTTAAAAGCGGCGCCGACATAATGGCAGGATCAATTTTTAATCGTTTTGCAAAAATCGGAAGAATACTGCCAACAGTTTTTGCCATCAATATAGTGCAGAATAATGACAATGTAATAGTAAGGCATAATTTCCAGTCGTTATTGTTCATAATAAAAACACGGATAAAATTTACTAAGCCAAGTCCAAGGCCGCACAACATTCCAACACGAAGTTCTTTCCATAAAATTAATAAAATATCTCCAAGTGCAATTTCTCCAACTGCAATACCTCGGACAATCAATGTTGATGACTGAGACCCTGCAATGCCGCCCGTGTTCATAAGCATTGGAATAAATGCCATTAAAATCGGTAATGCCATAAGTCCGTCTTCGAAACTGGAAATTATTGTTCCTGTTATGGTTGCAGAAAGCATCAATATTAACATCCATAAAAACCGGTTTTTTGCATGCTGAAGAATTCCTGTTTTTAAATATGATTCATCAAGCGGAACGATAGCAGCCATTTTTTCAATATCTTCTGTGCTTTCTTCGACAATGACGTCAACGATATCGTCAACAGTTATAATGCCGACCAATCGCCGTTCTTTATCGACAACAGGCATCGCCAGTAATCCGTACTTTTGGAACAAGTCGGCAATTGCTTCTCTATCATCTGTAGTATAGGCAAAAACGATATTTGTATCCATTATATCGCCAATGCGGTTACTGGGGCGGGCAAGCAATAAATCTTTTGCAGTAATTACGCCGACAAGCATTCTGTCTCTGCGTATAACATAACAGGTATAAATTGTTTCTTTGTTAAGTCCTATAGTCCGGATTGTATCAAATGCTTCTCTTACTTTTTCATCCTCGCGAAGGTCTACAAATTCGGTTGTCATAATACTGCCCGCCGAATCATCCGGATACTGCAATATCTGATTTATCTGTTTGCGTTTTTCCGGACGGACATTTTTTAAAACGCGTCTTACAACATTGGCAGGCATTTCTTCTATAAAATCTACAGCATCGTCAACAAACAATTTGTTCATAATTTCGCCGATTTCTGAATCGGTTAATGCTTCTATAATTGTTTGCTGATGCTCTATATCAACATAGGCAAAAATGTCCGAAGCAATTGCTTTGGGGAGAATCCTGAACATTTGAATAATTTGTTCCCTGTCCAGTTCTTCAAATACCTCTGCAATATCTACTATATTCATATCAGACAGAAGAAGTTTTAATTTTGATATATCGAGGAACCCTTTTTTTATTAGCTCAACTAATTCTTCCTTATTCATTCAGTTCCCTTATTTTCATTGCCGGTTTTATATTTTATTAACTTCTGCGCTTTCAAGTTCAGGCGCTTCCAAACCTAGAAGTTCGCGCACTTCATCCAGCGATTGCGGCCCTTTTTCTTCTCCTGAAAAGTTTATAACAGCAAATATTCTTACAGATTTTCCTTTTACAGTTAAAGTTGTCATTTCTTCTGTGACAAATTTATCGCCGACTAAACTCCATGTATCTTCAGAAATTAATATATCAGCTCCCAAAGGTTTAGCTAATGCTTCTATACGGGAGGTTAGATTTACAGGATCGCCTATTACTGTATATTCCATTCGTTTACCGCTGCCTAACTGACATGCAGTAACCAAACCGGTATTAATTCCGCATCCGATTCTGATTAAAGGATCTGCCGGATCGCCTTTTTTGCGTTCTTTATTCATGTAATAGAGAGACTTGCGCATCATCAATGCAGCTTTTATACAATTGAATGCATCTGCTCTTGGGCTCCCTGCCGTATACGCAGTGCCCCAATGTGCCATGACAGCATCACCAATAAATTTATCAGCTGTACCGCCGGTTTTTTCTATACATTCAATCATTTGAGTAAAATAATTATTTAACCACTGAACAATTATATCGGAAGCTTCGTGTCCGAAAAACTTTATAAAACTTTCATATTTTGCAGAAAACTCGCGTATATCAGAAATAAATATTGTTGCTTGTTTCGGTAAACCTCCAGGTTTTATTTGATTATCAATAACTTTTAAAGCAATTTCCTTGTTTGTAAATCTGCCGAAGATATGCAGGGCTGAACACATTTTTTGGAAACTTTCTGTTAAAACGCCGATTTCATCGCGGCCTTTAGCTTTTAAGTTTAGGTCAAAATCTCCGCTTTCTACGGTACGTGCCGCCGCTGCGAGCATTTTAAGCGGGGAGGAAATACGTTTTGCATACAACCATATAAGTATCATGGAAAAAAGCGTTATTAACAGGATAAGATAAATGATTAATCTGGTTATTTCTGTAATGCCTTTAAAAACTTTATTATATTCAATATTAGTAATTACAATACAGCCGCCAACATTCAATTTGGTAAATGTTATAAATTGGCTAACCGCAGAAGAGCTGGAAGCGGAACTTTTAATAGGGCCTTCTGTATGATGTTCGTTTTTATCAGTATTATAAACCGTTTGTTCTTTAATATTTCTTTCTATTTTTAATAAATTGCTGATTATATCTGCGCATTTTTCATAAACAGATATAAAAAATAAATTAATTTCAGATAACAACGGAAGAGCGTTCTTTTTTATTTTTTCAAAGTATATATTGATTTGTTTTAAAACAGCATTATTGTTTTCAAAGCCGGAAATACCAAAATCGGTTTCTATTAACATTTGCCTGTTTTTGTCAGGACTTTGATAAATATCGTGTATAAAATTTTCATTTGATGCATTAAAGCCGGAACTTACATATTCAAAGTTTGAGTGAACTAATATATCTCCGGAATTATTAAGCATATAAGATTTATTTAATCCCGAGCCGAAAGAAATAGTCAGGCTTTCCGGAGAAAATAACACCATTTGAGCTCCCGCTGCACTTGAATAAAACAATGCCAGCAGATTTGCTGTAAAATGAGGAGTTGCATTTAAAATAAATGTTTCTCCAAGAGCGGCTCGTTTTACGGCATTTTGATTATTTTCCATATAAGACTGCGCCAGTTCAATATCAATCCCGCGGGAATCAAAAAAAACTTCGTTTATTAAAAGTTCTGCAGGCCGCTCCTGAACAGAAAAATAAACTGCGGCAATGCGGGTGTTTTGCTTAAAGAAAAATGTTAAGGTTTCATTTGCAAGCGCACTTCTGACCCCTGCAGACATAATCATATTTGATAAAATCATGGAATCTGAACGTTTCTTTTCCAGAACTTCTTCTGCTTCTATTGCAGATCTGCGGTTTATATTAAAATTGCTTTCTTCTGCAGAAATACGCAAATCCTGACTAACCAGCCAGGAAACAAGTGCGGTTATTGAACTCAGGGATACAAAAATGATTAAAGAAACTAAAACTGCTAATTTAAAGCTTACGGAGATAAATATTTCTTTATCTATTTTCTGCCTGTTTTTCCTTATTTTTGAGGAACTATTCACTATTATCTCCAATATAAAAGAGCTCTATAATATTTTCGGAATATTTATGCTATTATAGAAGACATTTTTCTCGGAAAGCCGGTTTTTCGCCGTAATTAAACCAATATTTAGGCATTTCCTCTATTTGAATTATATAATAGAAGCAATATTTTTGGAAGATTGATAATCGGCTTTGCATTACATACTTATATCTATATAATACTCTTATGCTGCCTATATTGATTAAACACTTATTAAAAGAAACACCCAGGTTACAGGATGTAAAAGTTTTCGGCTGGGTTAAAACAAAAAGAGACATGAAAAACCTTAGCTTCATTGAATTGTACGACGGCTCTTGTTTTTCCGGGATTCAATGCGCTTTTGACAGAAATAGCAGTTTTGATACGGTTACTGAGGCAGCCTTAACGTCTCTTTCTACGGGCGCTTCCGTTACAATAACGGGGAAACTTGTTCCATCTCCTGCATCAGGGCAGGCTGTAGAAATAAATGCTTCTTCCATTATGATTTTGGGAGACTCTCCCGCCGAAGCAACCGGCGGAAAAACTCCGGAGCTGGATATAGAGGCGTATCCGCTTCAGAAAAAGCGGCACTCGCTTGAGTTTCTTAGAGAAATTGCGCACTTGCGGCCAAGGACAAATACATTCGGCGCTGTTGCTCGTCTCAGAAGCCGTTTATCGTTTATTATTCATCGTTATTTTATGGAAAGAGATTTTCATTATCTTCATACACCGGTTATTACATCGGGAGACTGCGAAGGCGCAGGTGCAATGTTTCAGGTTACAACACTTGATCCGCAATCGGCTGCCAAACAAATAAATTCGGGTTCAATCGATTATTCAAAAGATTTTTTTGGAAAGAAAACTTTTTTAACAGTTTCGGGTCAGTTAGAAGCGGAAACTTATGCAGCTGCGCTTTCCAGAGTTTATACATTCGGCCCTACTTTTCGCGCGGAGAATTCCAACACAACCCGTCATCTGGCTGAGTTCTGGATGATTGAACCCGAGGTTGCATTTGCACAATTGGAAGAAAATATGGCGCTTGCCGAAGATTTTTTAAAATATGTAATTAATGCAGCATTAAACGAATGCGCCGATGAATTTTCGTTTTTTGAGACACATATAGAAAAAGGCATTATCGAAAATCTGCAAAAAGTAACGAATGCAAAGTTTTCGCATATTACATATACTGATGCAATTAAAGAACTTGAAAAAGCTGTTTCTGCAAAAACTGCAAATTTTGAATTTGAACCTAAATGGGGAAACGATCTGCAGAGCGAACATGAAAGATTTTTAACAGATTCCGTAGCTGGAGGCCCTGTTATAGTTACCGATTATCCAAAAGAAATAAAAGCTTTTTATATGAAGTTAAACGATGACGGTAAAACAGTGCGCGCAATGGATGTGCTTGTTCCCAGATTAGGTGAAATTATCGGCGGCTCCCAGCGCGAAGACAATCTGGAAAAACTTGTAAAACGAATGCAGGAAATGAATTTGAAACCCGAAGATTACTGGTGGTATCTTGATCTCCGCCGCTACGGAACAGTTCCTCATGCAGGATTCGGTCTTGGGTTTGAAAGACTTATTCAGTATGTATCGGGTATGATAAACATCCGTGATGTTATTCCATTCCCCCGTGCGGCAGGGCAGGCAGAGTTTTAAAATGAAAAAAATTGCAGCTTCTGTTGTTTTTCTTTTTTATTTAATCTTTTGTTCTGCCGGTTGTATTTATGCGCAAATATTTTATCCGCCTCCTGCGCTTGCTCCTTATCTGGAAAAAACACCGGAAATTGATTCAAGGGCGGCTGTTCTTATAGATGCAAATACCGGAACCATTCTATATGCTAAAAACCCTAACGAAGAAATACCTCCTGCTTCTTTAACAAAACTTATGACTATGCACATTGTTATGAGTGCGATTGAAAGAGGAGAAGCATCCTACGATGAAATAATTCCGATAACTGTAGAAAGCTGGGCGCAAAGTCAGCCTCGCCGTTCCAGCTTAATGTTTCTGGAGCCAGGGCAGATAGTTACGTTACGTGAAATACTTTTAGGGCTTGCAGTTTCTTCAGGTAATGATGCCGCTGTCGCCGCTGCTTTGCGTTTTGCGCCGTCTGTGAGGGATTTTGCCGATAAAATGACAGATGAAGCGCATAAAATGGGATTATATGTTACCAGGTTTACGGAGCCAGCAGGGATTTCTCAGTATAATAAAACTACGGCTGCGGAGTTTGTTGTATTTTGCCGTGAATACATAAAAAGACATCCAAACAGTCTATTGGATTTTCATTCAGTCCAGGAATTTGCATATCCGTTAGCAGCTAACGTACAGCAAAGGTACCGGAATAATCCGCGCACTATTTTACAGAGTAATCAGAATAGCCTTTTAAGATCATTTCCCGGAACAGACGGTTTAAAAACAGGTTATATAAATGAGTCCGGCTTTAATATTGCTCTTACAGCGCAAAGGGATGATACACGTTTTATTCTTGTTCTTTTGGGAGCGCCGCTAGGACGCGGAGGAAGCAGGATAAGAGCAAATGACAGCGCACGCCTTCTTTCCTGGGCATTTGAAAATTTCAAAACAGTGCGTCCTGTTATTGGTAATATAGAAAATGTTAGGTTATGGAAAGGGAAGTTAAATACAATAGAACTGGAACTTGCAGAAACGGCAGATTTTACAGCTCAGATAAACCGTGCCGGTAACTTAAAATATGAAGTTGTTATTCCGTCTCCGCTTACCGCTCCTATGCCTTTGGGATTTTTGGCAGGTTATTTAAATATAACAGATGAATACGGAGAACTAAGCCGCACTCCTTTAATTACAGCAAAAGCTGCAGAAAAAGGAAATATTTTTAAACGTTTCTGGCACTCAATTGTGTTATTATTAAAACAGACCTGAGATTTTTCCATCGCTGCTTATATCGATTTTTTCTGCAGAAGGAATAGGCGGAAGCCCGGGCATTGTCATAATCTCGCCTGTAAAAACAACGATAAAACCTGCACCTGCAGAAATTTTTACATCTCTTACTGTTAATTGCCATCCTTTAGGAGCGCCTAATAAAGAAGCGTCATCGGAAAAACTGTATTGAGTCTTTGCCATGCAGATTGGAACTTTATCTAGCCCCATTTTTTCTATTTGATTAATATTTTTCTGCGCATCACGAAGTATAACTACGCTGTCTGCACGGTAAATTCTTTTTGCAATTGTTTCTATTTTTTCTTTTATACTTAAGTTTTCGTCGTAAGAAAATTCAAAATTATTCGGCTGTTCGCATAAACTAACAATATTTTCTGCAAGTTTAATTCCGCCTTCGCCGCCTTTTTCCCAAACTTCGGAAATTGCCGCATTTACACCTAACTCTTTGCATTTTTTTTCTACTAGTTCAAGTTCTGCTTTTGTATCTTTTGGAAATGCGTTTATTGCCACTACTGCAGGAAGTTTATATACCTTTGTAATATTTTCTACATGCTGTAAAAGATTAGGAAGCCCTGCTTCCAATGCAGTAAGATTTTCTTTATCTAAATCAATTTTTTTTACTCCGCCGTGAGATTTTAATGCTCGTACTGTTGCAACGATTATAACAGCAGAAGGTTTTAATCCGGCAAAGCGGCATTTTATGTCTAAAAATTTTTCTGCGCCAAGATCTGCGCCGAAACCTGCTTCTGTTACAACATAATCCGCGCACTTTAAAGCAAGGCGTGTTGCCATAACAGAATTACAGCCGTGTGCTATATTTGCAAAAGGTCCGCCGTGAATAAAAGCGGGAGTACCTTCCAGTGTTTGCGCAAGGTTTGGTTTTAATGCATCTTTAAGAAGGGCAGCCATTGCTCCATGTGCATTTAATTGCGCTGCTGTTACTGGCTGTTCTTCTGTCTGTTTGCCGTGAGTATAACCTACAATGATGCGTCCTAATCTGTTTTTTAAATCATCGATATCCGAAGCAAGGCAAAGAACAGCCATAACTTCCGATGCAGCTGTTATGTCAAAGCCGTCTTCGCGCGGAGAGCCGTTAATTTTTCCGCCAAGGCCGTTTGTTACAAAACGCAGCTGACGGTCGTTCATGTCTACGCATCTGCGCCAGACGATCTTACGTGTATCGATATTCAGTTTATTGCCCTGAAAAATATGGTTATCTATCATTGCAGCTAACAAATTATTAGCCGCTCCAATAGCATGAAAATCTCCGGTAAAATGAAGATTTATATCTTCCATTGGTATTACCTGAGCCCAGCCGCCGCCTGCAGCTCCGCCTTTAACGCCGAAAATAGGACCTAAAGAAGGCTCTCTTAGCGCAACCATCGTTTTTTTGCCGATTAATGAAAGGCTGTCTGCAACACCTACAGTTGTTGTGGTTTTTCCCTCTCCTGCAGGAGTAGGATTTATAGCAGTAACAAGAATTAGTTTACCGTCTTTTTTATCTTTGTTTTTTTCTAAAAATTTAAAATCGATTTTTGCCTTATAACTGCCGTAATAATCGATGTATTCATCGTTTATACCCGCTTTGGATGCAACATCTTTAATATGCAGAGCGTGTTCAGGGTAAACTGACTGGGCAATATCTATGTCTGATCCGATAAATTTTTTGATATTTGTCATTTTTTGATAATGAATCAAACATTATAAAAAGTCAATATAATATATGAACCACTATCTACTTTTTATAAAGTAAGTTATAATATTTATTATGATAAAGACAATATACGGTTTTGGGTTTTTAATTATAGCCATGATTTTTCTGTTCCCTCTTGGGCTTATAGCCGCTTTTTTTTATATGATTGGGTTTAGAAAATCCATGAAAATGCTTACTTACCGGTTTGCTCAAGCCTGGGCAAGATCGATTATATTCATTGCCGGCTGTACAACGACAGTAACCGGTATCAGTAATATTCCCAAAAAGGGCGGTGTTGGTTTTGTTAGTAATCACTGCGGCTTTTTTGATATTCTTTTATTGCTTGGATATTGCGGCCGTCCGTTTGGTTTTATTGCAAAAAAAGAACTGCTTTTGGTTCCCTTTTTAAATGTCTGGATACACATGCTTGGCGGTCTTTTTATAGATCGTAAAAATGTAAGGAAAGCAATTCGTACAATTAATGAAGGAACACAGCGAATAAAAGCCGGCGGGGGAATGTTGATTTTCCCGGAAGGGCACAGATCCAAGGGCAGGGGGCTTTTGCCGTTTCATCCCGGTTCATTAAAATTGGCAACCTCTGCCGATGCGCTTATTATCCCTGTTGCTATTCAGGGAAGTTATGAAGTTTTTGAAAAAAACAACCGTGTCTGCGGCGTTCCTGTAAAAATCGCATTTTTAACGCCTATAGAAACCGCTAATTTAAAATCAGAGGAAAAAAAGCAGGTTTTATGTGACCGTATTTATACAGTAATTAAGGAAGAATTAGGTTATTGACAAACCTGGTAAATTCTGTAATTTCGCATTTTTTTGGCTTGTAATATTCACTTTGATTTTGTATTATATTAAGAGTGAAAACAATTTTTGTTGTAGATGACACTAAAATTAATCTTTTAGATGCGGAAGAAACATTAACAGAAAATTATAATGTGTTCACTTTGTCGTCCGCTCTGATCATGTTTGATGTTTTAGAAAAAGTTCAGCCGGATTTAATTTTACTTGATATATTGATGCCTGAAATGGACGGCTTTGAGACGCTTGAAAAATTGAAATCTGATAAAAAATACGCTGATATACCAGTCATATTTCTGACAAGCCAGAGTGATTCTGTTACAGAGGCGCGCGGATTCAAAATGGGCGCGGTTGATTTTATATCCAAACCGTTTTCCAGGCCGGTTCTTCTTAACCGTATAGAAGCTCATTTAAATATGGAAAGTAAAATCCGTGAACGGACAGAAAAGCACCTGAGATTGCAAAATAGTTTGATATCAGTTCTGGCTAACATGGTAGAAGGACGTGATAAATTAACAGGCAGGCATATTGAACGCACGACAAAATACATAAATATATTATTAAATGAAATGCTTAAACGCGGTTTATATGAAGAAGAAATACGAAACTGGAATTTAGAGACAGTTGTTTCGTCGGCGCGTTTGCATGATATAGGAAAAATCGTAGTTACGGATTTAATTCTGAACAAACTTGATAAATTGACTGTAGAAGAATTTGAAATAATGAAAACACACACAATTGAAGGCGAAAAACTCATTGATATAATTATAAGTGAATCCGGAGAAGGTGATTTTTTACGCAGCGCAAGGTTTTTTGCCGGGAATCACCATGAGCGTTGGGATGGAACAGGTTACCCCTATGGATTAAAAGGTGAAAATATTTCATTGCAGGGCAGAGTTATGGCAGTAGTTGATGTGTACGATGCTCTTGTATCAGATCGCCCTTATAAAAAAGGGTTTACGCACGAAAAAGCTGTTGAAATAATCAAAGAAGGCAGCGGAACGCAATTTGACCCGAAAATTGTGGATGTATTTCTTGAAGTAAACATGTTATTCATAGAAATTCAAAAAGAGATGGAAGCTAACACGACAAAGGATTTGTAGAATGACAAAAAGAGTATGGAAAAATCTTGAGAACAAAATTGGATTAATGCTGCTTTTTGTTGTTGTAATTGCGTCTATCTGTGTTTATCTTATAAATTACAATCAATTCTATTCATTAACAATGGATGAGCTTAAACAAGATGCCATAGACCTTTACCGTTATGTGGAATCTGTGCTTGATAAACGCATTTTTTCAGAAATTAATACGATTGAGGATCAAGAAAGTGAACTTTATATAAATACGCAAAAACAATTATATGAAATAAAGAGCATCGCAAGTGCTTTATATTTATACACCGTAAAACTAAACGATAACAACGAATATATTTATGTTGTAGACGCTTTAGATATAAACGACGAAAATTTTTCTCATGTTGGTTCGCTTATAGAAGAAGAATACCTTGAGGATTTAATCCGGTGTTTGAATAATGAAATAGTAACCAGTGAAGGAATTATGGTTACAGATTACGGATATTTATACGGAACTTATTTCCCTTTCCATGACAACGAAGGAAATGTTATCGGCGCCATCGGAATAGATTTTGATTGTGAGCGGCTTTATCATTCCATAAACAGCGCAAGACAGATGACAATAATTTTCACATTAGTATTAGGATGCGCCTTTGCAATTGCTGCGCTTTTTATAGTAAAAAGAGTAGTTAAACATACAGAACGCGAGTTTAAAAAACTCCTGGATGAAATACAGGAAAATACAGCGCAGTTGGAAATTGCAAAAGAAGCGGCAGAGCAAAGCAGCCAGGCAAAGGGTATATTCCTCTCCCAAATGAGCCACGAAATACGCACCCCTATGAACGCGATTCTTGGTATTTCGGAGATCCGGCTGCGTAATGGCGGTCTTTCAGAAGAAGCAGAAAATGGATTTGAAAAAATACATGAATCTGGCAGTTTACTCTTAAACATTATTAATGACATTCTTGATTTTTCCCAAATTAATTCCGGTAATCTGGAACTTATTAACGGAAAATATAATGTTCCGGATATGATAAATAGTGTCGTACAAATGAATCGTCTGCGATATGACAGCAAACCAATAAATTTTAAGCTGGTAGTAGATGAAAACATACCCCTTTATTTAACCGGCGATGAATTGCGTATCAAACAAATCCTTAATAATTTGCTTTCTAATGCTTACAAATATACAGATGCCGGTGAAATCTGTTTTTCAATTTCAGCTGTAGTTACAGTTAATTCAGAAAATGTGAGGCTCATTGTTTCAATAAGCGACACAGGACAGGGCATGAACGAGACGCAGATTAAAAGCCTTTACGATGCATATTCGCGGTTTAACCTTGATATAAACAGCGGTATAAACGGCACGGGTTTGGGAATGAATATCACAAAACGTCTTATTGATGCGATGAACGGCGTAATAAATGCAGAAAGTAAAGTTAGCAAAGGAACTGAAGTTACAGTTTCTCTGCCGCAGAAGAGATGCGGCTTGCAAGTATGCGGCAGTGATATAGTTGAAAAGTTGCAGACCTTTAATTTTAATAATAAATTGATTTCAAAAATATCGGAAATTACATATGAACAAATCTCTGACGGCAGGGTTTTAATAGTAGATGATATGAATATTAATTTACTTATCGCCAGCGAGATGCTGCGGCCATATGGCTTGTTTATCGAAACCGCTGATAACGGATTGGAAGCCGTAGAAAAAATTAAAAATAACGAAAATTACGATATTATTTTTATGGATCATATGATGCCGGTAATGGACGGTATAAAAGCGGCAAAAATAATACGTGAAACCGGATATACCCGCCCCATTGTTGCGCTAACAGCTAACGCTATTTTGGGGCAGGAAGAAATGTTTTTATCAAATGGTTTTGACGCTTTCATTGCAAAACCGATAGACTCACATATATTAGACCAGGTTGTAACAAAATTTATAAAAAATGTAAAACCTCTTGATAAATCGGAAATTATAAATAAAACAGTGGATTTAATAAAATTAAAAGAAATATTTTTAATAGATGCTGAAAATACAGTAAGAGTATTGGAAGGACTGTCCAAAGAAATAAAGAAACTTAACGAGTATGATTTGAATTCATACATAATTACCGTACATGGTATAAAAAGCGCTCTAACAGGTATCGGCGAAAAAGAGCTGTCCGATTTAGCATATAAATTAGAACAAGCCGGAAAAAACAAAAATTTCGATTTAATGGCAAGTGATACCCCTGTATTAATAAACGCACTTTCCGCTTTGGTCAAAGATTTTAGATCAAGGGAAACAGAGGGAATTTACGATACATCATGCGATGCATCGTGCGATATATCGCGCGAAGATCAAGTTTATCTTCACGAAAAATTTGAAGAAATAAAAATAGCGTGTGAAAAGTATGATGTTAAAACTGCTAAAAAAGCATTAGCCGATTTAAAGTTAAAAATCTGGCCGCGTTTAATAACCGGTATAAATGAAGAAATCTCGGTTTATTTGTTAAACGGAGAATTTAAAAAAGTTTTAATCGCCATTGAAAAATACAAAGCTGAAAAAAACTAAAACAGGCAGGTTGAGATTATGAAGAAAGATATAAAAAAGGCAAACCAAAAATTCTCTTTTGTTTATATATTGTTTTTTCTGTCTTCTATAGCTATGTTGATCGTCGCTGTGATATTTTCTTTTTTTATAAAAGATATAGAAAAAGAAAGAATAAACAGCATCCAAAACCATTTACTGGTAGCGGCTCAGCGTGCTTCAACTTTCCTTTCAGTGGAAGAATTGGATTTGTTCCATACGGCAGAAGATATGGAAAGACCCGAATGGAATGAAATACGAACAAGGCTAAAGCGGTTTGCAGAAGAAACCTCAGTTCTTTATGTGTACTATTGGCGTTATGACGGGGGTGACTATATCCAATACATTATTGATAACGACGAAGACGAAGAATATATGGTAACGCCTGCCATGTTTTTCTCACTTGATAGTGACGAAATTTCCGGCGAGGCTGCTTTAGTAATAAAAGCCGGAGGCAGCTGGGTAACAGAACTGGGCGTCTATTCTGAATCATGGGACGGTCTTCTTACAGCTGTAGTGCCTGTATTCAATAATGACGGTACGGTTTATTGCGGAGCCGGGGTTGATATAAGCGATGAAGTCTTTATGACCATGCGCAGAAATATAAGAATTATGGAATTTGCGTTAATATTTTCATTGTTTGTTTCGTTTCTGTCAGGATTCTTCGGGATGCGTTCATATAATAAAAAAGCAATTCAAAGCGCCAATGAAAGTTTATCTAAAAGCAGGTTTCTTTCGAATATGTCGCATGAAATCCGCACACCCATGAACGCGATTCTGGGAATCGCAGAAGTACAGCTTCAGGATAACACGCTTAAGGAAGAATCCGCGCAGGCGTTCCGCAGGATATACGAATCCGGCGATTTGCTTTTAAACATAATCAACGATATTCTTGATCTGTCCAAAATTGAAGCTGGTAAATTGGAACTTACTCCCATGGAATACGAGCTTCCGAAATTAATCAATGACATTGCACAATTAAACCGCTTGTGGTTTAATTCAAAAGCGCTAAGTTTTATCGTAAATGTAGATAAAGAAACCCCGTCTACGCTGTTTGGCGATGAACTGCGCATAAAACAAATTCTCAGCAATCTGCTTTCTAACGCCTATAAATACACGGAAAAAGGCGAAATCAAAATGTCAGTATCTATCGAACCGTCAGTATCTACCGATACGGGTGAAAATAGCGGTACTGTAACACTCCTTTTACAAATAAGCGACACAGGGCAGGGGATGACTTTATCTCAGCTTAACCATATTTTTGATGCTTACTCACGGTTTAATGCTGAAGAAAACCATGATGTCACAGGCGCTGGTTTGGGCATGAATATAACCAAATACCTCGTTGATATGATGAAAGGTAAAATAATTATAGAAAGCGAAGTTGGAAAAGGCACAATAGTTACTGTCCGCCTGCCGCAGAAAAGCTGCGGCGCTGAAGTTTGCGGCGCCGGCATTGCAGAAGAGCTTCGGACATTTAGTTTCCGCAATAAATCAATTTCAAAAATTTCCAGATTAGAATATAAAAAAATGCCTAACAATAGGGTTTTGATTGTTGATGATGTGAAAACAAATTTATACGTCGCAAAGGGATTGCTGCAGCCATACGATCTGCAGATAGAAACTGTCACTAGCGGATTTGAAGCCATAGAAAAAATTAAAAATAACGAAGAATACGATATTATATTCATGGATCATATGATGCCCAAAATGGATGGTATAGAAGCAGCAAAAATTATACGAGAAACAGGTTTTACGAACCCTATTGTCGCTTTTACAGCTAACGCCGTTGTAGGGCAGGCGGAAATGTTTTTAACAAACGGATTTGACGCTTTTATCGCCAAGCCGATAGACTCATACGAGTTGGATCAAATATTAAAACGTTTTATTAAAGATAATAACAAAGGAGAAACAGAATGAAAACGGTTTTTGTAGTTGACGACAGCGGCATAAACTTAATGAAGGCAGATGAGGCTTTATCGGATCATTATAATGTGTTTACAATCGCATCTGCTTTTACAATGTTTAAACTTTTTGATGATATTATTCCTGATGTGATCCTGCTGGATATATTGATGCCCGATATTAACGGGTACGATGTTTTGAAACGTTTAAAGGCCGATGAACGGTACGCAGGTATTCCGGTCATCTTTTTAACAAGTTTGAACGAAGCCGCTGATGAAGATTACGGTTATGAAATAGGCGCTGTAGATTTTATCAAAAAACCATTTTCTGAACAGATTCTTCTTGATCGTATAAAAATAGTTTTAGAATCTGGAGGAGCACTATGTTAAAACATACGTTAAAACATACGTTAAAACGAATTATAAAAATAATACTTATTACAGGTATTATTATCGCCTGTCTTGCCGCCTGTAAACAACAACCGTTAGAAAATCAAAATATTATAAACCCGTTCGTTTCGTTCTATGATGTTCCGGGTATTACCGAACAGGAAATAACAGACATAGAAAAACTGCAAAGGGAATACCAATCCTTGACATATGGGATGCTTCAGTCAACAGATGCATTCATAAAGGAAAACGGCCAAATAGGCGGGTATGCCGCTTTGTTCAGCGAATGGCTGACTGGTTTATTTCAAATCCCCTTTAATATCGAGTTTCTTCCGCTGAGTGTTTTGTATGAACAGTTAGACGCTCAGGAACTTGACTTTGCAGGAGTTGTAATGCTCACTGACGAAAACCGGCAAAATTATTTTATGACTGATGTTATCGCCGAACGGATGTTTGTATTATTCAGAATTGCAGGGAGCAGGAGTCTTAGCCAAATTGCGGCAGAACGTTTACCAAGATACGCATTTATAGAAAACGCTCCTGCAGAACGCCTTTTCGCTGCGACAAACGAACCGGGATCATACGAAGCCGTATGGGTTAGAACCGCAATGGAAGGATATCAGGTTATTAAAAGCGGGGAAGCCGACGCTTTTTTTACTTCGAATAACAATGACGCCTTGTATATCCAATTCGGCGATGTGGTTACCGAAGATTTTTTTCCGCTGATTTTTAATCCTGTCGCAATGGCAACAGCTAACCCGGCTTTTGAATCCATAATTTCTGTTGTGACAAAAGCGCAGCGAAACAACGCCAATATCTATCTCAACGAATTATACAAACGCGGGTTTCAGGAGTATCAAAAACATAAATTGTCTGTACGGCTGACCAATGAAGAACGCGAATATATAAAAAACAATCCGGTCATACCGATTGCCGCAATTTCCAGCAATTATCCCATCACTTTTTACAATGCGCGCGAAAAAGAATGGCAGGGAATATTTTTTGACTTATTGAAAGAAATTGAAATTCTCACCGACTTATCCTTTGAGTTTATTAATGATGAAAAAACCGACTGGTTTGTTTTGTTAGAAATGCTGCAAAATAAAGATGTATCTTTAATTGGCGAATTGCTGTGGACAAAAGCGCGCGAAGAACATTTCATCTGGACGAACACGGTAATTCAAAACGATCATTACGCTCTAATATCCACGGAGGATCACTTTAACGTTGCCATCAATGAGATCCGAAGCTTAAAGGTAGGTCTTGCACGCAATACAGGTTATACTGCCATGTTCAGACAATGGTTCCCGGATCATGAAAATACTGTTGAGTTTGACAGTATCGAAGAAACCTTCATCGCTTTGCGTAAAGGTGAAGTTGACCTTGTCATGACTACAGAAAGACGGCTCATGTTTCTGACGCATTATCAGGAGCGTACCGGATATAAACTGAACTATGTATTTGACCAAAATATAGACACCAGATTCGGGTTTCATAAAGATAATGTTATTCTTTGTTCCATTATCGATAAAGCTCTCCAGTCCATCGATACAAAAGGAATATCAAATCAGTGGATGCGAAGAACTTTTGATTACCGCGCGAAAATAGCCGAAGCCAGGGTGCCTTTATTGATAGGTATTTCTATTTCGTTTGCATTCGTCGTAGTTTTAATTATATTTTTATTCTACAGAAGCATGAGAGACGAGCGTATGCGTACTCTGCTTGATATAAACCCGCAAATTAATTTTTTGCTTGACAGCAAATTTAAAATAATCGATTGCAACCCGGCAGCTATGGCTTTCATGGGATTTGAAACAAAAGAAGAAATGATTACAGGATTTATCGACCGCCTGGCAAATGCCATACCAGAATTTCAGTCTGACGGAGATAAATCCACTGCACTGCTCGGTTGGTTTGATGAAACTATGAAAGAAGGACAGGTTAAATTTGAGATTGAATTAATCTTACAAGGCAAAAAACGTATTCTTGACGTAGAGTTTAAAAAAATCCCCCATGGAAACAGTTTTGCCGTAGTAGGTTTTGTTCATGAATTAACAGAAATGAAAAATCTTATTCTTGAAGCGGAAAAACATTGTTTGGAAGCAGAAAACGCCAATAAAACAAAAAGTGTATTTTTATCGCATGTAAGCCATGAAATACGCACACCAATGAATGCTATTCTTGGCACGGCCGAAATACAATTGCAGAAGGAAGATACTTCGCCGGAAATCGAAGAAGCATTTGGTATAATATACAACTCCGGGAATTTATTGTTAAACATAATTAATGACATCCTTGATTTATCAAAAATCGAGGCCGGCAAATTGGAAATTATACGCGGTCAATACGATATTCCCAGCATTGTTTACGATACAGTGCAGTTGGTTCTTCTTCGTTATGACAGCAAACCTATAGAGTTTATCCTTAAAATAGACGAGAATACACCGCTTGATTTAATCGGTGACGAGCTTCGGATAAAACAGGTGATAAATAATATACTTTCAAATGCTTTTAAGTATACCGACAAAGGCGAAGTAACATTTTCGGTCAGTGCGGAACCCCCGGAAACAGATGATCCAAAAGCAAATTGTGTTCTCGTTTTGCGCATAAGCGATACGGGTCAGGGAATGACAGAAGAACAAGTATTTATGCTGTTTGATGAGTACACACGCTTTAATATGGATGCTAACCGGACAATAGTCGGCACAGGCCTTGGTATGCACATAACAAAACGCTTGTTAGAAGCAATGAACGGCGGAATTTCTGTTGAAAGCCAACAGGGAAAAGGCTCAGTATTTACTGTACGTCTTCCGCAAGAGCGAATTGGTAATAATGTATGCGGAACCGAAATGGCGCAGCAGTTGTGTAATAGCCGTTTTAAAGGCATTTTAAAATCAAACAGAGCGCAGATTATGCGTGAATATATGCCCTATGGCAGCGTTTTAATAGTAGACGACGTTGAATCAAATCTTTATGTGGCAAGAGGCATGTTATTGCCATACGGTTTAACAATCGAAACCGTTTTAAGCGGTGTTGGGGCTGTAGAAAAAATCAAAGAAGGTAATAAATACGACATAATATTTATGGATCATATGATGCCGGTTATGAACGGGATAGAAACAACAAAAATAATCCGTGATATGGGGTATACTAACCCTATTGTAGCATTGACAGCTAACGCTGTAGCGGGAATAGCGGCTATGTTCCTGGAAAACGGCTTTGACGGTTTTATGTCCAAACCAATTGATACGCGCGAATTGAATTCCCTATTAAACCGCTTAATTCGTGATAAACAGTCTCCCGAAGAGATTGAGGCGGCGCGGAAACAAATAAAAATTCAAAAACCCGTAAATGGCTCTAACCCTGCAACGAAGTTTCCAGCATACCCTGCAACGAAGTTTCCAGCGCAAAATAAAAATGATTTTTCTAAAATAGTCATACAGGACATTAAAAAAGCTCTAGCCGTAATGGAAGATATATTACCTAAAATAAACAACGGCGGCGAAGCGGATATAAGTCTGTTTACCACAACCGTTCATGGCATAAAAAGCGCTT
>WQWU01000027.1 GCA_009785215.1 Treponema sp. | reverse complement strand
TTAACAAATATTAGGACGTCCAAATCTTTGTATTCCTCAAAATTCCGCACGTGTGGAATTTAAGGTTATTTTGATCATAAAAAAGGCTGCCCAAGAATTACTTCTCGGACAGCCCCTTTTTTTGTTAAGTTATTCTAATTAATACTTAATACCGATTCCAAAAACAGGTCTTACGCCCCAGCTGATGTCCATTATGTCTCTGCAAGTTTTTGATTCATAACGCGGTTCTTCTCCTGGCAGGTATCCGCCAGATCCGTCTGGAATACCAGGATTATACCAGTCCATTGTGTGAACACGGAAGAAATTGATCATTACATTTGTGCGGGTGAACATATAAATACTTTTGTCAAAGTGGAACTGAACACCAAGGCCTAAAGCCGCGCCAACCTGTAAATCTGTACGTTTAATCCATGTACCTGACTGAAGATCGGTAACCCAAAGGTCTTCGCTGAAGTAGTACATATGTCCGCCGATTGTTAATGGAATTCTGAACATGTTGTTGTTAAAAAGATAGAATACAGGTCCCATAATTACGTTAGCTCCAAAGAGCGAATTATAATCGGATGTTGGTGCAGAAAAACCTGCAAGTTTGGCTCCGTAAAACATATCTGCGTCTAAAGCAAGACCAAGAGTTCTTGTAAAGTTAAAAACTAGCCCTATACCAACAGATGTATTTGATGTAACGGTTTTATCTTCCATTCTGCTTTCTTGGGGGTTAAACGTATAGAAACGATCATTATGAAGGCCATTTGTCCAATGGATAGGGAAACCAACGCCAATTTCAAAATTGAATAATTCAATTTTACGTTCACGTTTTTCAGGCTCGCCATTTTCTTCTTGAGCAAATGCAAAGCCTCCCATAAGGCTTAACACAACCAGTAAAATTAACAATTTTTTCATCATTTTCTCCTTAATTTAATACACATGGTTAAATGAACATTATATTCATCATAATTATATTTTAACTATTAGAGTATAGTTATGTCAAGTCTACACATCGCCAAGCTGAGAGAGCGGAATGGGTTTTGGACTGTCATTTTGACCTTCTATTTTTGCAAGTTCTTCCAGAAGCTCTTTTCCGCGCCTGGAAAGTTTTTCTGGTATTTGTACCATAAGTTTTATATAAAGATTACCGCGCTGGTTTCCCCATGGAACACCTTCATCGCGGATGCGGAGCATTTTTCCATTTTGTACGCCGGCTGGAATTTTTACCTTAATTGTTTTGTTATCCAAAGTTGATACATGAATGTCTGCGCCAAGCGCTGCCTGACTTACCGAAATTGGAACAGCGCAGTAAAGATCGTATGCCTGACGTTCAAAATATTCATGCGGTTTAACTCTGATAAAAACATATAAATCGCCTGCAGGCCCGCCGTTTGGCCCCGCATCGCCCTGTTTGGGAATTACTACGCGTTTTCCGTTTTCTACACCTGCAGGAATAGTAACCATAATTTTTTGGCGGGCTTTTTTTGTTCCTGAGCCGCCGCAGTCACTGCAGGGTTTTTCTATTATGGAGCCTTCGCCATGGCAGTTATGACAGGTTGTGGCAACAGAGAAAAATCCCTGGCTGTGTCTTACTTGTCCTGAGCCGCGGCAAATAGGGCAGGTTTTTTTACCTGAGCCGTCCGCTGTTCCTGCGCCCTTGCAGGTTTTGCAGGATTCATTATGGGAATATTGAATTTCTACCTTTGTGCCGAAGATGGCGTCTTTAAACGGGATTTCTATATCGTAGCGAAGATTGGCTCCTCCCCGGACACCGCCGCTTCTGCGGAATCCCCCGCCAAAAAAGTTTTCGAAAATACTTCCAAATCCGCCTTCGCCGAAAATGTCTTCGAAACCCCTGAAATTACTCCAGTCATGGTTTCCGCTCATTCCCTCTACGCCTGCAAAACCAAATTGATCATAAGCGGATTTTTTTTGGTCATCTGCAAGTATTTCGTAAGCTTCTGTTGCTTCCTTGAATTTTTCTTCTGCTTGTTTGTCGCCGGGATTTTTATCCGGGTGATATTGAATGGCAAGCTTTCTGTAAGCCTTCTTTATATCATCTTTAGAAGCGCTTTTTTCTATACCTAGAACTTCGTAGTAATCTCTCTTTGCCGCCATTCACTCACCTTTTAAAAAATAAAAAATGAAGAAGCAGGCTTTAGCTTGCTTCTTCTGAAGATAAATACAAAACTAACCAAGTTTTGAATTTATCTTACTTGTCGTCGTCTACAACTTCGTAATCTGCGTCTTCTGCGCTTTTTGTATTATTGCCGCCTGCTCCCATGTTCTGGTTAAAACCTTGATCAAAACCGCCCATGTCAGGACCAGGCTGACCTTCTGCGCCGCCGCCTGCTGCTCCCTGCTGTTTGTAAAGTTCTTCGGCGATTTTATAGGAAACCTGTTTAAGGGCTTCTGTTTTGTCTTTGATAGATTGAATGTCGCCGCTTTCCAAAGCTCTGCGAAGATCTGCAATTGCTTCTTCAGATTTTGATTTATCTTCTGCATTTACCTTGTCGCCAAGGTCATTAATATTTTTTTCTGTACTGTAAATCATTGAGTCTGCTTCATTGCGAACTTCGGCTTTTTCGCGTTCTTTTTTATCTTCTTCGGCATGAAGCTCGGCTTCTTTTACCATGCGATCAATATCGGTGTCGCTTAAGCCGCTTGAACTTTCGATACGTATTTTCTGCTCTTTGCCGGAACCAAGATCTTTTGCGCTTACGTGAACAATGCCGTTAGCATCAATATCGAATGTAACTTCGATTTGAGGAACGCCGCGCGGAGCCGGAGGAATGCCGACAAGATCGAAACGTCCAAGAGGACGGTTCTGAGTTGCCATTTCCCGTTCGCCCTGAAGTACATGAATAGAGACAGCTGTCTGGCTGTCTGCCGCTGTAGAAAAGATTTGGCTTTTACGTGTAGGTATGGTTGTATTGCGGGTGATAAGTTTTGTCATAACACCGCCCAATGTTTCGATACCAAGCGAGAGAGGAGTGACATCGAGAAGAAGCACGTCTTTTACATCACCGCCAAGGATTCCGCCCTGGATTGCCGCGCCTACTGCAACAGCTTCATCGGGGTTGACGCCTTTGTTAGGTTCTTTTTTAAAGAGATCTTTAACAATCTGCTGAACAGCAGGGATTCTTGTTGAACCGCCGACAATTATAACTTCATCAATTTGGTCTGCACTAAGTCCTGCATCCGCAAGCGCCTTTTTACAGGGTTCTTTGGAACGTTCAAGCAGGTCTTCTACCATCTGTTCAAACTTTGCGCGTGTAAGCGATTTCTGCAGATGTTTGGGTCCGCTTTGGTCGGCGGTGATAAACGGCAGATTAATTTCGCAAGTTTGCATGGAGGACAGCTCTATTTTTGCTTTTTCTGCAGATTCACGCAGGCGCTGAAGAGCCATGCGATCCTGCCCAAGATCGATGCCTGTATCTTTTTTGAATTCTGCAATGAGCCATTCCATAATACGGCGATCGAAATCATCGCCGCCAAGGTGTGTATCGCCGTTTGTTGCTTTAACTTCAAAAACACCTTCGCCAAGTTCCAGAATGGAAACGTCGAAAGTGCCGCCGCCAAGATCGTAAACGGCGATTAACTTGTCTTTTTTTGAGTCTTTATTAAAGCCAAAAGCAAGAGAAGCGGCAGTAGGTTCGTTAATTATGCGTTTTACATCGAGACCTGCGATTTTTCCTGCATCTTTGGTTGCCTGACGCTGTGCATCGTTAAAGTATGCGGGAACTGTAATAACAGCTTCTGTTACTGTTTCGCCAAGATAGTCCTCTGCAGTTTTTTTCATTTTTTGCAGAACAAAGGCGGAAATTTCCTGAGGCGAATATTTTTTTCCGTCTATGTCTATACGGACATCATCGCCCTGTTCCGATATGTGGTAAGGAACCAGTTTCATCTCGTTGGATACTTCTGAAAAACGGCGCCCCATGAAACGTTTAATGGAGTAAACGGTGTTTTCGGGATTTGTGATCATTTGATTTTTTGCCGGTGCGCCGACAATTCGTTCGCCTTTACTTGTAAAACCAACAATGGAGGGCGTTGTTCGTCCGCCCTCGGAACTTTGAATGACTATAGGTTCTCCGCCTTCAAGAACGGATACGCATGAGTTTGTTGTTCCTAAGTCGATACCAATAATTTTTCCCATTTATAACTCCTATTTAAGCGGCTTTGCCGCTGATTTTAATCGAACATTAACACGAAGTGTTAATGAAAACTCCTATTTAAGCGGCTTTGCCGCTGATTTTAATCGAAAATCAACACGAAGTGTTGATTATAACTCCTAATAAATATTTGTTAATTAGTTTCCGGCATTAGTACTTTTACTTTTGCCGCTCTTATAACTCTTTCTTTTAAATAATACCCTTTTACCAAATCTTCCTGTACAGTTGCCTCGGTTACATCGGATGATTTTTCCATAAAGAGCGCTTCGTGAAGGTTAGGATCAAAAAGTTCTCCTGCAGAATTAAAGCGTTTTAAACCCCACTTAACTTCCAGCTGATTTATGAATCGTTTTTCGATCATCTTGATGCCTTCTAAAAAGCCATTGTAGTCTGCAGAGCCGGCTTGCAAGCCTGCTTCCCCAGCCTGAATTGCGCGTTCAAAATCATCGATTATCGGGATAATGTCCAGTAAAAGGCTTTGGTTTGCGTATTCAATTGCGCTTGTTTTTTCCTGATTCATCCGCTTGCGGAAATTTTCAAATTCAGCTGCTTTTCGCAGAAATTGGTTGTGAGATTCTGCCAGTTTTTCTTCCAGATCAGCTATCTTTTCTTCCGGGGTTACAGGGGAGGGTGAAGTTTCAGAAGCTGAATCGGCTCCTTCTGCCGCACTTTGTGTAGCACCTTGTGCAGCAACTTCTTCTTTTTCATTTCCCTCAACCTGAGCCTGTTCTTGGTCAGGTTGACCTGTCTGAGTCTCTTGTTCTATCATTTCCGGTACCTAATTATTATTTTCTTATATAAAAAATACAAAAAAAACGCGTTTGGGTCAAGGAATTTCGGTGCATTTTATGGTATACAAGTCTGATTTTTGCCGTTTTTCTTTGCAATATAGAGCAATTTATCAACTTCCGAGATGTAATCGGCAATTTTATCGTTATCGCCCGGAATTATTGAACAGGCGCCAAGGCTGACTGTTACAGAAATTTCTTTATTGGATAAACAAGTTATGGGAGTATCCATAATATTTTTTCGTATTTGTTCTGCTATTTTGTATGTGCCTTCTATATCTGTATCAGGAAGCAAGACACAGAATTCTTCTCCGCCCCATCTTACTGCAATATCAGAAGCTCTATGAAGCGTTTTGTTCAGTATTTCTGCGATTGTCTGCAGCAAAATATCGCCCTGAGGATGTCCGTATGTATCGTTATATATTTTAAAATTATCGATATCCAGCATAATTAAACCGAGCTTCTTTTTTTCCCTGTGAGAGCGCCCCCACTCGGCTTCTATACGCGAGTCGAACCCGCGTCTGTTTGGCAGTCCTGTGAGCGCATCCAGCATACAAAGTTTTTCTATTGTTTTTACATAATCCGCCATTTTTAAATGAGTTTGAATTCTTGCTTTTACAATTGTCTGATTAAAAGGTTTTTTTATATAATCTACAGCACCAAGAGACAAACCTTTTTCTTCGTCTTCTGCATCGCTTAACCCGGTTATAAAAATTACCGGAATATTCATGGTTGCTGCAGTATCTTTTAATTTTAAAAGAACATCGAACCCGCTCATGTCCGGCATGATTATATCCAACAAAATTAAATCTGGGATATGTTTTTCTGCCGTTTCCAGAGCGGCAGCGCCGTCTGTTGCTACAATTATATCGTACCTTGGTTTTAAAAATTGCGCCAAAGCCATAATATTTATTTTTTCATCATCTACAACGAGGATTTTTTTTTCGGAAGTCATTTTTGGGTATCCATTTGTTTTATTATTTTAGTTATAGTTTCACGCGCCTGTTTAAATTTCATGTTTTCTACCTGTTCTGCAAGCAAATCTGTGCCGGGAATGGAACTTATTTTTTTTACCATTTCTAAACTGTCATAACTGTCGGATTCCAATAAAAAATCAAGTTCTTTTAAAAGGTTTAAGGCAGCTTCTTTACTTAGATTTTCATCTATTGTTTTTTTATTCTTGCCGAAAAATTTTTCTGCAATATCTGATAGTTCAGTTAGTGCGGAATTTAATTCGTTTTCCAGTATAATCATTTGATCGTTTAATTGATCTGCTTTGCCCAGAGCAAGGGATTGTTCAACTGCGCTTGCGGCTTTTGATAAATTATATTTGCCGACAAGTCCTGCAACGCCTTTTAATGAGTGTGCCAGCCTGTGTGCAAGTTTAATATCTCCCGCTTCCAAAGCTTCGCTTATTTTGATAAAAGCCGTTTGATTATTTTTAACAAATGTTTTAATTATTTCCATTCGTTGATTTTCTTCTTCTGAGAAATCGGAATCTTTATTTAAGTTTATCATACTGACAGGCGTAATATATTTTAACAGGCATGTCCACAAATCATTTGTTACAAAAGGTTTAGGAAGACAATCAACAATTCCCGATTTAAAATACAATTCTTTATCATTTTGCATAACATTTGCAGTTAATGCAATAATCGGCACTCTGCATCCCAATTCTATAATTTTTTTGGATGCTTCAAGGCCGTCCATTTCCGGCATATGAATATCCATAAAAATTAAATTAAATGGTTTATGTCCGCTTTCTATGTATTTTTTGACAATATCTACGCCTATTTTTCCGTTATCTGCTACAACAGTTTTTATTCCTACTTTTGCAAGGTGGTCGCAGATAACAATTTTATTAAGTTCATTGTCTTCGCAAACCAGGATTTCTCCGTCGAATACCGGTTTTTCGCTGCGGTTAATGGATATATTTAAATCTGAATGAGCTGCAGTAACGTCTATTGTTTCGAATGTTAAATCGAAGCAGAATTTACTTCCTACGCCAAAACTGCTTTCTACCTGCAATTTTCCGCCCATAAGTTCTATAAAACTTTTTGTAATTGTAAGACCAAGTCCTGTTCCGCCGTATTTTCTTGTTGTGCTGTCATCTGCCTGCATAAAAGGCTGGAATACCCTGGTTATTTGTTCATCTGTCATGCCAATGCCGCTGTCTTTTATTTCAAAATGCATTGTTACGCCGTTTTGTGTATTTTCCTTAACAGCAGCTAAAAGTTTTACCATGCCGTTATTTGTAAATTTTATGGCATTGGAAAGAAGATTTAAAAGTATCTGGCGAAGCCGCGTTGGGTCTCCAAGAAGCAGTTTGCCGACAGAAGGTTCTGCATAACAGAAAAGCGTAAGGCCTTTTTCTTCTGCATTTGGAGATGCAATTAAGCGGCAAAGTTTAAAAACATCGCCGACATCAAAAGGTATTTTTTCCAGTTCAATTTTTCCAGCCTCAATTTTTGAAACATCCAAAATATCATTAATAATTAACAATAAACTTTCTGCGCTTGTTTTTATTTTTGAAATATAATTTTTTGATTCCTGAGGCAGATCATCATCAAGGGCAAGTTCGGAAAATCCTATAATTCCGTGCATAGGCGTTCTTATTTCATGACTCATGCTTGCAAGGAAAACGGATTTCATGCGCGATGTTTCTTCTGCTTGTGCTTTTTTCTGCGCCAGATCATGTGCTTCGTTTTCTGCTTTTATTTTTTCTGCTGTTATTGTTTTTATATCTGTAATATCGATAGCTTGCTGCATATGTACTTTAAAACCGCCGGGCCAATCGATAAAACAGTCTGTATGGCGGATATCGCGGTTTATTTCTGGAACTTTTTCTTCCCATACAACTACTTTATCCGGCTCTTTTTCCAGCTGGAAAATCGGACAAAAGGAGCATCGTTCATCAAGGTCTTTTCTGAAAAGTTTATAGCAGTACTGCCCTACTCCTTCATCATCTTTAAGCCCGAACATAACTTTCATGCGTTCGTTTATAAAAAGAATCTCGCCTGTTGCAGGAATGGTTACGTAGATAAATGCATCAATACCGTTTAATACTGTCTGCAGTACGCGGAGTGTGATTTTGGATTCTTCTATATTTTCTTCTATGCGTTCAGCCATCAAATTGATAGTGTCTTTTAAAATGCTGAATTCATCATCGTAATAACCTGTTATTCTTGCGCTGAAATCGCCGTTTCCCAGTTTATCTGCGCTGGATGTAAATTCCTGTAATGGTTTTGTAAGTTTATTGATTAAGTAAAAAACAAAAACGGCAGTAAGAACGATTATGGCAAGGCTGAGAAAAAGAATTATAATAACCAGCCTGGATTCAAATGCATTCACTTCGCTGACAGGAGCAGTTATAGAAATGAAAAAATGACTGTCTATTTCCGGTATAAAAAAAGTATTAACAGCAGTTAAAGCTCTTTTATTATTTATAATAGACCTTGTATGAAAAATAATTGTTTTTTCTGTATTTTCCGGAAAAGAAAATGTTAGATATGTTTCATCGCTTGTTTTTCCGATATCTTCGAATCTGGGGCTGTAAAGTATCTGGTTTTTTCCGGTAATTATTATCATGTATCCGGTTTCGTAAATTTTTTCTGCCTGTAATAATTCATAAATATCGCCAAGGAAAATGTCGGCGGTTACAGCGCCTATAAATTCATTATTTTTGCCGTATATCGGAAAAACAATCACACACATTAAAACTTCTGTTCCGTCTATGTTGTACATTACTGGATCTGTGTAATACGGGCGGCCGGTTTCTTTGGTAATGGTATAATAGGGAAGAAGAAATTCTATTTCATTTTCCATAGATGAAGGTAAATAGATAGTTCTGTTGTTTTCCCGTTTATAATAGTAACTTATTCTTCCGGAAAGGGAAGAACCGTATTCTGTGTTTCTGTATAGAGCGTCTTTTCCGTCATACATATTGGGTTCAAAATAAAGACTGGAACTGCTAACATTCGGGAATCTTTCAAAAATTTCAAGCATCATCCTTTGCATTAATTCTCTGTCTACTGAATCTTCCTTTATTTGAAATTCCAGGATATTTGAAACAAATGCTAGATAATCAATTGTATTATTTATTTTTTTTTCGAAGTTTCCTGTATGTTTTTTTACTATATTATGAAATTCTGCTCTAACAGTATTTCTTTGCGAATTAAATAATGATACAAACATAACTGTACAGATAATCATAAAACCGATTACTACCGGAATTAATGTATAAAGAGTAGTTCTTGTTTTTATACTCGTAAATTTTATCATAATACTAATGTAACATTATAATCCATAAAAGGCAAAAATCAATGTTTATATATTGACCGTAATGTTAATTTTTGATTATTATAACAATGGAGACAAAATGCCGGTTGATATAAAAAATGTTGTAAAAAATCTGCACCCGCTGGAAGTAAGAATTCTTCTCTCTTATAAAAAGGGTGATGAGCTGACTATCGAAAAAGCTGAAAAAGATCTGGGATTTAAACCGGGAAACGGAAATCAGGCGCTTTCCTGGCTTTTTGGAAAAGAGCTTATTAGTGAAATACGGCGAGAAATTGCAGTTTATTACGAATTGACCGCACTTGGGCAGGACTGGAAAGAAAAAGGCAGTCCGGAAGAACGAATACTGGAATTAATCCGGCAAAGAATAAAACAAGCCGAAGACAAACCTCGCCTGCCAGATATTGCAGAAGCCCTAAAAATGGAAAATAAAGACATTGGCAGCGCGTTTGGAAGCCTTTCCAAGCTTGGTGTGCTTGCAATGGACGGCGATAAAAAAGTTACTATAACGCTGCCGCTTGAACACCTTGATGATCCGGCAAAAAATCCTGTGTTAGCGCACTTTCAAATTATCAAAGGTTTACTGATTAAAGTTGTTACAAATAACGGGTTACTTGCAGAAGCGTCTTTGGATGAAGCAGAAAAACAATTTATCCGCACTATCGCAAAAAAACGCGGTGCCGCAGATGCTGCATTTCGTCAGATAGACCGCGAAACTGTTGTATATGGTTTTACTGACGCTGCTGTTGAAACTGCAAACGCTCTTAAAACAGCGGGGATAACAGGTGATGAAACCGGCGCTCTTACACAATCAATGCTGGAAAGCGGCAGCTGGAAAGGCAAGACATTCCGTTCATATAATGTTAAAACTCCGCCTGTTCGTTTAACGCCGGGGCGCAGTAATCCTTATGCAAAGTTTCTTGAAAATGTAAAAGATAAACTGGCTTCTCTTGGTTTTGAAGAATTTGACGGCCCGTTAGTTGAAACTGAGTTCTGGAATTCGGATGCGCTTTTTATGCCGCAGTTCCATTCTGCCCGCGATATACACGATGCTTATAGTATTGCAGATCCAAAAGGCGAAGCAAAAGACGGAGTTGCGCGGGCAAAATCGATAGAAGAACCCTGGCTTTCCAATGTCGCATCCGCTCACGAAAACGGCGGAACAACAGGCAGCCGCGGCTGGAATTACAGCTTTGATCGTGATTTTACAAAACGTCTTATTCTGCGTTCACAGGGAACGGCGCTGTCGGCAAAAGCCCTGCCCACTGCAAAAATTCCCGGCAAGTACTTTGGTATTGCCCGCTGTTTCAGATACGATCGCGTAGATGCTACTCATCTGCCGGATTTTTATCAGACAGAGGGAATTGTGTTAGGCGAAAATGTCAACCTTCGCACGCTTTTGGGAATGCTGGAAATGTTCGCCTGCGAGGTTGCCGGAGCTAAAGAGGTTAAATATGTTCCCGGTTACTTTCCCTTTACAGAGCCGTCTGTAGAAGTGCATATTAAACATCCTGTTCTTGGCTGGTTTGAACTTGGCGGTTCCGGTATTTTCCGGCCGGAAGTAACTGCAAGCCTTGGTATAAATGTACCTGTAGCAGCCTGGGGTATTGGAATTGATCGCATGGCATTAATGGCGCTGGGATTGAACGATTTACGTGAACTTTTCAGCCATGACATTGAAAGCGTAAGATTAAGACGGGCAAAGGTTTAAGTTAAACTTGAAGAATTCACTTAATATTCCGGCTCAATCTGCTCTGGCAGTCTTTTTTATTATTAAGCTTTAAGTATTATTATTGAGACATGGAAACCATCACTATCATCAGTTGTATAACATAATGTTATTTTTACATTTTTATTTGTTAATTCTTTAATTTTTTTATGGATTATTAAATTATTAGATTTTGTCATTTTTAACCAACCTCTAATAAAAATAATTATATTTGATGTTTTATTAATAGGAAAATCAATTGAATCTTTTATAAATGGATCATCCATTGCCCTTATTATGGCAGATATTACTCCTTCGTTATCAGAGCTTTTTCCAGTACCAAAGTATATTTTATTGGTCTTTTTAAAAATATTAAATAAATCCATAAGTTTTACAGGAAATATCACATCCATACTTGTTACTTCATAAAAGCAATTAATAAATCTTTCGCATATTTCATCTATATGACCATTTACATCTGATAAAGGTTTATTTTTTAAAGATCTTGACATAAGTATTTCATTCTCTATAGGTAAACAAACATCTGCAATTGTATTTATTTTATCAATTGCTTGTTTAGCGATTCTATTCTTGTATTCTCCTTCCCAATAAAAAGGCATTATATAAATAACAATTGTTAATATACGTAGTTCCTTTGCAATTTGAGCTACAACGCTACACGCACCGCTCCCTGTTCCACCACCAAATCCTGCTGTAATAAAAATGATATTTGATTCTTTAATAGAATATTTTATTTCTCCTTCATTTTCTTTTGCGGCTTTTTCCCCATTTTCTGGCTTTCCACCAGATCCACGACCATTTGCAAAGTTTTTACCGATTAAAATAATATTTTTCGCTTTAGAATCCTGTAATGTATGGCTATCTGTATCTATTGCTATTGTGTTTATATAAGGAGTGTTTTTATCTATACGATGAAGAAAATTGCATCCTGCTCCGCCAACACCAATCACACTAATTTTTATAATATCTGGTTCTATTAGCTGTTTTATTTTATCGGTTGGAGAAAGAATTGACGTATTATTAGAATCATTTAAATATATGTTATTTTCTATCTGTAGCAATTCATCATCATAGTAGTTTATTCGTACTCCTTCATCAAAAGCATTTTTTGCTATTGTTTGTTTATAAATATAAACATTCAAAATTTTATTACAATATTTAAATGCATCTTTTCCAATAGTAATTAATGATGAATGAAATGTAATAAATTGTTGTTGGTTATTACAGTGAGCATTATCTTGATATTGAATATCGAGAGCATTTTCAATATAATCAATTATATGTTCATATATAAATTCATTTTTATATATATAATCACGATTATATATTGATATAATTTCTGTTATTAGCGGAAAATTTATATATTTTAAAGCATTGCAACCTAAAAATGCATTAGGTTTAATAACTATCACTGATGATGGTACATTTATAGTTTTTAATTTTTTACATCCAAAAAATGCTTCATATCCAATTTTAGTTATTTCTGATAAAATAATAGCATAATTAAGGTTATAACAATTGGAAAATGTATAATCTTCAATACTAGTTATACTTGGCGAAAGAATTATAATACTAAGAGAAGAGCAATTATAGAATGCATTTTTTCCTATGGACGTTACATTTGGCGGAATAAGTATTTTTTCAAAATCACAAAAAGCAAAAGCACCTTCTCCAATCGTATTTACATTATTAGGTATATTAATATACTTTAATACAGAACAACAACGAAATGCATTTTTTTCAATAATGGTTATTGAATCTGGAATATTAATATATTCTAGTAAACGACAAGAATTAAACATTGAATTACTAATAACTGTTAATTTTGGTGGCAGCATAATACTTTTAAGGTTTTCACAACCATAAAATGCGTAAGCACCAATAGTAATTATATTTTGCGGGAAATTTATATATTTAAGATTTTCACAATACATAAATGCAAAATCCTCAATTATTACTACAGCTAGAGGAATAATAACATTTTCCAAAGTCTTTTTATCCTTAAACGCTTCTTTTCCAATACTGGTAACTGGTAATCCAAGAATTGCATCAGGAATATTTAAGTTTTCTTCTTCGCCTATATATCTAGTTATTTTAATATATTTTTCTTCTATAATTTCAAACATTAAACCATTGGGTACTTCAGATTTAATAAATTTGCTAATATCAAAATTAGTAAGCCAATTCAAGTTTTTATTATAAGGAGCCTCTCCAATAATAATAATCCGGCTTTTATCTTTGATAAAATTATAGAATGCTTCTATTCTTTTGAAAAAACCAGAAGAAAGTTCGCCGTCTGGTATTATATTTAATATTATTAAATGCGATGAACCAGCTAAAATACTAAGACTTTTTGCCGGTTTTGGATTCTTGTAAAGAATCTTACTCAATTCCTCTCTAAATTCAATAGGTGGACTTATGCCATCGTCTCTACCATCGTCACTTTTATTTTTGATATTAATCCAAATAGGAGTAAAATATTTTCTATTCCAAATCATATATTGAACGAATTTTATAGCAATAGCGATTCTTTCACCATCATTGCCTTCATTAATATAAAGAGGTTTATTTAAAGGTATGTCCTTTTTCATATTTAAGAAATTTGAAAGTTTAATATTTTCATAAGAAGGTAACTCGTTATTATAATTGAGTTTAATATCATTGATTTCTTCTTCGAATTTATGATAATACCTTTCATCTTTAATACGTTCTTTTGCACTAAACCCGCTTGGTAATAACTTATTGTTTAAGTCAAAAACAAAATCCAAAATATCAAATATAGTATCAGTTTCTGGAGAAAATCTCTTAACAGAAATATTATCAGTGCTATTTTCCTCTTCAGGCGTTTTATTATTGCTAATATAAATAAAAAGGTGTTTTTCATTATTAGTTTCACAAGGAATATCCTTAACGTATTCCTTAAAAGCATCTATTTTTTTCGGGATTTCAGTAATTTCTTCTAATTCTAAGATCCCATCAGGTTCGTTTTTTGATGATTTTTTAAAAGTACCAGTTACCGTTATTGTCTTCCATTTTTCTTTTATCGGTAAATCGCATATATTTTTTACTGCTGCTAAATATACGCCAAGCAGTGCAGATTTAGTATAATTGCTAATTTCTATTGGTTGTTCTATTGGAATGCACGATATTCTTTCAAAACTAGGATTTGCATGACCGGAATTTAAAAATGTATATATAAAATATTTTTTTATATTGTTATATATATCATCAAAATCATCTCTAAGTAATTTTTCAGGGCAAATAAAATCTCCTTTATCATTTATTCCAGGAAGCGATTCTATTTTTTCCCATACATATTCACGATCATCCTTCGGCTTATCTAAAATAAAGATTACCTTAAGAAGTCCATTAGTTATGCCTTTAATGATACAAGGAACTAGAAAATCACTCATTGGGTTTTATATGTTTCCTTCCGGTAATCTTAAATTCTCCAAAGCTTTTTGACCATGCAAAAGGAATAGGAGAAGAGCGAATTACTCCGTCTATTGACTCCATTTTATGTTCCAATCTGATGCCTTTTAAAATATTGTTATTTTCATATTCTATATCTATATCAAATGTAATATCTGATGATTTTAACGGTTCTTTTTTATTTTTATCCTTAAAAAACTGAAATCTGGCTTCAATACTATTTGTATTGGTGATTCCCAAAAGCTCGAAAATACCGCAGAAATCCTCTTCTTCTATAAAATCCTCTATGATTGTAAAATATTTGTCATTATTATCTATTGTTGTCATATTTACACTTTGTCTTCTTTCTTTAGTAATTCTAAAAGTAAAAGGTGAATTAATTTTTGTAGGTTTTTTTACTGGAAATTTTCTTTTTAATTTATCAGACACTTGGGAACTTTGAGACTCTACCTCTAAAGATAAGTTGTCTTCAAGCGAGCCCTCGTCTATATCATCATCAAGCTTGGAAAAAAAAGGTATATCTTCCAGTTTAAAAAGTTTACTAACTTCATCGATTGACGTTTTGAGTTCTTCATATCGTTTACGAAGAATTTCATCTTTTTCAATAGCTCTATCCATTATAGCCATTTCTTCGGACGAAAGATCACCCAGAGTGTAAAGTTCAAGAATTAAGTCTGAAATATTTTCTTTATTTTCATTCATAATTTTACCTCAATAAATTTCTTTATAACCTTTTTATTAAATTTGAACTCATTTAAAATGATTGTTAATTTTACCTTAGTTATTTTGTAAATATTTTGAATTTCTTCTGTCGTATTTCTTTTTTCAAAATAGCATTTGTAAATCTCTTGTTTGTTTTTATTGTTATTTTTTGAATCAGCAATAACAATTACATACAGATTTTGCATTTCACAATCTTGAATGAATTTATCGAATTTTGGCTTAAGATGATTTACTATGTTTTTTACTACTGCTCCATCTAATCCAAGAAAGTTACCTATCTTTGGCAGAGTTAATCTATGTAAAAAATGCAGATAAAAGATGGCATTATTTATGTTATCAGTATTTTTTGCACCATTAAAATCATTATTTATAATATAATGAAGTTTTAATTTTATTTCAAAATCTTTTATTATTATAGACACTCTTGTGTCTGTTAAATCGATTTTATCATCTTTTTTTATGATATTTACGATTTCTTCTAAAGTATTGTCATGAACAAAGTAGAGGAAATTAATTTTGCGATCTCTGTCTACATTGATTCCATTTTTTATAACATTATTTATGATATATTTAGCCTTACTCATATTTCTTTTAACTTCATCTTCAAGATTAAATATTTCTGAAGGAATAGAGATACCTAAACAACCTTCGATAGTAACTTCTTTTCCTGGCACAAATAATGATTTTTCTTGATCCCGAGGCTCTACATTTTCAACATCATCATTATGAATTATGCCTTTTTTTTCTCTATATGGATTATTACTATTTTGCTCTTCAATATATTTATTATTCATATTAATACAAACATTTTTGGCGATTCTTTTTAGATAAGAAAAAATTGCTTCTTTCTCAATATTTCTATTTTTACTATAAAATTTACGAAAAGATTCACTTACTGCATCTATACCATAAGATTTGTCTATAAGTCTATTTACACAATACCGAGAAAGAATAGCCCAATATTTTTCCAAATATTCTTTACTAATTGCCATATGTATATTTTTACATAAAACATATAAATTTTCAATTATATCTACTACTATTTTTCGGTTTTTATGGGAAATTCTAGTTAATAGCAAATTATTTTTCTTTAATTCAAAAATTTTTAAGCCTATTTGAGGATGTTTTTTAGAACAAATTGCTAAAGTATAGGACATATTTACCTCCAGTTATAAAATATAGACCTCATAAACAAAGAAATTTCCACATTTTTTTAATTATATAAATTATGTTATTTTTCGAAAAATAAGATGGAATTTGAGTAATTTACTAGGTTTTATTAGGTAAGAGACAAAAGGTAAAAACCAATAGCGACGAGCAGAATTCTCTGGCATAGCCAGATATTTTAAGGAGATTTTATTTATGGATGATAAAAACATTGATCAAAAAGGTATAACAATATTTTGGCATCTTAATTCTATGGAATATCTAAAAATAAGAAAATTAATTCTTGAACAACATCCAGAATTCCTTAATAAAAATTTCGATTTAAATTCAATAACAGACACTAAAAGAAAACAAATTGTTAATGACCTCATAAATGAGGATCAAAAACGAATGCTGAAAATCGCTAAAAAAAATAAATAAAGGTGGAATTTTCTTCTTCTGCGCGGTCTTCTAGGTAGATACATTACAATGAAAAACTGACTGCAATCAGGTTGTTATGTACGGATGAGAATGAAATCACTATGGATTTAAAAATTGTATTTTTCTTTGTGGATACTCTTGTTTAAATAACAAGAAGATTATCATGAAGGTGCTGGTCAACCCGGTAAGGAGGGTTTACGAAATGCGACTTTCAAAATTATGGCTTTACTTTATTGGTATAGCTAAGGTTAAAGCAGTTAATACTGTTTTAAAGATCTCTGTTTTCAAATTAAGGAGGAAAATATGAAAGCAAGAAAATTGGCATGGCTTTTAGCCTGCACAATTACGGTATTGGCAATCATCGTCTTTAATACAGGATGCCAATTAGATCCCCTTTTTCAAACTGAAACTTCAATAAGTGATGATAGAAAGATAAATGATGAACTAAAACCACCTGTAAATGATTCTTCTTCAGCGATTTCTTCTGTCCTTGGAAAAGGTATCAATGTTTTAGAAGCAGAAAGCGGAACAGGAGCAGATGTAAACAAATCCGTTAATCTTTTTTACTTGATGTCTGGTGATATTAGGATAGAAAACGCATCGACAGGATTTTCTCCATATACTAATTATGAAGAAGTAACTGAAACATCTGTTTTTCAAATTCAAAAATCTAGTAATAAAGGTGCAAGCTTCGGAATTGGAGAAGGTTTACCGTTTGGCGGAAATATTGGTGCACGTTGGGGAGGCAGCTCTTCATTAAGTCAAGAAGGACTATTAATTCAAGTAGTTACTACAACTGTTGTTGCAAGAGAATATGTTATCGGAGGCAACTCCCCATATTTTTGGGCTCAACGGCTTACCCAAAGTGGTATTGATGACTTTTTCAGGCTTAGTGCAAGTTTATTCTTAGATAAATATGACCCATTTTTTATTACTGATGCAAATCATGGTATCTATGCACGTATGAATTATATCTATCGAGGTACCACTTTTAACGATCTGAATCAAGTTTCTACAGGTTTTAAAGCAGCTTACAATGGCTTTGCGCTTGGTTGTGATTCCTCTAACTCTTCACAAGCAATTGAATTCATAAATAATAGTTTCTTTAATTACTTTATTTTTGGAGGAATTGCGGATTTTCAGAGCAGTCAAGAATTCTACGCAGGTTACAAAGAGTGGTTCTCTAGAGCCACACAATCACCTGGTTATGTTGGCTCCCCAATGAGCGGTTATATGGCTGTATGGCAAGTATTTATGGCACTAGCTGAATTAAATCCAAATAGAGCGATAGAAATTCGCCAACGTGCAGAGGCCATACGCATGGAGTTTTATGAAAGAAGCTTTGCCCGCGCGTCTAGTTTTAATTGGACCACAGTTCATACTAGAATCTTTAGTGCCGTTGGCAATGATAAATTCATTCTCCCTGCTGCTGTAGATGGAACACCACGACAAGTAATTATGTACGCTTGGGGAGCAGGTGGTGGCGGACAAGGAGCCTGCATAAGTGGATCATTGATAAGAAATTGGTATCCAGGAGCAGGCGGTGGCAGCGGCGGAGCAGTTCGTTTTGGCTTCTTGACTACAAGTGATATAGTAATCGATCTATTTGTTGCTATGGGAGGAAATGCTGGAGGTAAAAAAGATACGTCCTCCAGTAGCACATCGGGTCACACTGGTGACACAGGCGGTAACAGCTGGATTTCCTATAACGGAACTACTATGTATGCGTTCGGTGGTCAAGGTGGTGGAGAGCCTGGATCTAGAAATGGGGGTTCACCTGGTTCGGCATCTAGTAATCCAGGGCCTCAATACAATCATTATCAAAGATATGATGGTAACCGTGGTGGAAACGGAGGCTCAACTCCTGGTAATGGTGGTATTGCTGTTTCTTTTGATGGATATAGCGGCGGAAGCGGAGCTCGTGGTGGAAATCAAAGTGCTGGTTCTGCAGGTAGCAATGGGTTAGTAGTGATTAAATATTTTTCTTTTGATTAACATCGAACAAAATAACCCTCACGGCTAACAACCAAGAGGGTTACTTTCATCATAAACGAATGAGACAAGTCATAAATATAAAAAAAAGGTGGAATTTTCTCCATCTATACGGTCTTATAGACAGATGTCATTGATATCTCAGTTTGACGTGTTTATAAAATCATGTCTTTGTTAAAGGTTTGGAATTATTATTTTAACAAGAAGGAGTTTTGTATGGAAAAGAAAAAAGGTCTATCGCAGATCGCAGTCGTGAAAGTCCTCACAGTACTAGCCGAATATCAGGCAAAGATACTGAATAGGAGAAAAGCCGTAGGAGCTGCAATTGTTGAAGGTGCAGTTATGCGCCCCGGCAATCTGCTTCCTCCAGATGTAAAGTAAGTATGACAGGGAGGTGCTGCGGCATCTCCCTGTGCATTATACCTTTTTTATAAGGGGGAATCTTTATGATTACAGTTGCACAAGAAAAAATTACAGAGTCCTATGAAAAATACGGACGTATTATGATGGATACAACCATACCTGACAATGAACGCAGATTATCGTATTTGATTGAACAAAATCCGCAGATTTACAAGGAAGATAGAGAAAAAGAATTACTTGCTGTTCAAAGTTATTTTAAAAAAATAGTTATTTTTCATACACGTGTATGGGCGGATTGCCAATTTCTTGCGTTGAAGAAATTGAATGCCTTAATTATCGATGGTTTACCGATGATGGCATCATACTGCAGAAATCTATTAGATATTCCCGCTACTCAGCAGCTTACAGATTTTGATATACACAGAATGAATCATTACATGAAAGAGTTGGACAGGAATAATGATAATAAATCAGGCGAAGATTATTTGTTTCTTTTAAAAGATTATTCTTTTGAACTTGCTGGCAGAGAATTCTCTGTTCAAAACCTTTCAGATATAAACGAATTTTTTTCATTTTTGGAATCAGATTTGTTTTTATTCGCTACTCATGATGACCAGTGTTTTGTTCGTTTCATTTTTTGTTCGGCAGAAATAAAGTTAATGAATGATTTTTATGAATACTGGATAGGAAAGGAATATGTACGAACACCACAGTGGATTTTAGGAATAATATCCGAGGTACATGGCGGTAATGGCTCAATTCTTAGGGATGAAGCTTGCGAAGTTATATACATGAATAAATGGAAAAACCGCTCGACAAAAGCAGAAAAGAGACAAGCACTCCGCCATCCTTATTCTGCGATCTGCGAAGGTTTAATAGAAAAAGCATTATCCTGTTTTTATTCGAAATATTCAGATCATAAACGCACCTCTTCACAAGCTTTTATAAAGCTGATGATGCAGGAGCCAATCCTGTGCCACGAAAGAGGGCATATTAAATCTTTTTCTGATATGAATCCGATACATAGGGCATTTCGAGCAATTTTTGCCGAAGGAGAAGGGGCTGGCGGCGTATTGCTTGAGGCATTGGCTGACTTTGCACCTAATGGTTTCTTTTCATATGTTTTTGAAACCGCTGTGAATAATAAAAACCTTGCTTTAGCCCTTGTTTACGGCTTCGTAAGTGATAATTGGTTTGTATCTCCAGAGAATGTAAACTGTAAAAGATTATTGAGTTTTGTCCAGAGTTCACTTGCTCTATTTTTTTTAAGTTCCAATAATGAATTTCGTTTTAATATTATTCGGATGCAAAAGGAACGGGAAAAAATATATCGGAAACTTCTTTTAGAATATGAAAGCCTTGTTCAAAATCTTATAGATATTTTTATGCAGGCGCGTTTTTCAATCAGATGTGCGGACGGTATCGTAGAATCGGGGTTTGAAGAATTGAGTCAAGAAGCAGCTTTTTGGCTTTACAATGAGTGTTCTAATCAGAATTTACTAGAGTTTTCTCCATTCTGGATTAATATGCAGGGTTACCTGCGTCAATGGTCAGTTGAAGGATGGATGTTATATGAAGCGGCTTTAAAAAAAGCAGAAACGTCAGTCGAAAAAATTATACTTGATCTTATTAATTCTGAAATTACGAAGGAGGATAAGAATGAGCGTAAGTACAATGAATAAGAACTTCTCTGACTGTAAAAAATTACTTGGAATAAAAGAAATTGCATACAAATATGCAGAGCGTTTGCGAGAAACTTCCGTTTCTTTAAAAACTCTGATGAAGGATGATGAAATAGAGTTAAAAGAAGAAGTAATAAGATTTTTACATAAAGAAGCCAAGAACGAACTCTTGCCGCAGCTGGAACAACACAGCAATGTAATCTATCTTGCAATGAAGAAAACGGGGAAATGGGGATACATGGGCGAAGAAAGGGTAACTATCTCACATTGCCGGCACATATTACGAATACCGGAAAAAAGACAGGTTTCAGATTTTGATATGAAAAAGATGGACAAAATTATAGATGCTCTCGATATTAAACTTGGATGTAAATCTGGAGAAGAGCTTATAGAGTATTGCATAAAAAGACCAGTCGTTTTATTCGGGGAACCTTATTCAAGTTTTGCAAAACTTCAAAGCTTTATCAAACTCTTGGATGCTCAATATTATTTATACTCATTATCCGGACCTTTCTGCGGCGAATTTATCTTTGGTCCGATTGAGTATGATTCATTCGGAGAGATATGTATTTACACATTTACAAGAGAATGGGTGCGTTCGCCATCTAACATTCTGGGCATTGTAGCCAGAGCTCCCGGCGTTAATAATCCCATGATGCAGATCAGAAAAGAGGCTCTTGAATGTATTTTATATAACAAGTGGATGCGTTTCTTTGATCAATCAATATATGAATTAAAGATGGCCATGGAACATCCAAACAGTGCAATACGAGAAGGCTTCAAGAAAGTGGTTTTGAATTTCTGTGGAATAAATTCTCGAAAAGATATCACAATGACTAATTCTGACATACTATTTGATTTACTGTGCATGAGAGACGGGGTGGTATACCACGAGCTAGGACACTACTTGTATTCAAAATACGATCGAAATCCAGTAGAAAAAGCTATTTATAACACGTTTCGTGAAGATGACAATGTTCTTTGTGCTTTGGAAGAACTTCTTGCTGACTGGGCTCCTCAGAGTAATACAATGAAAGGAGCCATGCTGCGTTTTGCGGAGTTAGGAATAATCAATTCAATCAAAGGCAGTCGCTTGTTGTATATTTATGCATCTGATAACTGGTTCCCTGATGAAGAATTTCTTGTTTTAAGAAGTCACATCATGGTTGGTTTTACTCTAGCTTTCGTAAAAGACGACATGTCTTTTGACTACAAGTCAATAATTAGTGAACAACCTGCTATTTATGGATTTTTAGTAACTAGGCAAAAATCTATTCTCCATAAGGTACGTGAAATTCTTTACAATACCAGTTATGAAAGAGGTACTAAAACTTTCGAGGAAGTAGAAAAAGTTGTTATCGAGGTACTCAGGAAAAAAGGCACAACTGATGAAATAAAAGAAAAATATGAGTATTGGGAGGAAATCCGTGACAATTATATAAAAACTGATACTGTGTTAGAGAAATTAATCGAAGAGCAGCTAAAAACGCAGAGTAATATGCTGGAACATGATGTGTTCAACATTATTAAAGGTATTCTTAAAAGGAGGAAAATAATGAAAAAATATGAGTCGCTTTGGGATTTTATTGTGTCGCGGTGCAAAGAAATTGGTGTTCTGCCAGAAAGAAATATTTATTCAGCAATTGACAGTGTTTATATTGATTTTGATGAATATTACATGATTGAGGAAGAACAAGTTATGGAACTCTCATAAAATTGCAGTACATATAGTATAATAAGCAAAGAGAAGATTGGAAAAAATGAGATTTTCTGATGTTTATAGTTTTTTTTATTTCATTTATCTCTGTTTTGCTGTATATTTATTATATAAGACGCTGTTTAAGCGGCTAAAGTTGAGGTAAATATGGTAACCATGAATACGGAAAGACGAGTTTTCACTTACCCTGAAGCAAAAGCCAAATATGACGGACATTGGCTTTTATTTGATAAAAGAGAATTTCCTCCTGCGGATGATATGGGGTATGTAATTGCATACGGTGATGGAACCGCCGAAGATAGAGAAGCTTTGATGAGAATTTGTATAGATAAGTACGATGGAAAAATACTCTTAATGAAAGGATGGGCACAAAAAGATGGCTACGTACTCAACAGTGGCATTGTCGAAGCAGTTTGAGCATCGTTATAAATTCGATGCAAGTATTTATAGACTTGCGGACAAAAAATATATTACTACAACTGTATTTTTAGATACCGGTTGTTTTAATACATTGATACCAAAAATTTTAGCTGAAGAAACAGGGCATTCTTTGGGATTTAAAATGAATTATAGCCTTGGCGGCAGCCTTATTGAAGCTGAGGCGTTTTCTATTGAAAAAATAGTTGCATTTGCGGGTGATTATAAAGGCAGCCATGAAGATGATATTATACTTGGAACAAATGTGATAAATAACTGGGAAATGATTGTTAGCAAAAAGGATAATATATTAAAATTCCGTGAAGACCCGCCAGATAATATTCCTAATAAAAAAAATATTTATCAAAATTACTTTAATAAAGAGGGTAATTACATCTGTGTCCAGGCTTGAAGAAATCAAGCTCTCTATTGTATAATAATCAATATGAAAGCTAAAAACATCTTGCCGCTTGAACGACTTGGGTATGATTTTATTCCAGCCGAGTATCTGCCCTCCGGCGCTGATGAATATTGGCTGCGTAACGCCCAGCAGGAAGAAAGGTTTTATAGAAAACCCGGAGACTGGAGAAAACTCAATTTTGAAGAAATCTCAATATTAAAAAATAATAGAAATTATTGCCAGAACTGGGATAACTTTTTTGTTTGTGATCCCTTTGAACCCTTATTGATACGCGATTCCACTTTTTACGGTCTTGTTCGTTTAGGATCCCTGCAAAGTGTTTATTTAAGGCATCATGACTTTTGTGTTCCTGCAGGGATACGCAATAGTACGATTATTTCCTGCGATATTGGAGATGATGCTGCAATTCAAAACTGCGGTTATATTTCTCATTATATTATCGGGAACAATTGTATTCTCTCGGAAATTGATGAATTGCAGACGACAAATCATTCTAAATTCGGCAACGGTTCATTAAAAGACGGCGAAGACGAAGAAGTACGGGTCTGGATCGATATTATGAATGAAGCAGGCGGGAGATCTGTTCTTCCGTTCGAAGGTATGATAGCGGCAGATGCTTATCTTTGGGCAGCTTACCGTGATGATACTGCATTGCTTGAAAAATTAACGGAGATTACACAAAAGCAATACGGCGGTTTACGCGGCAGTTACGGCGTTATAGGAAACGGAGCTGTGATAAAAAGCTGTGCAATTATTAAAGATACGGCAGTGGGAGAATGTGCTTATATTAAGGGTGCAAATAAATTAAAAAATGTTACGATTCAGTCTTCTGCCGAGGAGCCTACGCAGATAGGCGAAGGCGTGGAAATGGTAAACGGCATTGTAGGATATGCCTGCAATGTTTTTTACGGCTCCAAGGCTGTGCGTTTTGTTATGGGAAGAAACAGCAATTTAAAATACGGGGCAAGGCTGATCCATTCAGTATTGGGCGACAACTCGACAGTATCATGCTGTGAAATACTTAACAATTTAATTTTTCCGATGCACGAACAGCATCATAACAATTCATTTTTAATTGCAAGTCTTATTCAGGGTATGTCTAACATGGCGGCGGCGGCTACTATAGGCAGTAATCACAATAGCCGTGCCAATGACGGCGAGATAAGAGCCAAACGCGGTTTTTGGCCGGGGTTAGCCGTTAGCTTGAAACATTCAAGTATTTTTGCATCGTTTGTTATTATTGCAAAAGGCGAGTATCCGTCAGAATTAAATATAATGCTGCCTTTTTCCCTTATAAATAATAATGTGTATAAAAACCGGCTGGAAGTTCTGCCTGCATATTTTTGGCTGCACAATTTATATGCCCTTGAACGTAATTCCTGGAAAACCAAAAACCGCGATAAACGAAAGTACAAAATACAAAGAATAGAAACAGATTATCTTGCGCCTGACACGGCAGAAGAAATAATTACTGCTTTAACTTTACTTAAAACATGGTTAAGCGAAGTGGATTCCAATCATCCTGGAGTAGAAAGCGAAGACGGAAACTATGTGCATCAAATTCCCTGCAAAAGTTTCGAGAACAATAAAAGAGGGCAAATGATAATTAAGCCGCTGGAAGCCATTGTAGCTTACCGCCAAATGCTTCATTACTATGCAGTTAAAACTATCGCTGCTTTTTTTGATTTACAGCCGGAACTTGATTTTAACGGATTAAGTGATCTGCTTAATCTGCATATTTATTCATTGGATACAGGCAGAATTAAAGACTGGGTAAACATAGGCGGTCAGATTGTGCCTGCATTCAGGGTAGATAAACTTCGCAAGGAAATTGGAGAGGGCAAATATAAAAGCTGGGATGAGATTCATAATGTATATGATCTTTGGGATAAAGAATATGAACTTGATAAGTGCCGCCATGCATGGGCAGTACTTGCGCTTTTAAATGAATCAAATACAACAGACATTTCCATGTTTAAAAAAGACCTTGATACTGTTCTGGAAACACGGTTCTGGATAGAAAAACAAATTTATGAAAGCAGAGCTAAAGATTTCCAGAATCCTTTTAAGGAAGCTACTTTTAGAAACAGGACAGAAATGGAACAAGTGCTGGGAAAACCAGAAGATAATTTGTTTTTTAAGCTTTTTCAAAAGGAAAGCGCCGTTTTTAAGGAAATGGTCGACAGAGTAAATAAACGTCTGTTATAATTATAAAATGAGGTTTTTTCTTTTTACTCTTTTGTTTTTTGTTATGGCTTTCTCTGTTTTTGCAGATTCTGATACAATTCTTGTTTTTAATGTTGGAAACTACGGTTTTGAAGGCAATTACCCGATTCTGGAAAAAAAGTACCTAATGCGACAATTTCTTTATTTAACATTGGACTGGAAAATAGAAATACCGGTTACGGAATGAGTTTTTCTCCGATACAGATGGCGTGGTATAATGGCCATTTAAATACAGAACAGTATTACGGAGCTGCAAGTCTTTTTAATCTTCATTTATATTATAACCCGGTTATTCCAAGCGACGATATAAATTTTTTTATCGGCCCCTTTACTACGATTAATTATATATATCTGGAAGACAGGTTTTATTGGGATAGATTTACTTTTACTATAGGATTGCAAACTGGTATTCGTTTAAGGACTCAAAGTTTTGATTACAGCATTGTTTCTCTGGAAACCGGATATAGAAATGTCAACGGGCAAAGTAAATATTACTTTGGATTAAAACTGGATCTTATTACAGCTGCAGCAATTTTTGGAACAATTATCTACCTTGCCGTAAAAGCCGAAAACAGGAAGGAAAATAAATAAAAAGCTAGTGTCCTGTATATAAATAATGACACTAGCTTATCAATCTAATCAACCTAAACCTGATTTACGTCTTGTGTAAACATCATAGAAAACCGCTAACAGAAGTATAGTCGCTTTTACAACGTATTGATAATGCGTACCCAGGTTCATAAGAACCATACCGTTGTTAATGGAGCTCATTACAAGACCGCCGACAATAACGCCGATTACAGTGCCAATTCCGCCGCCTGCTGAAACACCGCCGATATAACAAGCAGCAATTGTATCTAATTCAAAAAGGTTGCCTGCTTGCGGCAATGCGCTGTTCATATAACCTGTGCTGATTACTGCGGCAAGACCTGTTATTCCGCCCATGAAACAGAAAACAATAAAAGTTACCAATTCAGAATTAATACCGGAAAGTTTTGCCGAACGGGGATTGCCGCCGACAGCATATATGTAACGGCCAAGAACAGTGTTGTTCAGAATAAAGTGAAAGATAAAAATTGTAACGCCAAGAACAATCGCAACAATTGGAAGACCGCGGAAACGCGCAAAACGTTCTGCAAGACCAATCATTATGATACTTACTAAAACTAATTTGACAATAAATAATACTTTTGGAGAAACTTCAAAATCATTTTTTATTTTTTTTCTGCGGGCAGAGAACTCAGATAAAAAGAAAACACCAAGCAGCATTATTGCAACAACAAACGACATTGGAAAGTAGGGTCCAATTTTTTCCAGCCCCATAACTTCGTCAAGAACGCCAGTGGCGAGAAGCGAATAATTATTATCTATAGGGATGACAGGACTTACGTTTGTAACAATATAAGTAAGACCGCGGAAAAGCAGCATCCCGGATAGAGTAACAATAAACGCAGGCATTTTTCCGTACGCGACCCACAACCCCTGATAAGCCCCGACAGCTACACCCATCAAAAGCGATAAAATTAATGTGGCAGGCATTCCAATACCGGTGTTGTAAATAAACATGCTTAATGCACCAACAAACGCACAAACAGAGCCGACTGAAAGATCAATACCCTGTACGATAATGACCATTACCATGCCAACTGCAAGAATTAAAACATAACTGTACTGGAAGAATATATTTGTAAAATTTCTTTCGCTCCAGTTTCTGCCGTCCGTTAATGGAGCAAAAATAATCATGATTAACAACAGCATGATAATCATGGAATAATTCCTGATGTTGTTTTTTATCAAAGCCTTGATATCGGAAGTTCTAATAACTTTATCGCCCATTTCTTTACTCCTTTAACGTTTAACCAATTAACAATTAACCCACAAGGGCCAGATGCATTATTTTTTCCTGGGTAGCTTCATTTTTACCAAGCTCGCCTTTTATTCTTCCTTCGTTCATAACATAAAATCTGTCTGCCATTCCAAGTGCTTCCGGCAGTTCAGAGGTGATCATAATAACGCTCTTCCCGGCGGAAATAATATTGTTTAAAATGCCGTATATTTCTGTTTTTGCGCCAATATCAATACCGCGGGTTGGTTCGTCAATTATTAAAATGTCCGGATCTGCCAGCAGCGCTTTGCTTAAAACAACCTTCTGCTGATTTCCGCCGGACAAATTACGTACAATCTGATTAATGGACGGCGTTCTTATATTAAGTTCTTTGCGGTATCGTTCTGCTTCAAGGATTTCCAACTGGCTATTTACAACGCCGAATTTTGATATTTTATCAAGGCTGGAATGGGCAATATTGGTTTTTATATCCTGAATTAAAACAAGCCCAAGACTTTTTCTGTCTTCTGAAACATAACCAAGCCCCGATTTTATAGCTTCGTGAGGACTTGCGTATTTGCAGGGTTTTCCGTTAACAAAAAATTCACCCTCGCTTCTAAAACCGTAAGAATTGCCGAAAAGGCTCATCATAAGTTCTGTGCGCCCGGCACCCATAGGACCGCAGAAAGCAAGGATTTCGCCTTTGCGCAGATAAAACGAAACATTATCTACAACTTTTATATCGTGGTAATCCGGGTGATAAACAGTCCAGTTTTTTACTTCCAGAACAGTTTCGCCGGGCGAAGATTTTCTTTCCGGGAAACGCTGGGTTAAATCGCGCCCGACCATGTCTTTAATAATAATTTCTTCTGTAAGGTTGTCTTTTTTTACATCGTAAGTGCTAATGGACTGGCCATCGCGTAAAATGGTAACAGTGTCGGCAACCTTTAAAACTTCGTTTAACTTATGAGAAATAATTACAGAGGTAATTCCCTGATTTTTAAATTCAATAATTAAATCCAGGAGCTTTTCACTTTCATCATCGTTTAATGAAGATGTCGGCTCATCAAGAATTAATAATTCTGCTTTTTTGGAAAGAGCTCTGGCAATTTCTACCAGCTGTTGTTTTCCTACGCCGAGTTTGCTGACAATGGTAGACGGTTGTTCGTTAAGTCCTACTATATCCAGATACTTTTTTGATTCCAATATATATTTATCCCAGTTAATAAATCCAAACCGGGTGTCCATGTGCCCAAGAAAGATATTTTCATAAATTGATAAATAAGGACTAAGCGCCAATTCCTGATGAATAATGGCAAGCCCTTCGTTTTCGCTGTCTTTAACGCTGTTATAATTTGTTTCGTGTCCTTTAAAAGAAACTTTTCCTTCGTAACTGCTTCTGGGGTATACGCCGGAGATACAACTCATTAATGTTGATTTTCCCGCGCCGTTTTCTCCGCAGAGAGAATGAATTTCGCCTTTTTTAATTTTTAAACTGACATTTTCTAAAGCTTTTACTCCGGGGAATTCTTTTGTTAAATTTTCTATTTCAAGTATATACTCGCTCATGATTTCCCCCTTATATACGAAAAGTGGTTTGCCAGATTCCTGACAAACCACTCTTTTTAGTTAATCCAGCTAACTACTGAAGCTGAACAGCTTCGTGTCTTTCGTAGAATTCTGCTTCTATCATAACATTAAGATTATCTCTTGTTACAAGAATAGGATCCAAAAGGTAAGCATGTACAACTTTTCTGCCGGTGTCGCCGATTTCTGCAAGACCAATATCAGCTGCAAGAACTGCGCCGGGGATATTTATAGGTACGCCCCTAAGAGCCTGATCAGCTAAAAGAATAGCTGCTTCTGCAAGTTTTGCAGTATCTTTAAATACTGTGCTGAACTGTTCGCCGTTTCTAATCGACATAGCTGAAGCAAATTCAGCATCCTGACCTGTTACTACAGGAAGGTTGCCGCGGTATTTTGCATCTGCTCTTAAAGCTTCGATAATTGCACGAGCTAATGTATCATTTGGAGCAAGTACTGCATCCAATGTTACTGCGCGGGCATCGTTGCTTAAAAGATTTTCCATGCGTGTTTTAGCAATAGGAGCCTGCCAGTTTTCTGTGGCAATTCTCTGGAAATTTGCTCTGTCGTCTGATGTTCTTGGATAAGGGCCGACAACTCTAAGAGCGCCGCTGTCGATATAAGGGTTAAGAATGCTCATTGCACCATCAAAGAAGAAGAATGCATTGCCGTCTGTTGGGGATCCTGCAAACAGAGTAATAAACTTCGGAGCTGCTGATGTAGCTGAGTCAAGGTTTAATCCGTCTACAATGCTTTGTCCCTGAAGCTGACCAACTTTAAAGTTGTTAAAAGTGATGTAGAAATCATAATCTGCCGAGTTCTGAATAAGTCTGTCGTAAGCAATAACTACAACACCTTCGCGGGCTGCTTCTGTAATAACAGGAGCTACGCCGTCATTGATACAGCCAATGATCAATGCTTTTGCGCCCTGAGTCAGGAAGCTCTGAATCTGCTGATTCTGTGTTCCCTGATTTGCATCGCCGTACTGTACTTCTGCGCGATAACCAAGTTTTTTGGCTTCTTCAACGAGAGAATTACCGTCTTTTACCCAGCGCATTACGTGGGTTTCTGGCATAGCGATACCAATTAATGAACCTGCTCTTTGACCGCAACTAACTACTGTCATTGCTGCTGCCAATACCAGGATCAAAAGAACTGCTGAAAATTTCTTCATTTTTTTTCCTCCATAAATAAAGTAAATTTTTATTATCTTGGTAATTATGGCAGATATTCTCGGCTGTTGTCAAGGCAGGTGACAGTAACCCATACTACCTATAGGGTTATAATATATCGATATACGCTATACATGGTGTAGGTGACAAGCACCTCTTTATTCTTTTTAGTAGTTTTGCTAATATCTCATATGCCGAAAATAGAAGTAAACGAACAGGTTTTTTACAGTCTTACTGGCTCTGTGTGGAAAAACAGAGATGAATTTGAAGAAGCTCTGACTTGCGCTAAAGCGGAGTTGGATGAAGATAGTGATAAAAACCTTCCGGAAGCAGAAAGAACATTAAAGATCGAATTAAACGATACTAACCGTCCTGACCTTTGGGGAACCGCGGGTCTTGCCCGTCAGCTTAAAGTTTACAAAGATGGTAAAATTCCCGAGTATAATTTTTTTTCCCGGCAGGGTGATGTAAAAAAAACAGCGTATAAAGTTAAAGCAGAAATTAGTGTTAAGCAGGTGCGCCCTTATATTACAGGTTTCATAGCCCGCGGCAAAGAAATTACCGACCCAATGCTTCGTGACATGATTCAGACGCAGGAAAAACTTGCCTGGAATTTCGGGCGGAAAAGACGAAGCATGTCTATGGGTATTTACCGGACTGCGCTTATTAAGTGGCCGATTATTTACAAAGGTGTTGATCCCGATTCTGTTTCGTTTGTTCCGCTTTCAGCAGAACAGGGTGTGCCTTTAGGTTCGCTCACTTTAAGAGAGATTTTAAAACAGCATCCCAAAGGCAGGGAGTTTGCTTTTATTCAGGAACATGAGCCGGTTCATCCGCTTTTAACGGATTCTGAAGGAACTATACTTTCCTATCCGCCGATTATTAACTCAAACGATTTGGGCGCTGTAAAGGTTGGAGACAGCGAAGTTTTTGTCGAGCTTACGGGAACGGATTTGCCGTCTATCACTTTGGCAGCTTCTATCGTTGCGTGCGATCTTTCGGACAACGGTTTTACCATAGAACCTGTTGAATTCGAGTATGATTTTGATATTCCTTTTGGGCTTTCTTCTGATGGTAAAATATGCAGAAAAATTGTGACACCCTTTTATTTCCAGGAATCTGTTTTTTGTTCGCTTTCCAGAATCGAAAGATTTCTGGGCGAAAAACTGGATGTTGATGAGTGTATTAAGGCTCTTCTGCACATGGGAGTAAAAGCCGAAAAAGCTGCAGATTGCGAAAAAGGTTTAAACGCTGCAACAGGCGAACCAAACAGCAAAATGGAAGGTGTACGAATTTATCCGCCTGAATACCGCAATGATTTTCTTCATGCCGCAGATGTTACAGAAGATGTCATGATTGGAAGGGGTTTAAATTCATTCAAACCTCAGCGTCCGTCTGATTCAACAATTGGACGGCTTTTACCCATTACTTTATTCAGCAGACAGGTTAAAGAGCTTCTTGTTGGAATGGGGTATCAGGAAATGATTTTTAACTATTTGGGTTCCCGCAAAAGCCTTGTAGAAAATATGCGCGGAGACGGTTCTAAAATTATACGTATCTTTAACCCAATGACAGAAAATTATGAGTTTGTACGCGATTCTGTTATAGCTTCGCTTATGGCAAGCGAATCAATTTCTGGGCGTTCTGTTTATCCGCATAAAATATTTGAGGTGGGAAAAGTTGCCTGGCTTGTAAACCCTTCTGAGGATGACTCAGAAAATTGCAACAGCAAGACGCGTCAGTTTGCCGGATTTCTTCATGTTGGTTCGGATGCTAACTTTAACACAGCCGCCGCAGAGCTTCAGGCGCTGTTTTATTACTTGTCTCGTGAATATGATGTAGAAGAATCATCAGATGAAAGGTTTATTCCCGGGCGGGCAGCGGCTGTTATTTACAAAGGGAAAAGAGCCGGCGTTTTTGGAGAGATTCATCCGGAGGCGCTGGAAAACTGGGGAATTACCGTTCCCTGCACCGCCGGTGAAATCGACCTTGATATTCTGCTGGCTTAATATTTGAAAAATATTAATATTCTTCGAATATTACTCCGGAAGTGTTAGGGTTAGCTATATCAAATATTTCTGAGTTAAACACTGAATCCGGGTAATCAAGTAAAGCTGATTCAAGAAGAGCATTCCTGCGAACCTGCTGATTTGCCGGCTGAATTAAAGCTGTTTGTAAAAGTATGGAAGACTGAATATCTGAATCCCTTCTTGAAATGGCGGTAGTACGGACAAAGCTTGCACTAGGGTCGATATATCTTTCACGGACAGGATCCCAGCCTCTTACTTCTATAAAGCCATTACTTTCGGTTTCCGGATAACAAATAACAACTGTCATACGCGAAAGAATCGTATTTGTTACATCGACAGTTCTGGGGGTTCTGAACAGGGTAGCTCTGTCATCGATTACTACTGCGAGTCTGCCGCCCTCTGTGACCTGATTGGCAAGCGCAAATCCTTCGGTTCCGTTTTCTCTGTGGACTTCTATAAAGTTTAAAATACTTGAAACATTATTACTGTTTACCCAGGTTAGACGTCTTGGTTCTCCGATCATTATACTTTCGCCAAGAGCCATTTGTGCGCTTCCCCGGACTCTTACAGCTTCGGTTCCGTCATCGGCTCCGTCAATCACGTAAAACCATGGGGATACAGGCATTGCAAAACCCGGTTTTGATATTGATGATCTTATCAGCGTTTCATTTTGTGTGTAGCCGCTTCCGCCCTGCGGATTAAAAGTCTGCATTCTTTCGTTTCGCTGGCAAGAAAGGAAAAACAAGGTACAGGTTATTAAAACAAAAGGTAAAAGAATCTTTTTCATAGATATCCTCCTGATATTAATTATTAAAATACAATAGATTAATAACATTGACAACCAGCCAGAAAAGAATTAACATGAAATTATGGCTGGAAAGGTACAACAAGGGGATATAGATCCTGAACTTGCCGCTTTGTTAGGAACCGCAGGCTCCGGTGACGGTCCGCTTCCTGATTTTGGCGACATTTTTGGCGAGAAAAACAAAAATGATTTCGCAGACATATCTAGCGCTTCAGGCGGAGAGGTTGATCTTAGTGCATCAGGCTTTCCTGAAGTAACCAAGCGTCTGGAAGAAAAAGGGCACAATTTTTTTAATGATCCCAATTATTATAAAACTGCTCTTTCCAACGAAGGTGATATTGCTCAAAGAGTACATGGTATTCTGCAGAAATTTCTTACCGCTAAAGATCCAAAAGATAGAAGCGTTTTCCGCCAGCAGTTCATGTCTCCTTTTTGGGAATATCTTTTAAATGTCGCCAGAAAAGCATCAGGTAAATTGTCGCCGCCAAAGAAGTATCTGCTTCGCTTTGGTCTTATTCACCCGTCTTTTATTAATGCTGAAACAAGGGAATTTTTCAGTAAAGTTGTGGATGCTAACGAGTTGGATCAGCCTGTTTATTATATGGATGAATGGCTTAATGGAATTGGAACCGGAAAAATGCGGCCGTCCAGCACAGACGAAGTCAGGGTTGTCCGGGGCAATGCTCAGTCTAAAATTTCTGCATTACTGGAAAAGGCGCAGGGAAAATTTGACGGATCAAGATCGATATTAAAGGCGAAAGACAGAGAACGCCATGAGATAGAAAGGATCCTGCGGGATAGAATGAACTCTATTTTTGAGCATCATCCGCTTCATGGATTTACAGATATAAGCGACTGCCTTACCGAAGGTCAGAAGATGGCGATAAACGAAATCCAGAATCTTTTGAAACAATTAGTAAAAAATGATCATGAGCTTAGTTTAAGCATAAGAGATTTTTCCAGCGCCGAAGCGGATGTTCAGAATCTGCAAGAAAAACTGGAATCCGAAGGCGGAGCTGTTTCTGTCGATATTGGCGCTATTGATACCGAGTTTGATACTATTCGACAAATGGCAAAAATGACAGTCGGCAGACAGGGGAATCACTTCCCTCTGCTTTTGGCTGAGTATTATCACAGTGTTCCAAACGAAGTAGGTTTACGGGAAAATATTATTGCCATGCTTGCCAGAATAGAAAGTATCGATAAAGAAGCATTCTGCAGAATATATAAAAATAGATTGAACCGCATTGCGCCGTTTGTTTTGTTAATTCCAACTTACGGTGATATGGGCTTTTGCTGGGAACCGTTTGATCGATTTAATCGTGCGACAAGCCGAGGACGTATTATTGTTCCGATGTATCCAAGAAACTTGTATTTGGCAGTTCTTACCGCTGTTGCAGATCTTCGCTGGCAGGTTGCAAAAGAAAAAGCATCGTTCTACTGGATGGAAGAAGGGCTTACCGGACATTATTACCAGTGGTATCAGGCAAACAAATTAAAGGGCGATATTAAAGAATATTTTATCCGTGATTACATTTTATGGATGACAAAAGAAGCGGAAGGTATACAAAAACTTGATAAAGATGTCCGGGGCACTTTCTGGCGTCATATGCCGTTTACTCAGGAAGTTAAAGAAAGACTTAAAAATCGCAGCTTTGTGTATCAGGAATTGTATCAGCGTGATCAGAACCGTGCAATGTCAGACGGATATTAAGACGTAAACAGACATTAGTTGCCATCAATAATCAGCGTTTTATTTGGACAAAATAAGTAATATTTTGTATAATATTACTTATGGAAGAAAAAAGTGCTGTTTCCGGTGCGGTCACAACCAACGGTACTGTGGCAGAATTACGCACACAAGAGTTTATTTCAAAGTTTTCTGTACCATTTACTCAACCCTATGATTTTGATGAATTAATCGAAAATGCCATATATGAGCTTCGTGCTTTTACAAAAACCGACAGAGCCATCATTTTAGAATTCCAGCCTGATGGATCGCTTCTTTGCACTTATGAGAGCGTTATTAATAAAGATACGCCAAAGGTTCTGGAACGTTCGCTAACTTATGAAATGATGAAACCAGTTCTTGACGAAGCGGATAATACGGGCTGTTTCTACGAAAAGGAAGCGTCTCGTTACTTTAACAGGTATCCAACCACAGATTTAAACGAAAAAAGTTTCTGTTACATACCGTTAAAAATCGGCGGCAACAGAGCAGGATACCTTGTGTTTTTTACAATGTTCAAGCAGGCAAACTGGGCGGAGGGAGAGTTCCGTCTTGCAACAATGGCAGGTTCGATCATCGCAGGGGCGTACTCCAGAAAAAAAAGCGAAGAAATCCTGCTTGCGGCAAATGAAGCCGAATTGCGCACACAAGAGTTCATGTCAGAGTTTTCTGTTCCATTTACCCGCCCATACGATTTTGATGAATTGATAGGCAATGCGCTTTACGAACTGCGTGATTTTACCAAAACAGACAGAGCGATTATTTTAGAGTTTCAGAGCGATGGCTCACTTTTATGCACTTATGAAGATGTTATATCCGAAGAAACACCCAAAGTAATTGAACGATCTCTTTCTTTTAAAATGATGAAGCCGATACTCGATAAAGCCGACAGAACAGGATGCTTCTACGAAAAAGCGGCTTTCCGGTATTTTCAAAGATACCCAACAACCGATCTAGGAGAAAAAAGTTTTTGTTACATTCCGCTGACCATCGGCGGCAGCAGAGCAGGATATCTTGTTTTCTTTACGATGTTCGAAGAAGCAAACTGGGCGGAAGGTGAATTCCAGTTAGCCACCATGGCAGGTTCGATCATTGCAAGCGCCTATTCACGCAAAAAAAGCGAAGATTTTTTAATA
>WQWU01000026.1 GCA_009785215.1 Treponema sp. | reverse complement strand
GGAATACTGGCTAGAACAGGATTTTTGTATATCATTTCCATTGTCTTTTTATGTTTAGAGCTCATAATATCATAGTACTAAAAAGTGATACTATTGTCAATAATTTTTCTACAAATACTGCGAAACCAGCCGAATGATTGTTTCTCGTGCCTGCTGGAAGCTGCGCTGCAAGGTACTGTGTGAGATTATTCCCAGGCAGCCTCACAGCCCAGCCATCTCGCTTAATACCCATTCCAGTGTCGGGTTAAGGCTTAAAGCTCTTTCAAAATCCTGGCGGGCAAGATCCATTTGCCCTAATTCTTTGTGTACAATACCGCGTCTTCCGTAAATCGCAGAAGGAGCGTTATCATTTCTTAACCTGATACTTTCATTAAAACATTCCAAAGCTTCTTCCAGATCGCCGAGCAGTCTATATGCTTCACCTCTATTTGAAAAGTACCAGAAAGCACCGGTTTCTTTTATGGATTCGCCGGTAAGTCTTATAACTTCATTAAAATCTCTAATTGCAGCAGCTTCATCTCCTAATTTTCTAAAAACAATTCCCCTGTTTAAAAATGAGTAACAATCGTCAGGAAACATTGTGATGGATACATTTAGATCATTTAATGCTAAATCATAAAATCCCTGTCTCCAGTAAATTGTACCTCTTAATGAATATACCCAGGTGCCAGCAGGCACTAATCTTAAAGATTCATTAAGGCTTACAAGCCCTTTTTCATATTTGCTTTGATCGTGATATATTAAACCAAGTACAGCGTGCGCTTCAAAATCGTTGGGATCCAGTCTAACTGCTTCATTAACATCCCATAAAGCGGCATCAAACTGGTTTAATATTCTATAAGTATCTCCGCGCAGAACAAATGTATATGCATCTTCATTATCTATTTTAATAGCTTCGCTAAAATCCCTTATTGCAAGTTCATATTGTTCCAGTAAATAATAAGCTTCTCCTCTGTAATTATAAGTTAAATAAGCGATCGATTCTCCTGGGTTTAATTTTAAAACTTCATTAAAATCGTTTATAGCCAGTTCCAGCTGCCCATTGCGGAAATTAACCATACCGCGTTCCAGAAAATCTTCGGCACCTGCAGAATTCTTCTGCGCCCAGACAAAACAACAGCTAAGAATTAAAATGCAGGATAAAACTTTACTTTTCATATTTTTGTTCCTTTATAATTTTAATTTCGCTAAACCCCAATCACATAAAAAGCTGCGTATATTAAGGCTGTATAGATTCAATTAATGTCTGTATATTACTGCGAACTCTGGATATTATATCATGGCCTTTTTCTGTTAAATAAAGACTCCCGATTTCGTCAGGTATTTCAACATGAATTGTTGCATAAAAATAAGGCGTTATTGTAAAAATATTCCAGATAAACTCTACATTGTGCCCTATATTTATGGAATCGGGCGGCCAAATCCCGTCGCGCAAGTAATTATTTATTGCATGTTCTTCTGTTATAATTCTTAGAATATCATCTGGTATCGGAGAAATAATATCAGCAAGATCAAGTATTCTTTCCTCCATTATGTCAATAATAAAGTATCTTGTAGAAAAATAACCATGCGGCGAATAAGCATAGTAATAAAAACTGTTAAATTCGATAATTATATAAGAACTGTCATTAAACAAGATATTATAACTTTCTATCAAGTGGGAATTATAACGGTACTCAAGCCCGGTCTGATTTCTCCTTGGCGGATAAATATCGCTTTTAATTTCGCCAATATAATTGTTACTAATAAAATCATTTTCTTTATAAGCGATAAATTCTTCAAAATTCTTGTTCTGGTATATTAACTGCCTTACAAGTTTTGCTGCTTTTCTGGAATTCCCGATATTTTCAAGATAAATATCCATTTCTATGCGGTATGTATCAAAAAAGGTTTTTTCGTACTGAAAATGTTTATATACTATTTCTTCTTTTTTGGCACAGCCGGAAAAGACAATAGTTAAACATAATATAAAAAATATCTGCCTCTTCATAAATCCCTCTGAAAATACAAACTAACTACAATGATAAGAGGAAAATGACAAAAAGGCAACAAAAACAGGAAGCCCCGTAAACACCAATCGGTTTTTGGGAGTTCCTGTTATATCCGGACACTAATCTACCTTAAAGCGTGATACTTCCTTAATTAAGATATTAATACCCTCGCGGTTTTTGCCGCTTATTTCGTTAACATGATTAACAGCTAAATTAATGTGCTCCGCTCCTGTAGACATCTCGTTCATGCCGGATGTTATTTCCTGTGTTGCTTTTTCCAGTCTTTCGCTTTCCTGAATAACTTCTTTTGCGCCTATAAGCATTTCGTTTGAACTGCTTCTTACCTGCCTGGTTATAGAAGTAACATTACTTACGCCTTCAAGAATCTGCTTTGAGCCTTCGCCCTGTTCTTCCATCGCATTCCGGATAACATCTTCCTGCTCTGCAACAGTTCTGATATTCGTATCGATTGCTTCGAATTTGTTTAGAACATTTTCTGTAGACTGGGTTATTTTATCGATAGATTCTTTTATTTTTTTTAATACAGAGCTGATAGTCTTTGACTGTTCGCTGGAGTTTTCTGCCAGTTTACGGATTTCATCGGCAACAACAGCAAATCCTTTGCCTGCTTCTCCTGCATGAGCGGCTTCAATTGCGGCATTCATGGAAAGCAAATTTGTCTGGCTTGCAATATTCTCCATAACAGAGTTAATTTCCAATAAACCTTCAGATTCGCGGGCAATCTCCTGAATGTCTGTCGCTACTTCTGACAAGCCGTTACGCCCAACTTCCGAAGCTTCTTTTAAGGTTTTTACATTTGCCGAGTTTTTAACCAATGTATCAGTAACAGATTGAATATTTGCAACCATTTCTTCTATAGCCGCCGATGCCTGGGATACATAGTGACTTTGGCTTTCTACATGTCCGTTTAATTTGTTAATATTAACCGTTACTTGCTCCATTGTCGCATGAGTCTCGCTGACACTTGCGCTTTGGTTAAGGACGCGGCTTTTAATACTTTGAATATTGGTAGTAATTTCATTTACAGCGGCGGCAGTTTCATTCATGTTTGTTGCAAGATCATTGCCGACTTCTGAAAGAACATTAGCTTCGTCCTTAATATTAACAACAAGATTTTTTATCTTTAAAATTGTTAAATTAAAATAATGAGCAAGTTCACCAACTTCATTTTTGGATTTCAGATCAACAGTTCTGGTTAAATCACCTTCACCTTCGGCAATTTCCTTTAATTCTTCTGACATCTCTATAATGGGTTTTACCTTTTTTTTAACAATCGGCCGGAACACCAGTGTAAAGCCAATCATTCCAAAAGCAACCATGACCATGGATATTCTGCCAGTTCGGTTTCCTGCCTGATATATCGTGTTTTTAGGTAAAATAGAAATAAGAGTCCAGTCTGTTGCAGAAAAAGGCATTGAACAAATAATTGTTTTACCGCTTGCGCTGTAAAAGCTGTTTCCAGAAAGCGCCTGATAACGGAACGATTCAAGCCCATTGTGTTCAAAAAAATCTTTTTCCATAATAAATGAGTTATCAGGATATGAAAGAAACTTGCCGGACGAGTGAACAATATAACTTCTTAATTCATCTACGATGGATGTATCATTGGCTATCTCATCCAGGGCAGCCATGGAAAGATCAACCCCTGCCATTCCCAAAATTCTCCCTTGATGATTAATAGCTTTAACTATCGATATTACTAATTCCCCTGTATATTCATCAAAGTATGGATCTGTAAAAACAGTTTCGCCTCTGCCGGCAATTGCACCGGCATGCCATGGCTGTTTGGTATTATCGTAATAAGGATCATCATTAACCCATCCATCGCTGAATACCATATATCCGCCGGGAGCATCCCATCTCCCCGCGCTGGCTCCGTACACCAGATCCACATCAGGATGAATATCCGCCATAGCCAGGTAAAATTCATAAAGGTCTTCAGTATTTACAGGATTTTCGAGCATTTTTGGAAGCGCACCAATGGCTGTAAAATCCAGTACCATGGAACACTCAGTAAGCCATGCATCAATCTTATCACGCATATGCGCAGTTGATTCGTACATGATTCTGTTAGCATCGCGGCCTGCGTTTACCCTCATTCCGATGGTAAATCCAATCCACATCAAAACACAAGATGTAAAAATACCAATAATAATTGGTACCAGAAGCTCAGTTACCAATGAACTAGACCTTTTCATAACATCACCTCTAAATAACATGTTAATATAGAACAAAGCGTTATTCAAAATATACCACAATTATAAATTAAAGACCATACATTAATGATTTTTAAAAAAACTTTTAAATTATATGTTGCCTTTTAATTTTATTTTTGTTATAGTTATGTTAACGACCGTTCGGTAACCGGCTTTTTTAAATCGGAATATCGTTACAATTACCTAAATATGGTGCAAAATGACAAAAAAAGAAATAATTGATGCGGCATTTCGTGTTTGGGGCCGCAATTTTTACAGGAAAACAAGTCTCTCCCAGCTTGCCAGAGAGTTAGGTGTAAGTAAACCAGCTTTATACCGTCATTTTGAAAATAAACAGGCGCTTACCACAGCTATGGCAGAACACTTCATGGAAGATTTTGCTGATTCAATCAAAGCAGACTTTGATAAGGCTTTAAAAGCCAAAGATGCAGACGAAGGTATTTCGTTCATAATAAGCAGCATTTCAGATTATTTTGCACGTAATGCATATGCGCTGATATTTTCGTTAATAAATATTTATGCCCGGAACCTTGACAAAAACACAATCGTTCAGAGGTTAAAGGAACGTAATGTAGACTTAGATGCGCTTCAGATTATTATCATGAAAAAATACGCAGGTAATCCTGTATTAATCAGATTGATATTTGCAACGCTTACATTCTTTATGTCGCATTACCATAAAACAAGAAAAACTATGGAAACCCCATTAACAGAGGAAGAAATAAAAAGTATCACTATGAATATTTGCAAAACGATAGAAAGCGGTCTTGGTTATTCAGCCGGCAGCATAATGCATAATTTTGATGAACTGGAACTATTAATAAAAAAAATGAAGCTAAATGCAGAGCCAGAACCGTTTTTTAAAGCAGTTGCAGAAGCAGTAGCAGAAGCAGGCCCATGGGAAGTTTCCATGGAAATGGTAGCAAAAAAAATAGGGCTTTCCAAAAGCAGCCTGTACGGGCATTTTAAAAATAAAAAAGATATGCTTCGCCGTCTTTTTGTAACTGAGTTTAAACGGATAATTGAGTTTGCGCGCCAGGGAATTAATTTATCTGCAAATACGGCAGAACAGCTTTATTTGGGAATATTTTCAATCGCTGTATACCTTAGGTCGAGACCGGAAATTCTTATAGCTATGGACTGGATACGAACCCGCAAACTGGAACTTGGCAAACCGGAAAACCAGGTTGAAATATTCAGATTATTCGAGGATGTCGATATAGAACCAATAAAAAATTCTGCAGAAGATGAAAAACAGCGAATCTCGCACTGGATTTTATTTATGCTGATAAATATTTTAACAATACACCCCAAAAAAGAAACGCAAAGTGACTGTATTCGGGTTTTATATAAATTTGTTACACTAGGACTTGGAGGCTTTAAAAAATGAAGCGGTTAATATTAAAACGGCATATTTGTTTATTGGCAGTTATCATATTGATAAACATTAATCTTCAGGCTCAGGAATCTGAACCTATGCGGCTAAGCCCGGATGAAGCAGTTGAGCTTGCAGTAAAAAACAACCTTAGTCTTGATTCTTCCAGAATAAATCTGGCAACAAGAAGACGCTCATCTGATCTTTCATGGAACCAGTTTATCCCGAATGTGACTGTGTCTGGAACTTTAAACAGGGATAATCAGGCGCAGACAATGTCTGGAATAGAAGCTGCTGTTCCTACGGGACTTGTCGGTTCGCCTTTCTTTCCGGTACCTCCGGGAGTTACGCTTCCGCCGGGCGCAGATGTTTATTTAAGCGTTCCCTACTCGGTAGATCTGCCGCAATGGCGTGTTATAGGCAACCTTCAGGTATCGCTTAATTTAAACGCCGCAATGTTCGAAAACATGAAACGCCTGCGCTTTGATTATGAAACAGGTGTTTTAAGCTATGAAAAAGCAAAATTACAGCTTGAACGCGATGTGCGCAAATCGTATCACAACCTGCTTTTATTAAACGAAAATATTATCCTTTTACGCGGCAGTTTTGAAAACGTAGAAAGGCAGGTGCAAATGGCGCAGGCGAATTACAATGCAGGACTCGCGCCGGAACTTACTCTTCTTCAGGCACGGGTTGCAAGGGAAAATATGCGCCCTCATATAGAACAATTGGAAAATTCTTTTAAACTTTTAATGGCGCAGTTTGCAATGTATCTTGGCATGGATTACAATACTCCTTTTGAGCTTATTCCCATGACAGAAAACGCAAATTTTATTCCTCTTGATATTTCAGAAATGATAACAAAAGCGGCATCGGGAAAACCTGATATTCATGAATTAAGGCAAACTATAATGATGCTTGAAAGCGCACGCAGAATGCAGATTTATGCGTTAACTCCAAGCCTTAATTTAAGCTGGAACAGCAACTCGGTGTTAATGGGAGACCCATGGAAGGATTCATGGTTCGGCAATAACAGCGATTGGAGAAAAACCGGTTCGCTTTCCATTACAGTTGCGCTTCGCCTGCACAGCCTGATTCCGTTTAGCACAGATTTTCAGGGTGTAAGGGCAATTGATGATCAAATTAGAACAGCAAATATCGGTCTTGCGCAAATGATAAACGGAACAGAAATAGAAGTTTACAATACTGTTCTCGCTCTTGAAAGAACGCGGATAAATGCAGAAGCGCAGGCACAGACAGTCAGTTTGGCAGAACAATCATATCGTTTAACAGAACAGGCTTATCAGGCTGGCTTACAGGATTACTTTCAGGTTCAAAATGCCGAACAATCCCTGCGGCAGGCAAGAGTACAGCTGCTTGAACAGCAATTTAATTACCTTAACGGTCTTATAGATCTGGAATATTCTATCGGTGTTCCTTTTGGAACATTATCAAAAAGGAGCGAATAATGAAAAAAAGATTGGGAAAAAATATTATACCCGTATTGTTTGCGCTGCTTGTAATCGTTTTATTTACTGGCTGCGCTTCGAAGAATAAAGACGAAGTAACACAGGAAGGACCTGTTTTTGCAGTTAATACAATAGCCGCAGTACAGGGGCAGATTCAGGACTATATTACATTTTCCGGCGATATTATCGCAGGTTCTACAGTAGATGTTCTGCCGGAAGCAGCAGGAAGAGTAACTGAAATATTTGTTACAGTCGGCCGCAGGGTAAACAGAGGGGATAGAATAGCTTCTATAGATCCATCACGGCCTGGAATGACTTTCAGACAAAGTATTGCAACTGCTCCAATAAGCGGAACAATTGTAATGATACCTGCACAGGTTGGAATGACGGTAACACAGGCAGTTCCGCTTGCACGGATAGCCGGCGGAGGCGGGCTTGAAATACGCCTTAATGTAGCTGAACGTTTTATTTCCAGAATGGCATTAAACCTTTCCTGCGAAATTACTTTAGATGCATGGCCAGGCGAAATTTTTTACGGAACAGTAAGCGAAATATCGCCGACTGTCGATCTTGCATCGCGCACAATGGAAGTAAGGGTTAATGTAACGGATCAAGGATCAAAATTAAAACCTGGAATGTTTGCAAGAGTAAGAGTTATAACAGAACGCAAGGATAATATTGTAAAGATTCCTGCAGCTGCCGTTATAAACAGATTCGGCGAACAGTATGTCTATGTTGTAGGAAAAGACGAAGAAAACGAAGAGATCGATATTGTAAGAAAAAGAATTGTAACATGCGGCATTTTAATTGACGGAGTTGTAGAAATTCTTAATGGGCTCGAAGCCAATGAAGAAGTTGTTGTAAGAGGGCAATCATTACTGGATGACGGTACAAGGGTTAATATCATTGAACGTGTTACACCTTTAAGGGAACAATTATGAACATGGTAAAAGGGGTTGTCTCGCGCCCAACAACGATTTTAATAATATTCCTCCTTCTTATAGGGCTTGGACTATTTGCAATGATGAATCTTCCCATCGATTTATATCCGGAAATTACCTATCCCATGATAGCAGTAATAACTTCATATGCAGGAGCAGGGCCGGAAGAAGTTGAACGTTCTGTTACGCGTCCTATGGAAGCTGTATTGTCAAGCGTATCAGGTCTTGAAAAGGTAACGTCTATATCGAGTAAAGGCAGCAGTATAGTACTATTGGAGTTTACATACGGAACAGATCTGTCCGATGCTTCAAACTCCATCCGCGATGCGCTTGAGCTTGTCAGAAACTTTATGCCAACAGGCACAAGATCGCCGATGATTTTTAAAGCCGATTTTTCCATGCTTCCAATCATGGCTCTTATGGTTACTTCGGACAGACGCACTCCGGAAGAACTGCGCGAAATTGCAGAAGATACCATAATTCCCCGCATTGAACAAACGCCGGGTATTGCAACAGCTTCGCTGGAAGGCGGCAGGGAAAAAATAATCCGTGTAGAAATTCCGCAAAGCCGCCTTGAAGCATACGGCCTTACAATAACACAGATACAGCAGATGATTGCCGCGCAGAACATGCAAACAGCCGCCGGAACAATTACAGAAGGAGGCATGTCCTACATCTTAACTACCATGGGTGAGTACACATCACTTGAAGATATTGCAAACACTGTAGTAAGCTACCGCGGCGGCGGAATGGTAAGCGGTCAAATGCAGATGCCTCGCCAGATTTTTCTGCGCGACCTTGCCGATGTTGTAGAAGGTTACCGTGATGAAACCAATGTTGTCTTTGTTAATAATCAGCCTGCAGTAACATTATATGTACAAAAACAGAGCGGCAAAAATTCTGTGCAAACCATGAAAGATTTACGCGTTAGACTGTCCAGAATCTCTCAGGAACTGCCTTCTGATGTTATAATAACAGAATTATTTAACACAACGGACATTGTAGAAAATTCACTTAATCAGGTAACATCCTCTGCTTTTTTGGGCGCTCTGCTTGCCGTAATTACGCTCTTTTTATTCCTTCGCGCAAAAAAACCAACATTAATAATCGGCATAAGTATTCCTGTGTCTGTTATTATAACGATGCTGTTTATGTACTTTGCAGGACTAACATTAAATCTTATGACAATGGCAGGATTAATTCTTGGAATAGGAATGTTAATCGATAACTCTATTGTTATTCTGGAAAATATTTACAAATACCGGGAAAAAGGCGCAAAATTAAAAACTGCTTCTATTCTTGGCACATCAGAAATGATAATCGCCATTACTGCTTCTACCCTTACAACAATTTGTGTTTTTGCGCCTCTTGTTATGTTCCAGGGGCTTTTGGAAATCGCAGGAGAAATGTTTTCTGGCCTTGCTTTTACAGTTGTAATATCATTAGCCATCTCATTATTTACGGCTATTTTCCTTGTTCCGGCGCTTTGCAGCCATTACCTTCCTATTGTTACGCGAAAACAGCTGCCTCTCAGCGGCGAGATGAAAATTATTGATGATAAATTTGAAAATTTCTTTGTCTGGCTGGAAAATAAATACAAAGGAGCCGTAAAAAAAGTACTTAACCATAAATTAAAAGTTATTTTATTTTTGGTTGGATTATTTATTATAAGCATCATTCTTATTCCGATAGTCGGCTGGGAGTTTATGCCGCAGGAAGAAAGTGATAATGTAAACATAACTGCAACACTGCCAATGGGTACTCCGCTCCATGAAACAGAAACTGTTTTAAGGCAGCTTCAGTTAATTGTAGAAAAAGAAGTTAGTGAATACGAAAGAATAGTTCTGCGTGCAGGCGGCGGCGGAATGATGGGGTTCGGCGGAACCAGCAGCCATTCAGGATCGCTTAGAATTAATCTTGTAGAATATTCAAAACGGACAGAAAGCGCTATCGAAATACAGGATAGACTCCGTCCTTACTTTAACCAGTTCCCCGGCGTAATGTTTTCATTCGGCGGCGGAATGGGCGGCGGAATGATGGGCGGCGGCAGTGCTGTAGATATTATTTTACGCACAGATAACCTTGTAAAAGGCAAAGCAATCGGCGAACGAATCGCCGCATTGTTAAAAGAAAGGCTGTCCGATTATGTCACAGAGCCTCAGGTAGATTTACGAGACGGCTTGCCTCAGTTCGAAATAATCATTAACCGCGAAAAAATGTATGCTCTTGGCCTTAATACTTTTACAGTCGGCAACGAAATAAGGGCTGCAGTTGACGGAGTTACTGCAACAAGATATAAATCCGGCGGAAGAGATTATGATGTCATCCTTATTCTTGCAGAAGCAGATCGCAGCACTCTTCCTGCTCTTGATCATATTTTTATCAACAGCCAAATGGCTGGCAGGGTTCCGCTGTCAAGCTTTGTTGAATACCAGGAAGGAACCGGTCCTCTTTCAATTAACCGCGAAAATCAAAGCCGTGTAATCCGCGTAACAGCAGGAGCAAAACCGGGAGTCAGGACAAACCATTTGCAAACGTTGGTAGAAGATCTAATAAGATCAGAAATTCCGATAGAAGATGATGTTATCATTGAATACGGCGGAGCAAATTCTCAAATGATAAGAATATTCGGGCGCTTTTTGCTTATCTGCGTTGTTGCAATCTTCCTTGTATTCGGAATAATGGCAAGTTTGTTTGAATCGTTTAAATCTCCGCTTATAATTATCCTTACTATACCTCTTTCCATTATTGGAATTGTTGCAATTTACCTTATCACAAATACTATCTTTAATGTTCTTACAGCGGTTGGTTTATTGGTATTAATCGGTATTATTACAAACAACGGTATCATCCTTGTTGATTACACAAACCTTCTTCGCAAGCGCGGTTATCCGCTGAATGATGCAATTATCGAAGCTGCCCGAAGCCGTCTGCGCCCGATTTTAATGACAACTTTAACCACAGTACTTGGGCTTGTTCCTATGGCATTCTTCCCGGGCGAAGGTACAGAACTTGTAGCGCCGATTGGAAAAACAGTTCTTGGCGGCCTTTCTTTTGGAACATTAATGACATTATTCCTAATGCCGACAACGTATGCTATTATTAACAAGCATTCTGACAAACGCGCTGTTAAAGCGCAGGAAAAGCGCGAAAAAATCGCAGCCGGCGAAGGCCGTGCAAAATTTAAAGAGGGGTTATCATGATTCGGGTAGAAATAATTGCCAATCGTTCTGTAGAAGAAAATATTCTTGAAGCTCTTGCAAAAGAAGAAGTAGGCAAATATTACACAAAGATTCCAAATATTTTGGGTGTCGGCGCCTGCGGCCCCCGCATGGGAGACGCTGTCTGGCCGGAAGAAAATTTTTCACTTGTCATTTGGTGCGAAGAAAAAGAAGCAAAAGGCATTAAAGAAGCCATAACAAAGGTAAAGAAAAAATTTCCGGGAGAGGGAATAAAACTTTTTGGAATTAATTAATTTTAATTAATTTCGGAATCCATCTTGGACTGCAGATTTTGCTGAATATACTTACGGATTTTGACCCGGACTTCCGGGTCTATCCGCTGGGTAAAAATTAAAACATAAGCCAGTTGTCCGTCGTTTTCGCGGGAACCAAATACAACTGCTTCTACTTTTAACAGCATACTCTGCAGCCTAATCTGAAGATCCTTATGCAATGCGTTCTTTTTCAATCCTGGATCGTGATCAAAAACACATGAAATACCAACAACACTTATATCTTTAATTGTTCCATTAATATATTCACCGTTATAAGGCATATTAATTGTTGCAGTTGTTTCACGTTCGACAGACGCGCGAAGATACTTGCGCCTGCCTTTAACATTCATAACTTCCAGAATGTCAATAATTTTTTGAATTGCTTTTGTCATATCCAGCTTAAGCGTAATAAAACCGCATGCTGCATTTAATTTATTCAGATATTTATTTTTTAATTCTTCATCAGAACTGGAAGAAAAAACTCCTACTTTGACATTCGGAGCTATAATTTTAACGTTGGATATCCATCTTTCCCATTCCAGTTCCGGCATGCTTTCATCGATATTGGCAAAGATAATTGCATCGGGATAATTTTTTATAACACGTCCAAGTTTATTATGATCTTTACAGGTATAAACTTCTATTTCATGCTGAACCAGTTCAGTAATAACCTGATTTTTTACTGAGGCTGTAGGATACAGAAAAAAAACTTTTTTGCCGGTTAGTTCATCTGTAGTTTTTTCATCAGTAATTATTTCATCGCTCATAATTCTTCCGGTTTATCTGAAACTTACCAATTCCATTTCAAAAACCAAAAAACTGTTCGGAGGAATTACGCCGCCTACTGCCCTGTCGCCGTAAGCAAGTTCCGGCGGAATAATTACAAGACGCTTTTCGCCGATTCTCATATCTAAAACCATTTCATCCCATCCAGGAATAACTCTGCCGGTTCCAACCTCAAATTCTAAAGGCCTTCCCCTTAAACTTGAATCATCAAAAACCGTACCGTTAAGCAGCCTGCCGACATAATTAACACTTACACTTCTGCCGCGTGTTGGTTTATTTCCGGTTCCCTGTGTTTGAATAATGTAACGAATCCCGGAAGCTGTCTGCTGTGTATTTGGAAAATCGGCGCGGATTCTTGCAAGGTCTGACTGTCTTTGAGACTGACTTCTGCCGGAAACCTGGCTTAACAATCTATCAAAATTTTCCTGATCCGCCCTGAATGCATTTGCTTCCGTTCCATTTCGGATTATTGTTATTGACCTGATTTGATCCCCTTGTCTTGTTGTATTAACAATATTCTGCCCCTGAACAACAAAACCAAAAACAGTATGACGGCCGTCTAAATGCGGAGTAGGAACTATTGTGATAAAAAACTGACTGCCATTTGTTCCTGGCCCAGCATTTGCCATTGAAAGAACACCAGGCCTATCATGTTTTAATCCTGGATCAATTTCATCAGGAAATTGATACCCCGGGCCGCCTGTGCCTGTTCCCTGCGGGCATCCGCCCTGAATCATAAAATCCTGCCCGTCTCCGTTTGTTCTGGAAATAACCCTGTGAAAAGTAAGTCCGTCATAAAAACGCCTTCCTCTGTGATTATCCATCCTGCCTTCTGCAAGAGCAATAAAATTACAAACCGTAAGCGGAGCGCGCTGGTATTCAAGACGCACCACAATATCTCCCCTGTTGGTAGTAATCCGCGCAAAAATTCCATCTCCCAAAGACTGGGCATCAATTGTTTCTGTAGCGCTCAAAATTAATATAACTCCAATAAATAAAAATAATATAGTCTTTTTCATTTTACACTTATATCACTTTCCATATAAATATGCAATAACAACCGGGAAACGCGTGTGCGGATTGGATGCATAATTGACAGTAAAGCTCTTTCAAGTTACATTCAATGTATGAGCGAATACCTGATTAACGGCGGCGTACCTCTAAATGGATCCATAAAGGTAAGCGGCAACAAAAACGCCGCTCTGCCGTGTATCGCTGCGGCTCTTTTAACCGATGAGCCTGTTATTTTAAAAAACATTCCCAACATAGAAGATGTCCGCGTAATGCTGGATGTCTTTGCAGCAATTGGAGGTGAAGTTGAAACACCAGAACCCAATATCTTCAAGTTATCTTTAAAAGATATAAAGTCATCGGAAATACCCAAAGAACAGGCAAAAAAAATAAGAGCTTCTATTCTTTTTGCAGGCCCGATTCTTGCAAGAACCGGAAAAGTCGTGCTTCCGCCGCCGGGAGGCGATGTAATCGGCAGAAGAAGACTTGATACTCACTTTCAGGTACTTACAGAACTTGGTTCAAAAGTAAAAGTTAGCGATAATTTTACATTTACGGCAAAAAACCTTATTGGCGCAGATATTTTTCTTGACGAAGCATCGGTTACAGCAACAGAAAACGCAATAATGGCAGCCGTTCTAGCAAAAGGAAAAACAATATTGACAAATGCCGCCAGCGAGCCGCATGTGCAGGATCTTTGCAATATGCTTGTTCTTATGGGCGCAAAAATTGAAGGAATCGGTTCCAATATACTTACAATTAACGGCGTGGAAAAACTTTACGGCTGTGAATTTGAAATTGGCCCTGACTTTATGGAAGTTGGCTCTTTTATCGGTCTTGCAGCAGTAACAGGCGGCGATCTTCATATAGAAGGCGCGCGTCCTTCTGATATGCGTCCTGCAAAAATCGCCTTTGGAAAACTCGGCATTGTCTGGGCTCACGAAGGAACAGTAATCCATGTGCCGAAAAATCAAAGTATGGAAGTAAACCACGATCTCGGCGGAATGATCCCAAAAATTGATGATGCGCCGTGGCCTGGTTTTCCGCCGGATCTTTTAAGCATAGTAATTGTTGTAGCAACACAAATAAAAGGAACAGTTTTAATTCACGAAAAAATGTATGAATCACGCATGTTCTTTGTAGATAAACTTATTGGCATGGGCGCACGCATAGTACTTTGCGATCCGCACCGCGCAGTTATCTCGGGGCCTGCAAAACTGCACGGCTCTGAACTTATAAGCCCTGATGTACGCGCAGGAATGGCAATGTTAATTGCTACAATGTGCGCAGAAGGTAAAAGCACAATACGCAATGTTTATCAAATTGAACGCGGATACGAACATCTGCCGGAAAGGCTTTCTTCCCTTGGCGCACTTATTCAAAGGGTTGAATAAGGAACTCTTATGGACATTTTTACACTAGGCGCTTTTGCTGTTCTGTTTTTACTGGTTATTTTGGTTCTTGTTAAATTGTATTCCGGAAAAAACCAGGATTATACATCCCAAATGATCGATTTAAAAAACCAGCTTAACGAACTAAAAACAAAGCAAATGGAAAATCAGCATATTTCTTTTTCCAGCCAGCAGAATCTTTTAATGGAAACTCAAAAAAACCTTAACAACCAGCTCCAGCAGATGATGACCATTATGAATCAAAGCCTAAACAATACGCAGAACAATATTACAAAACAACTGTCCAGTACAAACCAGATGTTCGGCGATATTCATAATCAGCTTGGTACATTGGGAAAAACTGTAAAAAATATGGAAGAAATCGGAAAAAATATTTCTTCTCTGCAGGATATACTTCAAGCTCCGAAACTCCGCGGAAATCTTGGCGAGTATCTTCTGGAAGAACTTTTAAAACAGATTTTTCCAAGCGCAAACTATGAAATTAAATATAATTTTAAAAACGGAACTCAGGTAGATGCCGTAATAAAGCTGGAAGGAAATATTGTTCCTGTCGATTCCAAGTTTCCGCTTGAAAGTTTTCAAAGGTTTATAGGTTCAGACAGCGATGAAGATAAAAAAGTTTTTAGAAAAGAATTTATTACAAGCGTTAAAAAGCGCATAGATGAGATTGCATCAAAATATATAAACCCTGCAGAAGGTACTTTTGATTTTGCAATTATGTATATTCCTGCAGAAAATGTTTATTATGAAACAATAATAAACGATTCATTTACAAACAAAGATTTTGAACTATTAAATTACGCTATGGAAAAACGGGTAATACCTGTATCACCTAACAGCTTTTATGCATATCTTATGGCAATTATTTTTGGGTTAAAAGGATTAAAGGTTGAACAGGAAGCAAAAACCATCCTTAGAGACATAACCCAGGTTCAGGACAAATTCGGAAAATTCTTTGCAGAGTACAGCCTTGTAGGAAAACATCTTTCCAGCGCAGTTAATAAGTATAACGACACAGAAAAAAGAGCAGAAAAACTAAACGATCAGGTAACAAGGCTGACAGGTCAAAAAACAGAACTTACCGGAATAACAGAATAACCCTTATTGAATTATACCTATTCTTTCCGCTGTTTTTCTTGCTTCCGGAATATATCTTCTTAATGCATTAATTCTTGTTGTGTCAGAAGGATGCGTACTTAAAAACTGCGGAATACTGCCGCCTCCCAATGAAGACATTCGTTCCCAGAAAGCAGCAGCCGATTCCGGATCATAACCTGCAATAATCATAAGCGTAAGTCCTACTTGATCCGCTTCTATTTCATGAGCGCGTGAATAAGGCAAAGTTCCAAAAAGCGTTGAACCCGCCCCGTAAATTGTCATGGCAAGCGCCTGTGTTTCCGGAGTTTGTTCCGAAGCAAGAATACTGACACCTACTGCGCCAATCTGCTGAAGAATATTGGCGCTTACCCTTTGCTGTCCATGATTTAGAATAGCATGAGCAGCTTCATGACCCATAACTACTGCAATACCTGCTTCATCTCTTGTAACAGGAAGAATGCCCCTGTAAAAAACTATTTTTCCGCCTGGCATTGCCCATGCATTTATTTCATTGGAATCAATAAGGGTAAATTCCCACCTGTAATCAGAAAGATAACCAGGCTGCCCAACCGATGCCGCCCATTTTTCTGCAGCCATCCGGATTTTATTTCCTGCATTATTAATCATTTCAGCTTCCGGCGTTCCGGTAATCACCCTGTTTTCGCTTAAAAATTGCTGATACTGAACAAAAGAAGATGCAAAAAGCGTATTGTTGCCTACAAATGCCATAGTCCTTTTTCCTGTAAACGGATTTGTAGAACAGGAAGTAATTAAAACCATTGCAGAAAAAAATAATAATCCTGCTTTAAAAAGAAATCTATTCATAACAATCTCCTTAACCTGCCAATAACTTTCCCATTAATGGAATTAAAACAAATGTAGCAATAGAACTGCCCAAACTGGAAAAGAAAAAAACCAAAAGCGCTCTTGTAATTCTATTCCTGTAAATACCTTTTATACTGGTGGTATCTTCTGTAATATTCTGAACATCCGAAACCCTGGGTTTGCTTACTGCCGCCTGAACAAGACCGGAAATGATGCCAACGCCGATAAAAGGAGTAAGCGTAGTTAACGGCGCACCTAAAAATGAAACAAGAATAGCTAAAGGATGCCCTAATGCAATAATTGCGCCGATTGCAGCAAGAGAGCCGTTCCAAAGTATCCACTCTCTTATCATTGTTAAACCTAATTCTTTACCGGCAGTAATAAATCCTGCGGTTACAAGACCAATAATCATGGCAGGAATAATAAAACGCAGAATTTTGGAAAATATACTTGGCGGCGGAATAATATCAAGTTCACTTGTATCTGCGGTTATTTCTCCGCGGCTTAATTTTTCCAGGTGGCTTATCATTCCCTGCATATGTCCTGCACCGACTACAGCTGCAATTTTTTGCGGGGTTTTATTTACGTCTGCCGATGTCCAGATTTTGGAAGCCAAATACTGATCTCTTTCATCTATTAAAACAACCTTAACACCGGGAAGAAATTCTGCCAGTTCATTCATCATGCCGTCAAGCTCATTGCGTTTTTTTAAATTTTCTATTTCCTGCTCATTTAATTTTTCATTGGAAAATGCGGAAGCCAAAAGAGAAGCAAGCAGTTTGGATTTGCTCCAAAAACCGCACCTCGCCCAGGCACGGCGGAGCGTTGTATGCACCTCGCGGTCGCAAAGACAATAAGGAAGCCCCATCTCTTTTGCTGTTTCTATTGCTGTTTTCATTTCTTCGCCGGGTTTTACTCCCAGTTCATTTCCAAGACGGCGCTGAAAACTTGCAAGCACAAGATTGGCAATTAATAAAAAACCCTTGCCCTCTTTAAATACTTTGGACAAATTAAGTTTTTCCCAATTATCATCTTTTGTAATGGAATTATACCTGCCCTGATCCAGCTCAACACAAACCATATCAGGTTTTTCTTCGCGGATAATTTTTTGAACTTCTTCTATGCTTTCACGCGAAACATGAGCCGTTCCTATCAATTTAAATTCTATTCCGTTAAGCGTGATTGTTGTTGTATTACCGCTCATCTTGCATTCCTTATGCCAATGCCGCGTTCTGCAAGAATTAATTCATTAAGACGCCATTCCAGTAAACCTACAGCATCAAGATCCTGAACCATTAAATGATACCTTTCCGCCAGGTTTCTGTTTCCTCTTATATCATAATAACTGGCAAGATAATAAAGCATACGCGACTTTGTATAAATATTTCTTTCGTTTTCTACCAATACTGTAACATTGGCATCGCCGCTTAAATCGTGTAGAAGCCTAAGCATTGTAAAATCGAGAGAATCTCTTGGAGCTGTGCGCATTACCTGAGCCAAAAATTGTCTTGGATCTGCCTGTCTTCCTGCACGCATCCAGTTTAAAGCAGCCAAAATTGCATAGCTGTATTCTCTTGGCGCCTGTCTGTAAGCATCCAAAAACGCATCCCTTGCCAGCGCCCATTGTTTGTTTCTCATTCTGATAATGCCAAGCGCTTCAAATGCAAAATAATAATCCGGCCTAAGCCTTGCTAAAATAGTATAATCATGTTCTGCGCCGGCAAAATCGCCAAGTTCATCTTTAATTGCAGCGCTGTAAACATATGCCATAAAAACATCAGGAGATACTTCGATAGCGCGGCTAAGATGTAAAAGAGCTTCCTGTTTGCGGTTAACTTCCATGAGCGTCTGACCTAAATCAACAAGCACCCAATAATTATCCGGCTCCAGTTTTAAAGCAGCGGAAAAATCTTCAAGCGCATCATTATAAAAACCAGATCCTTTATACAATCTTGCTCTTTCCTGAAAAGGTCTTGCCCAATCAGGATATAAACTGATAGCCTGGTTTAAAAGACGTTCTGCACTGCGCGGATCCCTGTTATACCGGAAAACAGCAGCTCTGCCGACAAGAGCTTCACCATTATCAGGTTCTGCGGCAAGCGCTCTGTCAAAATAATTTGCAGCAACACGCAGATTCTGATTCCCCAGGTTGATATTTGCAAGATCGTTGAGCGCTCTTGCATGATTTGCATTGATACCTATAACTCTTTCAAGAAACTGCCTTCTTTCGCGTTCCTTATTTTCCAGTGCGGCGGCATCTGCCAATACCATAAGAGCATCTGTATTGTTTCTGTCTGCAGCAATAATACCATCTGCAATCCGCCTTGCGTCAGCAGGACGTCCTGCAGCATTCAGTATGGAAGCCCGCATAATACGTATACCTGTACTTTCTGCATATTCCGGCGGAAGCAGGTTAAATAATTCAAGCGCCGAAGAAAACTCCCTGCGCGAAAGCCGTTCGGCAACCTCTGTTAAAATCGCCTGAACATCATTATCCTGACTTACTGCAAAGTGAGAAAAACAAAGAATTAATAGCTGTAAAAAAAACAAACGCGGTATTAAACCGCTTCCATTGAAATAAATTTTCATGCTAATATATTGTATATAATAAACAATAAACCGGCAAGTTACACAATGCCGTGTTTAAACAAGGGGTTTAAGCGTTAATGAGAAAACCTATAGCAACAAAAGTAATCGGTCTTGCCGTTCTGTATTGTGCAATATTCTGTGTTTTGGTAATTCTGCAGTTTTCTAATCAGGGAACTTTTACAGTACCCGCAGGCGGAATGACCATAAGAGGCCGTTTAACAGATAATAATACCTTTAATGATGAAACCCGCGAGATAACCGGCGGAATAAAAATATTTTACGGCGGTCTTGAGTTTACGTTAAAAGAAGAACGCGGAAAAGGTTTAATGCTTACGGGAAATAACGGCGTAAAAACGGCAGTAAACCCTGAACATATGCTTCATATGAACAATATCGTGCGCTTTACCCTGCCGGGAGGAACTGTACTAACATTTAATTCTCTGGATTCAGCAAGAGGAGCAGAACTGCAGATCAGCGCTGAATTAGCGGGGAATGTATCAGAAGTTATCATCCCGATTGTCCGCAGAAATTCGTCGCTTATTCAGGACTCGGGGCAGCTAGGCATTATGTACAGCGGCTCCAGATATGTATTCAGCAGTTTGGGTCATGAATTAGAAACCGGAAACATGGTTTTATCCAGAGATAATTCATTTGTCTCGTACCGTTCCAGAGGCAGGCAAAGAGCGTTTGATCCCGCAGATTTTGTAGTAGCGCAGGAACCAAATTATGCAAATATTCTAAGAAGCTGGCAGGATTCAAATTTTGCGCAATGGAATCAAAATGCCGCTGCGCTTCAAAACGAAGACGATATAATCGCATTCCTATCGTTGGCTCTGCAAAGGGGAAATTATCAGGCGGCATCAAGCAATATTTCTGCAAATTTTATAAACAGTCCGCGGCATAGTTTTAGGTCGGCAGGTTTTGTCGGAGGAATGGCAAACGCACATTCTACATTTGTAACATCAGAAAATGAAAGAATGAATTCAATCACCAGACTGATAAGAGCCAGATCACTTGAAGTATTAAAAGAAGAACAAACCCTGGATTTCCTGTTAACGCGCAACAATATAGTTCTTGCAAACGAATTTATCGAACTAATAATGAATACAAAACCAGATATGCTAATATCCGATTACAGTCCGGGTCTTTTGGAATTTTTTTATGATATTAAGCGCTGGCGTCCGGAAATTAATAACCTAATCGAACATTTAACAGAGCAGATGATTTTACTTATATCGGAAAATTTAAACAGGGATACAGAAAACGATGCAGTTTATGCATCCAGCCCGGAAGCCAATACATCCTATTACAGCATGAGACTTGGAAAAGCTTTAATTTTCTGGGCAGAGACAACGCAAAATACAGAATGGGCTGCGATAGGCAGATCTCTTGTTTTATCTGCTATTTCTGCAGGCAATGCCGGAAGACTTCAAAATATTCTTAAACCTACAGATAATTATCCAAGAGCGCTCTGGCTTACAAATGCAGGCCATTGGGCGTGGACAGTTTCACCTAATATCAGAGTTATAGAAGCGGGAGGTAACTTAAATCTGACAGTTTCTTTCCCGGCAAATACGGCGCATCACATGATTATACGCGGCGTACGCCCTTTTTTAAGCATCCAGATACACAACATGGTTTGGAGATCTGACCCTCAGTTTGAACGTTATGATTCATCGGGCTGGGTATATTATCCAGATGATCAAATCCTGGTAATAAAACTAAGACACCGGGCAGCAGTGGAAAACATCAGAATTATTTACAGAGAAGAAGTACCGGTTCCGGAAGCGCCTGTTAATAATTCTGAGGCTGATATTGACTAAAAGCCAGTTCTTTCTTTTAGTTTTAACAATTGCCGCAATAATTATCATTGTTGTATTAAGCAGTGTTATTGTTACCTGCACAGGTAAAAACAAAACTACTGCACTATATATAGAAGAACATGAAGAATTAATAACAGAAGAGTGCGAGCCGGAAGAAATAGAAGAAGACGAACCGGAACCGGACAATGCCGTTTCTGCACCACCGCGTATATCCCACCATGTTTCACGAACATCTTCACTTTCCGGTCTTAGCGGAATACAAGGGCGGGTAAATATATCAGAAATAAATCCGGTTAACTTTGATAATCCCGATCTTGATGTTTTAAGAAAGATGGGAGCCGACCAATACTTAATATCATATTTTACCGGTGAACAATATTACAATAGAGCAGATTATGACAGAGCAATCATTGAGTATACAGCCTCTATTAACCGTAACGGAGAGTTTCCGGAAGCATTAATTTCGCGCGGAAACGCATGGATGAAAAAAAGGGAATATAACCGCGCAATCGACGATTACACACGTGTAATAAGACTGGACAACACCAGGGCAGAAATATACAATTACCGCGGATTTGCAAGATCTGAACGCGGCGAATTTTTTCTTGCAATAGAAGACTTTACTCATGCATTATTTATAAACAGAAACTATGTTGATGCCCTTATAAACCGCTCCCATGCGTTTTATCAGACAGGTAACTTTGACAAAGTAATAGAAGACTGCGATAGAATAATAAGGCTTGAACCGGCAAATGCAGTTATTTGGAACAGACGCGGCAGCGCATGGTACAGAAAAGAAGAAGACGATAAGGCAATCACAGATTTTACAGAAGCGATAAGACTTAGAAACGATTACATAACAGCTTTGCGCAACAGGGGCAACGCATGGCTTAACAAAGGAAACGTTGAAAAAGCTCAGGCAGATTTTGCAGAAGCCCAGCGTCTGCAAAATCTAAACCGCTGATTATTGTATTGGCTGATCCAGGCCATCCCTGAACAAACCGTCAAGTTCGTTACGTATCTGCGCCCTAACATGATTCGGCAGAGAAGTAAGATTGGAAAAATAGCGCAGAACTCTTATACCTTCGGGCGCAAGCGGAGGGCCGGAGAAGCGGCACAAATTTGCAATTGACGAAGAAGCCGCCAGAACAAGCTGAGGATCAATATTTGGATTATTGGGCGAAAGCAGGAAGTTGTATGAATGAAAAGACCTTCCTGTAGGATCAACGCCAATTCTGCCGATAGCATCGGCGCAGGCTCTTCTAACTGCAGGTTCCGGATCCCTGTCAAAAATATTCCAAAGAAAAGGTATCGTTTCCCTTGATCCAACCTGAGCCAATAAATTTATAAGTCTAATACGCTGAGTAGGTTTAACATCAGGACGCACCGGAGAATGATGCGGGTTACCAATAAAGAAACCAACCATCTCCATTATATATGCAACATAAACAGGTTCCATTGTTCCAATGCTGCCGCTTCTGATTGCAGCAGAAATTTCCTGGTACACTCTATCCTGTTCAACATCATGATAACGGCTGCTCTGCCCTGTCCATGGAGAAGCAGGAGGATTACCCATTCCGTAATCACCGTCTGGTTCAAAACCATAAAATCTATTTCTTGGTTTTGTTCTGGGTCTAACGTCTACTTTATAAACACGCAGAATATTATCTGTACCGCAAGCCCAAAGAAGTCCTTCATCGCATAAAGCCGGAACACCAGAGCTTACAGTCTGCAGTCTGTGAACAAAACGCCGTCTTCCTTCTGTAGTAAATGCGCTGATGCCGCGAATTGTAACTGCATAAATGCCGCGTTCATCAAATATCATCCGTGCCTGTTCTACAGTTAAATTTGCTGGCCCTCTTTCTTCGGCAGCTTCGTGAGTATTTCTTGTCCAGACTGTTTCGCCCTGGGCATTTAAACAAATAATCCTGCCGTCTCTTAGGGTTACAGCAAACTGGTTTCCAAGGCTTACAGATGCAGCAGGCGGCGCAGGCAAGGAACGCAGGTTAGATCTGGAAAGCCTGCCTCCCCTTCTTGCGTTTTCATTATAATAAATTTTTTCCATTTCACCGGACTGGTAAAACAATACATAACTTTGTCTATTTCCTTCATCAAGGGAAACAATCATTATAGGAAGCCTGTTAAGCGCGATTCTTTCTACATGACTGAACTGATGCACCTTTACAAATTCATTATTCTGAAGAACCGTCACTGCGCTTCCTGTCTTGTCAAGAATCGGTGCAAATGCAATAGGACTGCCTAAATCAATAGTCCACAAAGCATTGCCGGAAGCCGTACGGCATGTCATGGTAGAGTCCAGCGATATAAACACCCTGCCATCCCATCCCACTACAGGAGGAAAAGAAATCGGCTTGCCAAGATTAAGACGCCATAATTCGCGGCCTACCCTGTTAATCGCCATAAACACGCCGTCGGTGTTACAAATATAAGTTGCCGCTTCATAAGATCTGGCAATGTGCGGAACTGCTGTTCCCCTTGCATCAAAGTTCCAAAGCGGAGTACCGCTTTGAAAGAAAGACCTTACCCTTCCATTTTCGCCGACAAGAACTACAGAACCTGCCTGTAAGTGAGGCATACCCCTGACTGTATCGCCGATACTTGATTCCCACATGGGAGAAGCGCCAACCTGAACACCTGATACATCTACTCTTTGCTGTGCCAGAAGACCCGCAGAAACAAGCAGAAAAATAATAATTTGCAAAACCAATAACCGCTGCATTTTATTCATATTCTACCCATCCCTTACCTGATTTTCCTGAATTGCGAAAATCCCAAAACAGCAGAATGATAAACCGCTGGCCCGTCAAAATTTCTGCCGCATGGCAATAAACCGTTTACAATTTCAAAAGCCGACCTATCTCCATTAAAAGCCAAATTTAATCCGCGCTGGCTAACTTCTGTTTGATCCGGAAGAGTTTCTTCCAAAGTTAAATTGATATTTACTACTGCATTTACTCTTACCTGCTGTGCATTTACAGTAATTACCCTGTTTGCAAAACCTGTATAAGTATAAGTTCCTGTTCCAAATCCTTCATAACGCAGGGCATTTCCCTGTCTGTGTTCCCATGTATCATATCTTTCTACCCTGATGGTTCTGTCTGCCCTAAATTCGATAATACAGACAACAGGACCATCCGGCATTGTAATAAGAGCCTGCCATGTTCCTAAAAGATAATTGGGAAGCGGCACTCTTTCTGCTGCTTTGGCACAAAACATGGGTATTGAAATATCATTTAAAGCCCGAGCCTGCTCATTGTATTCATTTAAAATACGTCCGCTGGAATCTGATGTTGTTGCAGCTAAAACAAAATTATTGCCTTGTCTGGAAAGCGTTCCGCGGATTATAAAACCGGCTCCTGTTTCTCCTTGTATAACATTAAGTGTTCCCCATGAGTTAAATTCTTCGATAACCCGATTTGTAAGATTGATGGCATCTGCCGAAGTAACCCCGCCGCTTGTTGTTTCAAACGGTAAAATGCCGACTGCAGGCATATTTTGAGCAAAAACAAAACTCAGAGAAAAAAAAAGAAGGAAAAAAAGCAAAGAAATCCTTTTCTTATACTGATTCATACTAAAATTATAGCAGAATTTGCGGCAAAATGCAAATATCCAGGAAATAACCTATAAAATTTCCCTTTCGGTTAACTTAAAGCTCTGCATTCCAGATAAAACCGTTTTTCGGCAGAATGCCCCATGGAAAAACTCTTTCGCGGCAGGGGTCCAAGGCGTGCAACAGTGTCAAAAAGGCCGGATTTTTTAACAGGTGGGAGCAAAATACCAGTAGAAAGACGGCTGCCATCCAAAAGATGGCTATTAGCTGTTCCCCCTTCTCCAGACAGGCGAAACAATTCTTTTTCATCATGAATATAATCGATAAGATGCGGATTATCGGATGCATAATTATCCAAAAGCGGCTGTAAACAGGCAGTAGCTATCCCGGAAGCGGATGTTTCGATTACAGCATAACGTCCATTCGAAATAATGCCAAAACGATTATTTGTTCCGCATGGCTCTGAAACAATACTGGAAAGTTCCAACGCACTATTTACAGAGCGGCTGGAAAAATCCGGCAATACCGACAGCAATGAAATTACCTTATCAATATCTGCATCAAAGACAAGCCGGTGGATCGGCTCAAACTGAATTGCAGGATCGTATATATTTTCTATTTCTACAAGGGCATACCGGCATGGATGGTTCTGACAGCCAGCCGAAGTTTTAATTTCATTCCAAATACCTTTTGCCGCGGCAAGCGAATGATTGCCATCGCCGACAGCAAATAAAAATGGTTTCTTATCTGTTTCAGCGCCGCCATAACGCCCAAAAGATCTGTTATACAGTTCATGCAGCTTTTCTTCCATAAGTAACAGCGTCTCAGAAGCCTGGTTATTGTTTTCGCTGTTTAAAAACCAGCCTGTTACCTGACCGGAATCCATCATAAGCGGCGTCTTGTAAACAGGAGCAGATTTTTTTGCTATTTCACCAAGCGATGGCAGAAGACTGTTTGTATCATCATCAATAAGCAGTAAAACATGAGGCAGTTCCAAAGGTGCGCCGCGGCGAATATCCATTCGCGGAGGCAGCCGCTCTGCAACAGTACCTTCTGTACAGCGGATTAAAGGGCGCGAATCGGGATGCCATTCATATTGTTCAAGATCAATGGCGGCAATAAGTCCGCGGCGGCTTTTTTGATAAGGCGTATCTCTTTCCAGATAAATAAATCCTTTTCCCGGCTGTGAAAAAACACCGCTGTCCAGATATTTTTTCATTGATAAATGAATGTCTGTTATTCTTTGCGGTACATTGCTGTCAGAAAGAAAAACTTCGGGAATAATCATGTTCAGGGTCGATGGCGCTCCGGCTGCCGCCGCTTTTGCTTTTTCCCAATAATCACGATCCTGTGTAAATTGATCACATGCAATAACAGGCCATTTTTCCAAAGAGTGCAATTCTGCAGGCAGCAGAATGGAAGGAACTTCAAGTCCGAATTTATTTAACTTCTGATTAATGCTCATGTTTAATAGTATCAGAAAAAGAAATCTGCTGCCACTGCTGACACCTTTAATAAACCTTAATACCGGTTTAATATGTATTAATGCAGTATCAACGAGTTTCCCTGGCGCAGGAACAACGGCTGAAAATGAATCCTCAGATGCTTCAGTCCATTAAATTGATGGAACTGCCGGTTGCAGAACTGCGTGAAAAAATTGAACAGGAACTTGAACGCAATCCGGCGCTGGAATTAATGGAAGATAAGAGTACAGTACCTCTTAACGAAACAGAAAATCACCGCAGCGATAAATACGAATTATTCGAAACTACATCAGACCCCGGGCGGCGCGGACAGCAGGCATCAGATGAACATCAGCGTTTTTTAGAAGGTGTTTTAACGCGCCCAGAAACACTGCAGGAACATCTCTTGCGTCAGTTGCAGCTTGAACCTGCCGATACTGAACTTAGGAATACCGGCGAAATACTTATTCAAAATCTTAATGATGACGGCTTTCATAAAGAAAAACCGGAAACTCTTTTTCCTTCTGTGCAGCCGCGCCTTTCTGAAGCAATGGAATTAATAAGAAAACTTGATCCGCCGGGAACATGCACCGATGATTACCGCCAGTCATTAATGGTGCAGATTGAACAATTATCCGGTGAAACTTCTGCTCCGTGGATCACAGTTATACTTGATAATCTAGATCTGGTAGAAAAAGAAAAATACAGTGTTCTTGCAAAAAAACTTGGAATGGAAGATGAAGAAGCGCAGAAAATTTGCGGGTTTTTAAAAACGCTTTCTCCGTTTCCCGGACGCGCTTTTTTATCAATATCAAATGAAGTCCGTTATGTTATACCGGACATTAAAGTCGTAAGAGACAACGATGAGTTTATTATCAATCTGAATGATGAAGCTTTTCCTGTTTTAGGCATCAGCTCGAATTTTGAAAAATTCACAGAAAGCGCAGATCAGGCTGCCCGCGAATTTGCCAAAGAAAATATAAAAGAAGCAAGGCTTTTTATAAGCCATTTAAACCAGCGCAGCCAGACATTAATCCGCGTAGCAAATGCAGTTTTGGAGTTTCAGCGTTCTTTCTTTTTAAGCGGCCCGAAATATCTGGCTCCGCTTACACTTGGAGACATAGCAAAGGAATTAAATGTTCATGAAACTACAGTTTCCAGAACGGCAAACGGCAAGTATATGCAAACCGAATGGGGAATTTTTGAAATTCGATACTTTTTCTCGAATTCCATAAGCGGATCCGGGTCTGGCGGCTCACAATTTTCCAAAGAAAGCGTAAAAGAGATAATAAAAGACATAATTTCGCTGGAAAACAGGCTTTTATCGGATCAGGATATTTCTGACATTTTAGGTCAAAAGGGAATTGCGCTAGCACGCAGAACTGTGGCAAAATACAGGAAGGAGCTTGATATGGGCTCCTCTTACAATCGTAGATTGTACAACAGAAGGATGCACGACCGGTAACGGAAACTGCAAGGACAATTCAGGGAGGTTCAAAATGAACTTGGAAATTAAAGCCGTACATTTTTCATTACACGACGATGCAAAAGAGTATCTTAATAAAAAAATCGAAAGGCTGCGAAACGCCGAAAATATGATTGTAGATCTTATTATCACATTAAAAAAAGAAAAAGATTTTAATGTCGATGCAAATGTTAATTTCCGCTGGGGCGTTTCTGTTCATGTTGCAGAAGAAGATTTTGAGCTTACAAAAGCTATCGATAAATTAATCGATAAACTTGAAGCAAAAATAACCAAAGAAAAAGAAAAAGTAAAAGAAAAGCGCTAGGCTCTGAATGGAAAAACTGTCAAATAACTCTTCAAAAGAAAGCAGTTATGCTGCCCGCCTGGAAAAAATTTACAACTGGATGGCAGAAGAGAACATTACTCTTTTAATGCTGGAAGACACAGAAACAAGGCGCGATTTAAACATACGATGGCTTACAGGACATCCAGGCGATGCATTGCTTTTTCTGTACAGAGACAGTACATCTTCGATAGGCGGACGGGTTATTCTTGCAGCATGGGATGTAAACCTTGCCAAACTTTATGCTTTTAAATCATCGCCTGCATCGGACGCTGATGCTGTCATTGTTTCTTACAATGATTTTGATCGAAAGCCAAGTAAAGCAATTGCAATGATAGCGCAAAAGCTGAAAATTCCTGCAGGATCAAGAATTGAAATACCCAGTGTTACACCCTACCCTGTTTTTTTAAATTATGTAGGCGATCTGACAGATTACGACATTATTTGCAGGGAAAACGGCGCTGCTGCAGAAATGAGAAAACTTCGCGCTGTAAAAGACGAAGATGAAATTGCTATTTTACGGAAAGCTGCAGCTATAACCAATGAAATAATAAATTCTCTGGAAAAAAATGTAATAGCCGGAACAATAAAAACAGAAGCAGATGCGGCATTATTTATCGAGACAGAAGCGCGAAGGCAGGGATGCGACGGTACAAGTTTTGGAACCATTGCGGCAGGACCGCAGAGAAGTTATGCTATTCATGCTTTTCCATCGTGGACACACGCTCCCTTCGGCGGACAGGGTCTTTCTATCCTGGATTTTGGCGTTAACTACGGCGGATACTGCACCGATGTAACCCTTACATTCGCCCGCGATTTGGATGTTAAACAGGAAAAACTGGTAAACCTTGTAGAAAAAGCTGCAAAACTTGCAGTTTCAATGGCGCATAACGGAACGCGGACAAAAGATATAGCCGCGGCTGTTGATACCCTCTTTTCTAAATCCAAAAAGAAAATGCCTCATGGTCTTGGACACGGCATTGGGCTTCAGGAACATGAATATCCGGTAATCAGAAACTCCAGTGATAACGACTGGGTTCTGTCTCCTGGAATGATTTTTACCGTAGAACCTGGGCTTTATGACCCATTATTAGGCGGCTGCCGCCTTGAAAATGACATACTTATAACCGGTAACTCTTCTTCGCAGCCGGAACACGAAATTTTAACAAATGCCCGGATTATAAGACTCTAAAACTAAAGTTTTATCATACTGTAATATTCAAAACATAAAGGACACTTGGATAATATTTTTAAATCAGCTATTATATTGATATTATGAAAGTATGGGTTAAATTATTAATCGGTTCCATTTTGGGTATGCTTATTGGTTTTCTCCTGCCTAACAACGAAGCTGTTTTTGCAGCGTTTCAATGGCTGGAAAAACTGGCATTAGGAATAGGGCGCTATGCAGTAATCCCTGTTTTAGTTTTTTCTCTGACTGTCGCAGTTTATGAACTCCGCATGGATGAACAGTTTTGGCCGATGGTATAAAAAACTTTATACTTATTGTTGTTTCTTCTTTCGTGGTCATTTTTGCCGGTATTATTATTACATCAATTTTTACGCCAAAGCAAATACCGATAGTAACAGTAGAGCAAATGGAAGCGTTAAACCTGAATGTCGGAGACAATATCCTGGAATTGTTCCCGTCCAACATGCTTAGCGTTCTTACAGGCAGCGGAATGTATCTTTTCCCTGTTTGTGTTTTTGCATTTTTCCTTGGCATGGGGTTAAATTACGATCGTAATTATTCAAAACCTGTTATTTCGCTTGTTGATTCGCTTTCACGGATTTTTTACCATGTCGCATCATTTTTCTCGGAAATTCTGGGATTCATATTGATAGTACTTGCAGCATTTTGGGCTGTCCGGTTTAACATAGCGCTGAATGCAAAAGTATTCGGAGATTTAATTATTCTGCTTGGTATATTCAGCATTGTTTTATGCTTTGGCATTCTTCCGCTGTTTTTGTACTTATTAAAACCAAAAGTTAATCCATGGCGCATCCTTTATGGATTTTTAGGCCCTTCAATTGCGGCATTTTTTTCCGGAGATGTTAACTTTTCCATTCCTGTTCTTCAGCGCCATTCAAAAGAAAACTTCGGCATCAGACGCCGTTCGAGCGCACTGTCAATTTCGCTATTTGCAACATTCTGCAGATGCGGAAGCGCCATGGTAGCGGCAGCCGCATTTATTGTAATTATTAAATCCTATTCCTATTTAAGAATCGGCACCCTCGATTTATTAACTATAGGTTTTTATGCTTTTATTATTTCGTTTGTTCTTGCACGGCATCCCGGCAACGGCGCGTTTATTGCGTTAGCTGCACTTTGCCTTATCTACGGCGGCGGCGAATATAAAGCAGCATATTTAATCATGAGGCCGCTTGCATTTTACCTTGTTGCTGTTGGAACCTTTATCGATGTTATGCTTAATGCTTTTGGAACCTATGTATTGGCAAGAACAAACGGCTTTATCGAGGAAAAAAATCTGGTTCATTTTATTTAAATGAAGGATTGTGAAAACCTTCTTAATGAAGGGATAGAAATACTTTGCAAAAGCGATAAGAATGTTGAACATCTTATCGCTGTGCGCCGCAAGGAAATTATTTCGCTCCTTATATGTTATATAAAAGAAATAGAACTTTTTAACCCGGCTTACGGCCTTGTAGGCGCGGCAGACACAAAAGAACTGATAATTAAACACATCCTTGATTCTCTTGCGCCCCTTGGAATTATTCTGCGTTTTAAAACTTCGTCTATAGCTGATGCTGGTTCCGGCGCAGGACTTCCGGGCATTCCGCTTGCAATAACCATGAACCAAAACAATATAACATTGATAGAACGCATGGGGCGCAGAGCAGGTTTTTTATTAAACACAAAAGCAGTACTGCAGCTTTCTAACATTAGTATAGAAGAAAAGGAACTGGAAAAAGTTCAAAGAAACAGCGGTACTCTGCCCGCCGGCGGTTATGATCTAATTACATTCCGCGCTTTTAAACCTTTGGATCCAAAACTGCTTAAAACCTTGTTTAAAATACTGAATCCGAACGGAATTATTGCCGCATACAAAGGCAGGCAGGAAAAAACAGAAAATGAAATAATTCCGTTAGGACTGGAAAAAAACCAATGGGAAATTATTCCTTATTCTGTTCCTTTTCTTGATGAAGAAAGACACCTTCTTGTAATTAAACGAAATTAATATTTTTAACTTATTTTCTTTATAGCAGTAAAAATATTACGGTTATTTTTATATTCATATTTTACATTATCCATAATCTTTTTTGTCATAAATATTCCAAGCCCTCCAATTTCCCTGTCTATTATATTAACAGAAATATCAGGATCATCATTTTCCAGAGGATTGTATGGTATGCCGCTGTCTTCAAATTCTATAATTATTTCATTATTAACAACATTTACACGAATAACAGCATCTCCTATATTAGGAGTATATGCATAACGGGCAATATTGGAAAATATTTCATCTGTTACAAGTCCAATTTCATTGCGTACTTTCGGCGGGCAATCTTTTAAAATCTCATCGGTAAAATCCAATACAGTATCAATATTTTCTATTATTGCTTTTATTAAGAGTTCTTTCATTATCGTTTTGATCCATCATACCGCAGTATTAACATTGTAATGTCGTCTGCCTGTTCTGCGCCGTTTGCAAATTTGTCAATTTCATCTTTAACTGATATTGTAAATTCCTTTAATGAAAGATGCTGGTTTTTATTGGCTGTTTCCAATAGGTACGGGTCGCTGAACATATTCTCTTCTTTATCCACAGCTTCTGTTACGCCGTCAGTATATAAAAATAATTCATCGCCTGGTTTTAAATAAATTTCGTTTTCTTTATAGGAAGTATTTTCCATAGCTGCAAGAAAAAGATCAGGTTTGGTTTTAAGCCAATCATATTTATCTGCGGAGCGTAAAAGAGGCGGATTATGCCCGGCATTAACAAATGTAAACTTTCCGCTTGGTATATCCAAAAACCCCATAAATACTGTTACAAACATAGCTGCATCGTTATTTCCGCACAGAATATTATTTACATCTTCCATAACTTGTTTTGGGCTTTTTCCGTTCTGAGCATTATCTTTTATTAAAGTTTTTGAGACAACCATAAAAAGAGCTGCAGGTATGCCTTTGCCGGATACATCCGCAATAACAATAGCAAGAGTATTTTCGCTGACAAGAAAGAAATCATAAAAATCACCGCCAACTTCTTTTGCCGGCTGCATCATTGCAAAAATATCAAATTCTTTACGGCCTGGAAAAGCGGGGAAAGTACACGGAAGCATACTTGCCTGAATCTTGGTTGCTACATCCAGTTCTGCGCCTATACGTTCTTTTTCGGCACGTTCTTGCGCATAACGTTCTATAGATACTTTTAAATCGATAGTCATTTTGTTAAATACATTTGCAAGCGTTCCAATTTCGTCTTTTGATTTAATTTCTATCTGTTTATCAAGATTGCCGCTGCCCAGTTCCATTACACCTATCGTAAGTTTTTTAAGCGGATGATTAATAAAAACTGTTAATAAAAAAGACACAAGAATTATTAATGTAATAAAAGATAATACAATAATAACAGAAAATTGATAATTTCTTACTTCTACTTCTGCAAATATTTCCTTTGCAGGTATTTGAATGGAAAAAAGCCAGCCATTGTCAAGTACCCGGGAAAATGATATATATTCTGTTTTGCCTTTATTAAATCTGCCAATGCCCACAGTATCATCTTCGGCATAACAAATATCAGCATACCATGGCAAAAGACTTAATGAAGAACCGGTATACTCAGTTCCATCCTGATAAGTATTTAAAATAATAAAATCATACGTTGGAGATGCCAGCAAAACGAAACTATTTTTACTTGGTTTAACATTGGAAAGTTTTTCCACCATACTTTGAATCTTCCAATCGACAGTGGACATACCAATAAATTGTCCTTGTTCATTAAAAATACCCGAGCCGACAGTTGTCATAAGCGCATTGGTTCCGGCAGCATCATAATACGGCATTGTCCACACTGTATTATATTTTCCGGAAATTTCTGCGGTTATTGTCTTGTACCATAAATGATTGTGATAATCATATTGTTCAGAAGCAAATTCAGGGTCATGGCGGACAGCATTAACTGCCGGATCAAAAAAAGCATAATAACTTAAACGCCGTGTATTGGCATTCAAAACGTAAGGTTCAAACCAAATACCACCGCCAGCTGCGGCTGTAAATGCGCTGAAATTTTCTATAACTATTGATATGCCGACTTCATCAGAAACCGGGTCGATTCGCCGGACATTTCTTTCTCGGTAAAACTGCTGACCAGCCAATGCAAGATCAACAGCATTGCGTTCCATTTGCGTAATAAGTTTACAAACCCACTCACTTTCAAATGCAGCAGTTTTGGAAACTTCTTCGATACGTACCCGTTTATAAATATTGGTGGTTACTGCTGAATATATAACAAATGCCGCTACAATCAAGGCAAAGAAACCCAGTACAATTACCAGTATTTTAAATCTGATTGTAATAAAACACCTTCCTTTTTACTACTTTAAAAGCATAACATCCAATGACACCATACCTAAAACATTTATTACATTTTCCGATGGTTTTTCTATAAAGAAACTGCAGCCTCTTCCGTTAGCCATTTTATAAGTCATAAGAAGAACTCTTATGCCTCCGGAGCTTAAAAAAGCTACATCCTGCATATTCAAAATGACATGTTTTTTATCTTTGTAAACTTCATCCAGCTTTTTATTAAGTGTATTTGCAGAGTCAGAGGTAATACGTCCTTTTACAATCAGTTTACTTTTGTCTGCATTAATATCTTCTACCTGAATTGAAAAATTCTCCATGTTTTCTGCTCCTTTTGTAATATTCTACCAAAAATCTGATTTCGGTCAAGTATTATTTCTCTTTTAAATACAAAACAGAACAAAAAAATGCTGTTAAAGGCATGGCAGATAAAATGCCAAAGCTGCCGGCAAGAGCCTGTAAAATCTCCACAGCTATCATTTCGCTATTAAATAAATTCAAAGTTGAGCCGGAGAAAACACTTAAAAGCAGAACAACAGATAACGAACTGCCTATGTAGGCAAGGATAAGAGTGTTTGCCATGCTTCCCATAATATCGCGGCCGATATTTAATCCAGAATGAAATAATGATTTAAAGCTGATTAGTTTTGCTTTTTCTTTAATTTCCCACAACGAAGATGCAATAGAAATTGCAACGTCCATAATCGCGCCCATCGCTCCAATAATAATCCCTGCAAATATTAATGCTCTTAAATTTAGTTTGATTCCGCCGGGCATATTAATTAAATAACGCGAATGTTCGTCTATAATTCCCGTTAAATTTAAAACCCTGTCCATAATAACTGCAATAATTCCGGCTGCCAATATACCGCTGACACAGCCTGCCACAGAAACAAGCGATTTTTTATTAAATCCAATTACAATTAATAGTGTCATTACAGTTGTATATATACAAACAAGTACTGCCATTAAATAAATATTTTTTCCGGCAAGAATGGCAGGAATAAAAACAGTAAAAATTGCAGCGCAGGTTAAACCAAGAGATAAAATTGTATTAACCCCTTTTCTTCCGCCTAAAATTAAAACACATAAAACAAATAAAACACCAAGCCAAATAATTCCGTTAATCCGGTAAAAACCGTTAAAATACCATTCATTATGTGAACGAATTAAAAGAATGGAAGCGTTTTTAAAAACATCTCTGTCATTAGCTGGCAATAAAACCATAGAACTCTGAGATGCTGTAACAATTTCGCCTTTTCGTAATCCGTGTGTTATCCTTGCTTCAAAAATAATCCTATTATTTTGCAGCATTGGCGGCAGTCCGTCAAATTCATCAAAATAGTTAAAATCATCGTAATCAGCGAAGTCTTCAAAATCGTTAAAATTGTCAAAATTATTTTCTACCCGCTCAATTACTTTTTGAACTTTTGCCCTGACAATTTCCTGCGAGGGATTTTGAAAATCGATCGTTCCTACTGCTGCTATTTTATTTCCAATAATAAGAAGCAAAAAAGCAATAATAACCGTTGCCAAATATGTTATTCTAATTGTCATAAAATTCCTTTAATTCTTTATTTTCAACTGCTTTTTGCAGTATTTACTAAAAACATTTAATTTTCTCCATGTTCGTCTTCAAACTCTTTTATCCATTCAATCAATTTTTGCTGTAAAACTGACTTATCAGGTAAATATAAGCTATAATCGGAAGCGTAAATTTGGGCGTTTTCTGGTAAAGTTAGTTCAACTATATTGTCGCTCTTTTTCTTGCAAAGTAAAATACCGATTGACGGCTTTTCAAAATCCTGTTTTACATAACGGTCAAAATAATTGACATACATTAACATTTGACCCAAATCCTGGTGTTTTAATTCATCATTTTTTAGATCGATTAATACATAACATTGAAGAAGACGGTTATAAAAAACAAGGTCTACAAAGAACGACTGCTCATCAAAAGTAAATCGTTTCTGACGGGCTTCAAATAAAAAACCCTTTCCGAGTTCAAGTAAAAATGCCTGTAATTTGGAAATTATCGCCGTTTCAAGTTCTGTTTCGGAATAAGTGGCATCTTCTGCCATACCAAGAAATTCCAGAACAAGAGGATTTTTTAATATATCTTGTGGTTTTTCAACTACTTGTCCTTCTCGTGAAAGACGTTTTACTTCGTTTTTATCTTTTGACAGAGCAAGGCGTTCATACAAACTGCTGTGATACTGCCTTTTTAAGTGCCTAAAAGACCAGCCCTCACGCTCGGCCTCTATCTCATAAAAATGGCGTTCATCTTCATTTTCAATCCTCATTAGAAGAGTGTAATGAGACCATCCAAGTTTGAAAAATTGCGCCGCTTGCTGCATTGTTTTATAACCATCCAACTCTGCAGAAAGCGCTTGTTGGATCGGATTTTTGGAAGTTTGAGGCAAAAAATCAGACAGCGCTTGGTTTTTTTGTCCATTTTGCAATTCGGCAGACACTGTCTGCCTTTTCTGCAAATATTTGGAATAGGTATTGTAAAATAAACGTGCATTTTTAAGATTAACTTCAGAAAAACCTTTTTTGAACTTTTCTGTTAAATATTCTGACAGTTTTTTTATCAGATTTTGTCCATATT
>WQWU01000025.1 GCA_009785215.1 Treponema sp. | reverse complement strand
GTATCAACTTTTTCTGCCTGAAAATATACTTAATAACGATGCGATGAGTTATGTAAAATGTTTTAATGACTCGCTTCATAAGTTTGTAAACGAACTTACCCAGCAATATATCGGCAATAATTAGATTAATGAAATGCATTACAGCGAAAAAGGACCTCCGTTTTGTATGCCTATTGCTGTGTAAGGCTGTTGGAAAATAGTTATCCAATATTAGGATAAAAAAGCAAGAAAAATTAGTTGACAAATTCTTAATTTTCTACCAGAATACAAAAAATACAGATTTTTCTAATCTATTTTGCGGCTTTTAGGAGGCAGAAAGTGTTTTTAAAATATAAATTCGATTTAATTCTTGGTTTAATATTTCTAATTCCCGCCGTTTTATCTATGCCCATTTCAACTTTTGGAAATATTCCAAAAATAGTCAGAATTGGATTAATTGCATTAATTATTATAATCTATGTTATTATTTGGTTTTTAAAAAAGAAAGAAGAGAACAAAGTCTTGGCATTTCAGCAAAAAAGTAATAAATTCTTTGAATTCTTTGAAAAGTGGTACAGCAGGTCCGGGAAACTTAAGTTATTTTGCTCCAACCTTGATTGGATGATACATGGGCATTATGATTTAGTCAATACAATTTGTAAAAAAGGTTCGGATTGTTCCTTATATTTAAAGGAAGAAAAGATAAATCCTGATATTAGAGCAAGGTTAGTAGAAAAAAATGTCAAGATTTTTCAAAACAACAATTTGCTAACCACACATCGCTTTTCCTTATTAGAGGAGGATAATTCAACTTTTCTTATTATTTGTGATAAAAAAAATGAGACCTATATTGAAGTTAAAGAAGAAAGTAATTCCAGTAATCCGTACATTATAACAGTGGTTAAAGATTTACTAAACTCAATAGAAAAAGTAAACAATAAGGAAAAAAATGAATAGTTGTTTTAATCCTTGGGATGAAAATGCTGCATACAGGCAAAAAGAATTAGAGTCTCGCGGAGACCGGACATATTGGGAGCTTCTTGTGCCTTTATTCAGAGATGATATAAAGAAAATTGCATCTGAATGTAATGTTCTAGATGTTGGATGCGGTCTTGGCTTTTTAACCAAAGAAATTGCTAATTATGTTAAAAATATTATTGGAATAGATGCATCTTCAAGGTCAATTGAATATGCAAAAAGGGATTTTGCCAATAATATAGAATTTTGTAATTTATCAATTTTGGATTTCCAAAAAGAAAACAGTAATTTACAATTTAATATCTGTATAGCTAATATGGTTTTTCATAATATATCGAATTTGGAAGAAAATATAAATGCAATAAGTAAGTTATTGGTTAAGAATGGATACTTAATATTTTCTATTCCTCATCCAGCTTTTTGGTATTCTACAAGAAAATATATAAAGTCTGATATTTTTGAATATGATAAAGAAGAAGAATATGAAGTTCCTTTTAAAATACAAGGACATGCGGAGCATCCTTATAGGATTTCATATTATCATAGATCAATTGACAGATACTCTAAAATATTACAAATGAATAATTTTGAAATTACCAGACAAAAAGAGCCATTTTTAGCGCCACTAGATAAAAATAAAAAGAAGGTAAAGGATATTTTATATTATATTTGCAGGTTAAAATGAAGAAAAAAGTCATACGGGATACGGTACATACATATATAGATATAGATGAAAATGTTAGATCTATTATTGATACAGAATCCTTTCAACGCCTTAAATATATTAAACAATTAACAATACAACATCTTTATCCTGCTGCAAATCATACGCGCTTTGAACATTCACTTGGTGTAATGCATTTATCTTTAGTATTTTTTGAGAAAATAAAAGATAAACTTATTGAATTAAAAGATAAAGATGGTTCGCAGACAAATAATTCTAACCTAAATCTGGATTATAATGATTTATTTTTTAATCCAGATTATTTAAAAGATCATTTATTATATGCATCATTGCTTCATGATGTTGGTCATGCGCCATTCTCTCATGCCTGCGAAAGCCTATTAATAAAAAAAGATATAATAGATAACATAGAAAGAGAAATAAAATGCAACAATTTAAATATAACTGTGGATTACCTTAAGAAAGAATATTTAAATGATAAAGATGTGGCTGCGCATGAACTAATGTCATGTTATGTTATAATCAGAAAATTTACTAAAAAGCTGGTATTTTGTTATTATAAACCAGATAATGAAAATGTTAGTATTAACCTGGAGTTTATTTTTAGAATTATATGCGGAATAAAATACACTTCCAACGATGACAGTGACCACATAAGAAGAATATTTAAAAATACAATAATCAGTATTGTTAATTCGGAAGCCATTGATGTTGATAAAATAGACTATCTGCTTAGAGATAATAAAGTGGTAGGATATATTGGACCACGATTGGATGTCAACCGGTTAATAATGTCCGCAACCGTTAATACCCAAGAAGGCGGATTGTTATTTTCAAAAATGGGAATTTCTGCTTTACAGGGTTTAATTGATTGCAGAGATGTATTGTATCTATGGGTTTATAATCATCATACTGTTGTATATACAGATTTTCTTTATTATAAATGCTTTTCACAATTTTTTAAATTAAATTTATCTTATAAAGATTTTTCTAAATGGTTTTCTATACCATTATTATTTACCTGTGAAGCGATTGCAGATGATTGCGTATCAGATATTGATGCACTGCATATGATTAAAAAAGCTCATAGATTGATAAAAAAAGGCGAGATAACATGCGCAAATACTGTTAAAATAATTAACCAGCTTATAAACAGAAAATACTTAAAACCGCTTTGGAAAACACTAAACCAATATAACGATTTTATAAGCGAATGCGGCTATAAAAATGAAAAGCAAAAAGAAAAAATAACAAAATATATCAGCAATTCGTTAAATCGTTCACGTCTGATAGTAAAAATATCAAAAGTATTAAACATTCAACCAGGAAACATATTTATTGTAAAACGAGAAAATAATTTTTGCGAAAGAATCTTAAAAAACTTACAGGTAATGGTTAATGACAAACCAAAGCATTTGAATGATCTATTGCCAATTAAAGATCATGAAGCAAAATATCAAAAAACTGCTTTTTATGTTTATTGTGAAAATGGGTTTCAAGATAATGTTAAAAAAGAATTAATAGAAAATTTAAAAGAAATTGAACCTGTTAAGAAAGATGAACAAATAAAAGAAAATGAACAGGTAAAAGAGCTGTTTGATTAGTTTCACTGAGCAGTTATAGCATTATTATCATTTTTACAGTATCTTTGCAATTTTTTGTTAATTTTCTGCATTGTTTTATACTAGAAATGTATGCCCGAACATATAAATCGTATGAATATTGACGCAATGACAAACATAATGAAACTGTTTTTTGCAATGCACTGTAGTCAAGTTTGTTCCCTGCCGTATATTTATATAAAAATAAATGAATTTTTGGACATTTTTAAAATAGTAGTTATATTGTAATTAATGTTAGTTCGCGCACTCGTTGAGTGTTTATCATAAATGTTGCCATTATTCAAAGAGCAACAAACAGGAGTGTTTAAATGAAAAACACATTTAAATTGTTAAGCGTTATTGTATTAATTGCAATAACAGGATTTGTAATGACTGCTTGCGGAAACCCGGACGATTCGCCAGTTACGCCTGATCAGCCGCCGCCCCCCACCACTTCCGCCGCTACCGCCGGTAAATTGGACCGCCATTCCTGCAGGTACAATAAATGAAACAATCTATAACATAGCATATGGGGGATAATAAGTTTATTTCTGGCGGATATGATGCCAGGATCTCATATTCATCTAATGGGATAAACTGGACTCATATTCCTTCAGGAACAGCAAATGATACCACCACTACATTTGGTAATTCCTCTAATATCGCAATCCACAGCATCGCTTATGGTGATGGGATGTTTGTTGCGGTTGGAGATGAAGGGAAAATTGCTTATTCTTCCAATGATATAAATTGGACTGCTATTACTCCGGGAGCAGAAAATGGAACTACCACTACATTTAGTTCTAGTAATATCTACGGTATAACCTATGAGAACGGCAGATTTATCGCAGGCGGCACACACGGTAGAATGGCTTATTCTAATGTAGTACGTTAATCAATATAAAAGGTATAGTTGCTCGTGAGCAGCTATACCTTCAATCTATTTAAAAAGAGCCAGCAGTTTCATCATCTCTAATGCAAATTTTCGTTTTCCATCATTAAGTTTTTTTGCAATTTTTATAATCGATCTAATTTCGCCGTTTGCACGGACTTCTTCGCGTTCATCTTCCTCGCCGAAAACCAGATATTCTGCCGTAACGCCAAGGGCACGGGCAATTTTAACGCCAGCCTCTACCGAAGGAAGCTGTCCTTTCTTGCTTAAATAATTATTCAATGTGTGCAGATTCACGCCTGAAAGGTTCGAAAGTTCTTTAACAAAAATCCCGGAATAGGCTAATTCAGCCCTTAAATTCTCCTTAAATCCCATAATTAGCAGTATTATATGCTATTTAGCCTATTGAATGATTGACAATAATCTTATTAGACATATAATCATAATAATATACGGCGTATTAGCCTATTTGAACAAATTAAATGGATTTTTGGAGTAAAAATGCCTAATTTTCTTTCTATAATAGTACCCTGTTATAATGAAGAAACATCAATCCTGCCGTTTTATAATGAAGCTAAAATAATCTGTGAATCATTAAAAATAAACCATGAGATAATTTTTATTGATGACGGGTCAAAAGACAATACACTAATAAAAATGCGCGAACTGCAGAATACAGACAGTAATGTCCGTTATATTTCGTTTTCACGTAACTTTGGAAAAGAAGCTGCGCTTATTGCCGGGCTGCAAACAGCAAAAGGCAATTATATTGTAACAATGGATGTTGATGGTCAGGATCCGCCTTCGCTCATTCCCAAAATGCTTGAAGCTGTAACAAAGGACGGTTACGATTGCGCCGGAACAAGGCGCGTAAACCGCAGCGGCGAGCCGCCGATCCGTTCATTTTTTGCAAAGTGTTTTTATGCATTAATGAAAAAAATTACAGACATAGAAATTGTTGACGGCGCAAGAGATTTTCGTTTAATGAATGAACATTATTTAAAAGCGCTTTTATTATTACAGGAAAAAAACAGATTCTCCAAAGGAATATTTCCGTGGATAGGTTTTAAGATAAAATGGTTTGAATACGAAAACATAGAAAGACTAACAGGTAAAACAAAATGGTCTTTTTGGAAACTGCTTTTATACTCATTGGACGGAATAACGGCTTTTTCATCGAAACCGCTGGCAATAGCTTCGGTAACAGGCATATTATTCTTTCTGGTTTCTCTTGTAATGATAACTTTCCTTGTTATAAGACGGATTATCTGGGGTGATCCTGTCGATGGATGGGCTTCAACGGTCTGTATAATTCTTTTTTGCTCCGGCATCCAGCTTTTTACCGCAGGAATTTTGGGTCAATACATATCCAAAATATATACAGAAACAAAAAACCGGCCTTTTTACATTATAAAAGAGACAAAATAATGATTCGCACTATCTTTGACAAAAAATTAATCAAGTTTATTTTAGTTGGTTTAATAAATACTCTTCTGGGTTCTGTTATAATGTTTTTATTGTACAATTTTACAATATTAAATTACTGGGTTTCATCTGCATTAAACTATATTTTTACAAGTATTTTAAGTTTTTTTCTTAATAAATATTTTACATTTGCAGTAAAAGAGTGGTCGGTATTTATGATAGCTGCGTTCATTTTAACAATCGCTTTTTCCTACTTTATTGCATACGGTCTTTCAAAACCTGTTATGAATTATTTATTAAAAGATTTCCCTGTAAATATCCGCGAAAATTCAGCGCTTTTTGCAGGTATGTGTATATTCACAATTTTAAACTATTTTGGACAGCGATTTATCGTATTCAAAGAAAAAAAGGAGATTTTAAATGACTAATTTAAAACAGAATTTTCCGCTTTATCTATGCTGTGTTGGAATAATATTATTATTTTTCCTATTTAATGTTTACACCCCGTTAATTGCCGATGATTATTCTTATTCAAAGGGGATTAATTCGGTAACTGACATTATAGAATCTCAATATGAGCATTATTTTAACTGGGGCGGCAGAAGCATTGCGCATTTTTTTGCTCAGTTATTATTATTGATAGGCAAACCTGTATTTAATGCAGTTAATACATTAATATACTGCGCTTTTATATTTCTTGTATATTTTCACATTACAGGTTCATTAAAAAACTTTAAACCTTTATTATATATAATTATCAATATAACATTCTGGTATATAACACCAGCATGGGGGCAGAACTTTTTATGGCTTACCGGCACCTGCAATTATCTCTGGACAACAACAATAATTCTTCTTTTTCTTGTACCTTTCAGAATAAACTATGACAATAATGATTTTAAATTAAATGCGCTCTTGTCTGGTTTATTTTTATTTGTTGGAATCCTTGCAGGCTGGAGTAATGAAAACTCAGGCGCCGCAGTTTTGTTCCTTCTTTTGGCATACTTTATAATAAAAAAAATAAATAAAAGTAAATTTTATTTATTTGAAATCCTTGGTTTGATAGGTTTTTTAATTGGTTTTATTTTATTAATTGCGGCTCCGGGTAATTATGTCCGCCTGGAAGTAATTCATGAAATAAACAATAAAAGCCAGCCGTTTATAATTCTTTTATTAATGCGGTTTATTGATGCAACAGAAATGTTTTTTATGTACGGGATTTTTATTATTATTACAATAATATTTTTAGCTCTGGATATTTACAGCCAAAAAAAAGAATCTTATACCTTTACCTTTTTTGGAATAACCTGCACACATTTAAAACAAAAAAAACTGCATTTATTTTCTTATTTTTATACATTAGCTGCAGTTGCCGGCATTTATTCAATGATTCTTTCCCCCAGTTTTCCAAGGCGTGCATTTTTTATAGTAACCGTGTTTTCTGTTATTTCGCTTTTTCATATATTTTCGCAAAGGGAATTAAAAATACCCAAAAAAACCCTTATTGTATTTTCTGTTTTAATGCTTACCTTGTTTTCTTACTCTTTAGTTAATCCGACAAGAGGAATATTGGGCGTTTATTTACGCTGGCACGAAAGAATCGAGTATATTTATTCAGAAAAAAATAACGGCAATTTAGATATTGAAGTGCCATTAATTCCTTCGCGGAATAAGTATAATGCATTAGATAGATTAAGTGATATTTCCGGCAATAGCGAGCACTGGCCAAATAACGATATTGCAGAATATTACGGCATAAATTCTATTTCGGCAAACGATGAAATTCACAAAGAATTAGGCCTTGGAAAAAACATAAGGAAAATAATCTTTCCGGTTTGGATTTTTAAATTTCCGCAGTAAAATTAGAAATTTTCGTTTTAATAACATGCGTAAGGCGGTGTCCGAAAAGTTTGAAAAACTTATTCGGACACATTTTTTTAAAAAACTGTGCATATTTTCTATTTAACCGACGCTTTCACCTTTATTTTTTAAATTCAAGTATGAATACTCATTTTTTAAAAGCAGTTTAAATCTGTATTCTATTTCATTATATATTTTACTTCTTAATAATTTGTATTTAAAATTATCAAATGTTTTCTTTGTAACAGGGTTTTTTTTAAATGATTCGTGAAGCAGCATAACATCTTTTTCTTTTCTAGTTTCTAAAGCTTCGTTATATAATTCAATTGTTTTATTAATTATTATCAAATCACTATAATAATATTTATCTTTTTTCCTTTTTTTCATATCTAAAGTTTCTTGTTTTAGTTCTGATCCATAAGCTCCTGTTATATTTGCTGTTATTAACTTTAATTTTAATATTTTTTTTGTATTAATAAAAGGATTTGCTTTAAAATTTTCCAATAATTCAGCATCTGAATGGTCTATTAATCTATTAGTAGATTTTTTATTTTTAATTAAATCTTCCTTAGAAATAATATTTATATTAACACCATCAATTTCTATTACATTTTTTCTTTTATAACAATCATTTATATCTATTCCATCGGCATTACTTATAACTTCTATTTTCATTGGAGATTTACCAAGAAATATGTATCCTTTATGTTCTTTTAAAATTTCAATATTTACATGAGAAGCTTTAAAATCATTAAATACATCTTTTAATTTCTTTAAATTTTTATTATTAACTGAAACAATAAAATCAATATCTTTTGTTGCTCTTGGATTACTATAATAACCTACAGCCCACCCGCCTAATAAAAGATATTTAACTTTATGTTTATTAAGAAGCGTTATAAAGTCTTTGAATTCTTCCGGTAGTTGCTTCATTTCCATAAAAACATTCCCTTAAATACGTTATAGTTTTAAATTTTTCATCACCAAGTACAAAAAGACAATAATCATTGTCTATAATCCTTGCATCTTCCAATGTTCCGCAAAATACTTCTGTTTTCTCATTTATTTCTAAAATGTTATTATTACTTAACTTAAAATTTTTAGATATTTTTTTTAACATGTTACCTAAGCTCCTTTTCTTAATAATATATCATAAAACCAACTTTCTTTCAAGTGAAAATTCATTTCTTTAAATATTATTAAAACAAAAACCAAATATAACAGGACACTAGCACTTAAATCAGCTGAGAAACCCCGCGTTCAAAGAATTCTTTTTTTACGCGGGAAAGAATCACTTTGCCTTTTTCGCGCTTTAACCTATATAACCCCAGGTCTGCGGCGTTTATTCTGCCGGTGCAGAATTTTCCCAGAACAGAACGTTTAATTGTTTTTAATTTTCCGGTTCTGGTTTGCAAACCAATAAAAGAACATAAAAAATTAATTCCCAGGAATACAGCTTCTTCTCTTATAATCTGCGGCTGTGTAAAAAAGTTTTCTTCATTTGTAAATAAAGATTCGCTTGTTCTTTCCCATTTAATCCGCGCGGCAGCTTCATTAACAATAAATTCAGAAACAAGCGCTTGAGTTTCTGCCATAACATAAACGCCTTTTTTCCATATTGGAAAAGTTTCATTTAAAAAAGGAACAAGCCGGCGCCGGATACGATTGCGTAAGAATTTAACATCGGTATTTGTGGCATCTTCGCGCCATGAGATATTTTTTTCTGTCAGATAACCGGTAATATCGCTGCGGGTCATATTCAAAAGCGGGCGGAATAAACGTCCGCGCTTTTGCGGCATAATGGCAAGACCCATAGGCCCTGCACCGCGTAAAACACGCATAAGAGACAATTCCAAAAGATCGTTTTTTGTGTGTGCAAGCAAAATGACAGTATTTTTTCCCAACCGGTCTGCTTCTTTTGATAAAACCCTATGTCTGAAATAACGCGCGGCGGCTTCTATACCTGTGCCTTTACGCTGTGAATAATCTGCAATTTTTCCCTTTAAAATATGCACTACGCGGCACTTTATTCCATTACTCTTGCAAAAAGCTTTTACAAAATCAGCGTCTCCGCTGCTTTCAGAAGCAGGACGAAGTCCATGCTCAACATGCAGGCAAAAAAGCAGCCTTTCTTTTTTAACAGCTAAAAGAGCGGCAAGCATTGCCATGGAGTCCGCGCCGCCGGAAACAGCGGCTAGAAAAACAGTTTCTGCAGGAAAGCAATCCAGAACAGCAGAAACCTTTTCCTCGAATCCGGTTAAAACCATGAGTTAATTAACAAAAGCGTATAAAAAGCTTTACTTTTTATCGGCAGCCGGAGCAGCTTTTTTATCTGCGGCAGGCGCGGCAGCGGCGGCGGCAGGAGCAGCGGCTTCAGCGGCGGCAGGAGCGGCAGCTTCAGCTTTGGCAAACTTAACAAGCGCAATAGTCTGATCCGGATTAGAAAGAAGCCTTACACCCTGTGCAAGCGGAATATCCCTTACATGCAAGGACTGGTTAGTTTTAAGACCGGAAATATCAATCTCTATTCTTTCCGGAAGATCCTTCGGAAGACATTCAATTTCAATTTCATGTACAGGTGTTTCCAGCATACCGCCTTCGCGGACACCAACAGGATTTCCGGTAAAAACAAGGGAAACCTTGGCGCGAAGAACAACGCCGCTTTCTACTTCGTAAAAATCGATATGAAGAATATTACCATCGATAATATTTCTTTGAGTTCCCTTTACAAAAGCATCGTATGATTTATCCCCTACTTCTACTTTAACAATTGTACTTTCAGAGATGCCTTTTGTTCCTTTTACAAAATCAACAGAATCCAGATCGATAGATACAGATTTACCGGATCTTCCGTAGATAACTGCAGGAATTCTGCCGCTTTTCCGCATTCTGCGTGATTCAGCCGAACCATATTTCTGACGGCTTTTTGCCTGTAACACAACTTTGCTCATATAATTACCTCAAAATAAATTTCACGGGATTAACCCATACTTGGGACGATAGGATTCGAACCTATGAATACCGGAACCAAAACCCGGTGGCTTACCGCTTGCCGACGTCCCATTATCTGGTAAAAGTTTACCAAAACCATGGGAAAGTATCAAGACAATCCCGCCATTTCACAGCGAAAAATTCGCGGGAATTAAATTACGGGAACCACTAAAAACCGCCTGGATTTTAAGTGATTTCTTCGCCGTTTAAAGGGATAGGTTATTCATCCATATCACCAGGTGTAGCCTCGGTGACATCTCCTGAATCGTATTTATCCAGAATACGCTTCTGTAATTCCGCTCTGAATTCGGGATGAATTGGATGTGCAACATCCTTGTACTCGCCAGCACGGGTCTTTCGGCTTGGCATAGCTATGAAAACGCCGGTTTTACCCTCTATGATCTTTATATTATGAACAACAAAGCAATCGTCAAAAGTCACCGTTACATATGCCTTCGGTTTGCCACCGCCAGTCACCTTGCGGACCCTGATATCAGTAATTTCCATGTTTCCTCTCCTCTGAGGTCCTAATCTTGAATACTTAACAAGAGCCCTACTGGGCATGTTAATTGTTAAGTCCGACTTATTTTACATTGTAATATTGATTTGTCACGAAAGCAAGTAGAAAAGTTGCTTTTTTACCTGATGTTTTTACAGACTTTCGGTGTATTTTCTGCCATTGTTAGAAACCTTGCTCACTTTGAGAGATTTTACCTTATAAACTGAATTTCCCTGCCGGGAGATGACAAAATAAGCCGATCGTCATTTATTCTAAAAGTAAAGTTCTCATAAGGTGTTGATGAACGCGTCCATCTGAGTGAATAGTAGTCTGTACACCTGTACAGGTCATTAATGGTAACAGAAGTTTCAGAAACTATAAAATTTCCTGTAGCTGTAGGAATACCATCCTGCAGTTTTACCAAAAAATTACGGCCGCCAAAAAGATAAGCAATTTTATCCGTATTTTCTCTGCGCCAAAGACCTTCCAATTCTGTCATTCCCTGTCTTATAAATGTCGGAGACAATCCGCGGATATAATCAATTACAGTAAGCCTGTTCGCCGATGGTTTTTCAAAACTATACTCAATCCTCTGAGGCCTTAACGAATCCAAGAAATTTATATTTATGCTGTTTTCTGTTAATGTATAAAGAAACGGCCTGTAAGTAAGGGAAAAGTTTGATATTTGATTTAAATTGATCTCGCATCCGGTTCCGTCAGCGCGGTACTGAAATATAATCATTGAACGCTGATCCCCAAGAAACCATGTGCCCGTTATATCGGTATCTTTCACTTCTTCCAGAACAATTTCCACTGTTGGCTGCGGCGGAGATTTGCATCCGGCAAAAATAAAACAAACAAATATGCAGATAATACCTGTTTTAAAATACATGTTCTTCATCTATTTCTCCTAAAAAGAACTTTTAAAGGTTCTTATATAAGATTATCGGTATTTTTCTCCCATTCCCCTAAATTAGTGAACTGCAGTTTACCGCAAAAGGCCATTTTTCCCGTAAAGTTAAAGCGGCATTTTCTGCTGTTTTAGCATTTTCAAAGATCCCAAAACAGGTAGAACCCGCCCCGGAAAGATTGGCAAACTGCGCTCCTAAATCTTTTAATTGAGAAATGATTTGGGTATATATCGATTTTTCACTGTCCGGGAAAACATGTAAAAAATCGTTCCTATACATAAATTCGTTCACACAGAGACACGGAGACGCGGAGGATGCTGAGAAAAGAAGGAGAGGAGAAGATAAAACCTCATCTTCCCTCTGCGCCTCTGCGCCTCTGCGAGAACCTCTTCTATACTCATCCAGCAGTTTAAAAGCTGTACCTGTATTTGAAGAAAACCCGGGATTCACCAACACCAAAAATAACTGAGGCATTTTAACAGGTTCTATAAACTCACCGCGGCCAGTAACCCAGGCGGCGGGAGTCTCATGTATAAAAAACGGAACATCACTGCCAAGACTGGCTGCCATTTCCAAAAGGGTTTCCTTGTTTAAAGGGCTGCCTGTCATTTTATTAAGCGCCAGAAGCGTAGCTGCAGCATTAGAGGAACCTCCGCCAAGCCCGCCGCCAATAGGAATGCGCTTTTCTGCCCTAATCCCTACAGATTGCGAAAATCCGATTTTTTCCCTGAAAAGGTCTAATGCCCTGTTTATTATATTATCTGGAATAGATAACCCATCTATTGGGTTATTTGCCGGAAAACCCTGTAAACCAGCGTTTTTACCCTCATATTGCCTAAAATACAGGGTATCACCGAACTCTACAGCCAAAAATAGACTTTCTATATCATGAAAGCCGTCCGGGCGCCTGTTCCCAACAGACAAGTGCAGGTTCACTTTAGCCGGGCTTTGTACGGTTATTTCATCAAAATACTGCATATTTAAGAATACCATAAAAAAGGACTTTTTCAAATTTTCCAAAAACCAGTTGACAAATTAATATAGCATCCCTTATGTTTCTAATGGGGGGTATTTTTTCCTCCGACTCGTTTAGATTCAAGGAATATCAAATTCAAGGGAGAACAGTATGTATCTGAATGGAGACACGTCAAAAGTTCCCGTTCTGCGCGAAGCTATTGAACAGGAAGAATTGGCGCTTCAACCCGCTTACATGGGCGGAGCACACACCTTACCGGCATTCATCCTCAGCGATGACGACGACGTCGATGACGATGATGACGACGATGTCGATGACGACGATGATTACGATGACGATGACCTGGATGACGATGACGACGAAGATGACGATGACTACGAAGATGACGACGATGATGACTACGAAGATGACGACGACGATGATGACTACGAAGAAGATGACGACTGGGAAGATGATGAATAGGAATTAAACCGGTGTTTTATTTAAAAACGCCGGTTTAATGGCTAAAGCCATTAGGCTAAAGCAGCTTAGGGCGCTTTGCTTTTTCGCTATATCAGTGTGTTGCAGAGCGCCACAGTCTTTCCAGATCGTAAAATTCACGGGATTCTTTTGTCATTAAATGGACAATAATACAGCCAAGATCGATTAAGCGCCACTCGTCCTCCTGGTTTTTCCGGGAACTGCCGATTATATCAATTTCATTCTCGCGGCAAAACTCCTTAATGTGGCGTTCAAGACCATCCATATGCGCCCTGCTTGTTACTGTCGCCAAAACGAAAAAGTCTGTCCAGTTATTTATTCCCCGCAGATCCATTACAGAAACGTTCTGCCCCTTATGCTCCTCCAGCAGTATACCCAGAGCCGCCTCTAATCCGGTTTTAGTTTCCGACAACAAATCTGCCATTAAAGTTCCTTCCGATAAGTAAAGTTATATCCGCCTTATATTCGATACCAAGATTAACCAGCTCATCATGTTCATCATATAAGGGTATTTCCCTTCGTATATTTGTACAGCGGATAACATCGGCAAACGCCCTTACCATTTCATCATCTCCCGAATGATGAATAACAACTGTACTGTCATAACTATTCCTGTCTGCATTCCCTATGGAAATTACATCATAGCCGAAACTGCGCAGTAACTCCGCTGTTCTGCCTGCAAGCCCGTTTACCGCAGTTCCGTTTAAAACTTCTATGGTAAGGGCGCGATCTGCCATATGATCTTCAACTTCGCGTGTAAGCGTTGATACTGTCTGGCGCACAATCTCTTTTATAAGGTTCCCGTCAAAGTGAGGAATAATAAGCATTTGCCCGGAAACTTCGCGCAGGTTCCCTCCAACCGATTGAATATTTGTACGGTCAGTATCAACGTAAATAAACTCATCAAAAAGTTTCATAAGCGCGCGCTGATTCATTGTTGTCCTAAAAAGCGAATGATACATTTTTGCCGCCTGCCTGTCCTTAAGGCGTTCATTCATTTGAATCTGTCTGTTTAAATAACCCAGGAAAAAGCGCTGTCTTCTGAAAACTCCCATTTCACTGTCTTCATGAGGCAGACTATAAGTTGCATAAAGACTTGCTTTGTCTCCGTCAAGAATAGTCATGCCGGAAGGAAACAGTATTAGCTCGTTTTCGTCATGGTGAAACACAGGCGAAGGAATAAATATTTGAACACCTTCCAGAAGATCAACTATAGAAACAAGATTTTCTTTTGTAATGATAATGGAAAAATTTATATTGATGCCAAGGAGCTTTTCTATTTCATTCTGATAAGCGCTTATCCTGCCGGGATATACTGATGCAGATGGATCGTAAACCCTGTCTATACGGTCGACCCGGTTTATTCTGGAAATTAAAAGGCCAAGATCCCCGGGAATATCAAAAATGGCAGCCCGTTTAGTAGCAGGATAGTACATAAATACATAAGTACTTACAGGTTTTTTATTGTCTTCCAGAACAAAAAGAACATTAAGAACACGGTTTGCAGAGATAGCATCTTCTACCGGATTACTGCGGAAAGTATGTACCGAAAAAATAATTCCAAAAACGAGTAAAAGAATAATTAACCCAAGCAGAAAAAGCGAAGCATCACCTTTAAATATTTTCAAACTTTCCCCTTTACCCTGTTTAAAAGCCTTAATGTATCATCGGATAAATTCAATTCTTTTGCTTTTAGTTTGATAATTGTCCTTTCCAGAACAGCCAAAAGAATATCATCCAAATCCGCCAGCGGCGCCGCCTGCGGCGTCGCACACATTTTTCTTAAAGCAGGATCAATATTTCTTGAACTTTCTGTTTTATCGGCAATATAAATAATTTTTGCCAACGGCTCCATATTTTCACAGCCCGATGTATGAAAAGCCACAGCGTCAAGTATATCCTTATTATGAATGCAGAACCGGTCTCTTAGCAATACTGCTGCAGCTTTTCCATGAAGAAGATTCGGCTTTTTCTTTTCTAAATGCGAAATTCTAAGACCTTCAGATTTACAAATTTTTAAAAGCAACTTGTTGTCCGTTTGTTTTGCCAGATCATGGGCAATTCCTGCAAGATAACCAGCCATAGGATCGATGCCGAAACGGCGGCACAAATCGCTTGCATGAACTGCAGTATTTCTGGAATGCAGAAACCGGTCCAGCGTAAGCGTTTCACGCGCTGTCTCTTCAATTTTTATAATATCTGCAAGTTTTACTGCAGAGTATACGGGTTTTGCGGTTTTAAAACCATAAAGCCGCCTATCCTCGATAATCGATCTTACCTTTAAAGGCAAAAGACAGCGCCAGCCATTGTTTAGATCTTGCTCCCTTATTTTTTTTCTAATATCACTGGAAGAAATATTCATAACTTCGTTTTCGATAACAATATGGGGAAAGGGATAATTCGCCTTTCCGGAATTAACTCTTCTTGCAACAGCAATATCCGCCAGCTGCAGTATAGTTTCGCTCTCTTTCCACCTGGAAAAATCTGCAGTTAGATCATCGCCGATAATCAACACAGGTTTGCCGGAAGGCAGAAAACGCGCAATTATATCCCGCAATGTATCTACAGTATAGGAGACTCCCTCCCTTCTGATTTCACAATTATCTATTGCAAAACGGGAATCCCCGGATATTGCCGCTGCCAGCATTTCAAGTCTATCCTGTGTATTAATTTCCATTTCTCCCGAATCCTGTTTAAAAGGAGAAATAAAAGCCGGTATAAAAACAATTCTGTCCAGGTTCAGAACCGAAAGAACTTTTTCTGCAAGGAAGAGATGCCCATTATGAACAGGGTTAAAACTGCCGCCTAAAATACCCAGTTTCATTCATCTTCTCCAAAATCATCATCATCGGTATTTTCATCAATTGATTCTTCGATAACGCCGCTTTCTGCACTTTCATCTTCTTCATTTGTTTCTGTCAGGCGTAAAAATGCATAGGACAATTCATTAATTCCGCTGCCGGAAAAAACCGAAATACCCATAACTTCTTCTTCCGGATATTTTTTTGCAAGCTCTGAAAGCCTTTCTTCGGTTTCTTCCAGGTCGGTTTTTGTACCGATAAGCAGACGTTTTTTCTTTATCAGGTTGATAGAAAACTCACCCAGTTCTTTCAGCAGAACATCAAAAGCGTTTAGGTAGTTGTCATCAGAAAGATCGATTAAAAAAGCCAAAACCTGCGTTCTTGAAATATGTTTTAAAAAACGTATACCAAGCCCTGCCCCGCGGGATGCTCCCTCTATAAGGCCGGGGATATCGGCAATAATAATATCCTTTTCTGCGATTGTTAAAACACCTAAATTGGGAATCTTTGTCGTAAAGGGATATGCAGCTATTTTTGGTCTTGCATTGGTAAAGCGGTCAAGCAGGCTTGATTTCCCTGCATTAGGGAAGCCTACAAGGCCGATATCCGCCATTATTTGCAGTTCAACCTTAATTTTAACACATACGCCGGGTTTTCCGGGCAGGGCTTTTTTCGGCGCTTGATTCACTGATGTTTTAAAATGAATGTTGCCCCAGCCGCCATTACCGCCCTTTAAGAAAACAAAATCTTCGCGGTTATTGGTAAAATCTTTGATAATCTCATTGGTTTCTATATCGCGGATAAGCGAGCCAGGCGGCAACGGAATAACCACATTTGCTCCCTGCTGACCATAGCGCCCTGCGCCTTCGCCGTCACGGCCATTTTCTGCTTTAAAGGAGTGCTTGTAGCGTAAATGAGCAAGAGTGCGTAAATTACGGCGTATTGTAAAAACTACATCGCCTCCCCTGCCGCCGTCTCCGCCGGAAGGTCCGCCTCTTGGAACGTATTTTTCCCTGCGGAAAGCCGCACAGCCGTTGCCGCCGCTCCCCGAGGTAACTTCTATTATTACTTCATCCGCAAATCTTTCCACGCAATAGAGATAACTAACCTACTATTATCGAGGCAAGTTTACGTCCGCGGCGCTGATGAAAACTAACTTTTCCGTCTGCAAGGGCAAAAAGCGTATAGTCGCCGCCGCATCCTACATTATTACCCGGATGGATCTTCGTTCCGCGCTGACGAGCTATAACGGATCCTGCCTTTACAAAAGAACCATCTGCCGTTTTTATACCCAAATATTTTGGGTTTGAGTCTCTGCCGTTTTTTGCACCGCTTCCGCCGCGTTTACGTGCCATATTTGTCTCCTTGGTTAAAAACCTAAGTTTTTAACTGTTAGTTTGCAATTTTTTGGGTATTCCTGAGCCACAGATGAAAGTCCGTTAATCAGGTATTCTCCAACAGCATAAAGGAAATCCTTTCCTTCTGCTTTATAATCAATTTCCAGCCAAAATTGCCCTTTTTCAGGCGCTCCGCTATTAATAATAATCCCTTCCTTGCCGGAAAGGGTATTTATTGCAGTTCTTAAAAGAACCGAAACAGCAGCGCAGACAATATCAGAACCTGTTTTTCCCGCTCCGGCATGACCAGATGCCTTACAAGCCCTTAAAACGCCGCTTTTATCCAAAACCGCTTCAATTACGATCAATAATAGACCCTGCTTAAAGCCCGGCTCTAAGCCGATATATCCCCAATTTTAATAATAGAATATCCCTGCCTGTGCCCTTTTTTCCGGCGGTAGTCTTTTTTGGGTTTATACTTAAAAACAATAACTTTATCGTCTTTTTCGTGAGATTCTACAGTTGCAGAAACCTTTGCTCCGGTTACATAGGGGCTGCCTATCTTAACTGAGCCGTCAGAAACCATGAGAACCTTATCAATATTGATAGCTGTTCCCGGCTGTGCGTCTATCAAATCTACTTTGAGCAGGGCGCCTTTCTCGGCCTTATACTGTTTCCCCTTAAATTCAACCAAAGCGTACATCATCTTCTCCAAAAATTGTCAAATAGTATTACTTTTTATCTTATTTACAAAAAATAGTCAAGTAGGTTTTAAAACTATCAGCCGCCGACCAATAAACGGCCAATATTGTAAAGTTCCGGCATCTGGGTGTAAACAGCCGGACGTTCATCTCCTACATCTTTTTTATCCATTTCTACAAGGCTTATAAATAATTCATGTAAAAGATCTGCAAAAACCTTTAAATTTGAACCAAAATTGCTTACTGCCATTTCCCGCAGTATTTTATCCGGTCCGGGAGGCAAAGAAAGCTGCCTGCTTTTAATTGCTGTTCTGTTTCTGGCAACTTCGACAAAGCGGGCACAAGCGGCAATTTGCCTGTATAACTCATCCAAATGAAAACCCTGATACCGGTAGAGTTCCATTTTTTCGGTAAGTACCTCTATTTGATCCCAAGTATTTTTATCGATCTGAATCTGCAGAAGCACAGGACGTAAAAACCTGTTTGAGATGTTGGTTCGGTAATGCTCGCCAAGCTGTTCTATCAGCCTGACAATATGAGGATCTTTAATCCGGTCCAAAAGGCTGTCCTCCGCTTTTTTTATATTAACACTCTAATCATAGATTGACAAGCACATAGAGAGCAAAATACACTTAAACATGCGTAATTTAAAGGCATTTATTATTTTATTTGTTGTTGTGCCTATTGTATTTATTTCCTGCGGAAATATCAGAACAGCACAAATTTGGACAGACAGACCGGAATTCGCACTCTACGGAGAATTGTTTAACTCTGTACAGAATCAATTCAAGGTTAATGTAAGGTATATAGAAATCCCTGCGGCAGAGCTGAACAGGCAAAACAGTCCGGATTTAATTATTGCAAGCTGGCTGAAAAATTCATCTACAGAAAAAACTTTTAAATCCTTAAACAGCTTATTTGGAACAAAAAAGCTTCTAAGAACGCTTTTTTACCCGAGACTTTTAACGGCAGGCAGAATAGAACGAAACCAGTATCTTTTGCCTGTTTCTTTTAATATTCCGGCGTTAATATTTTCCAGAGACAGAGAATTAAACCTGTCGAATCAATTTACTATCGATTTTGATGAAATAAAAAGATTTAGTAAAAATTTTAATGCCGGAAACCAGGGTGTTTATACTCGAATGGGGTTTTCTCCGCTGTGGAATGATAATTTTCTGCTGGCAGCGGCTATGCTTGCAGGAGTATCGTTCAGGGAAGCGGCTCCTTTGGTTTGGGATTATTCCGCGCTTGAAAGATCCATGACATTTATTAATAACTGGACAAATGAAATAAATACAAGTAATCAGGCAGAAGAAGATTTTACTTTTAAATACTTTTTTGAACCGCCGGAAAGATTGATTCAGAGCGGACGTATTCTTTTTTCATACATGGAAAGCGATGATCTTTTTTCATTAAGGGAAGACAGAAAGAGTCATCTGGACTTCCGCTGGATCATGGAACAGAACAGAATCCCGATCATAGAAGATATAATTTATATGGGTATTCCAAAAAAGGGAAGATCCGGAGCGGCGGCAAGGGCTTTTATTCAATGGTTTTTTACAGTAGAAACCCAGCGCACTCTTCTTGAATTTTCCAGAGTAAACAGGTTAAGCGAAAATATTTTCGGCATTTGCGGCGGTTTTTCTGCCTTAAACCATGTTACAGAACAGATTTATCCTTTATTTTATCCCGAACTTCTGGGAAAAATGCCTCCTTCAGAAAATTTTACTCTCCCTAATATGCTCCCGGCAAACTGGGTTACAATAAAAGACAGGGTTGTTCTTCCTTACCTTAACGACCGTGCAAGAAAGGATAAATCGGATGATACCTACCCTCTGGAACGGCGTCTTTCTGACTGGATGCGTACGAACCGGTAGTTCGTCAAACCGTTGATTCGTACGAACCGCTAAAATTTCTATTATAAATAAATGTGCAAATATGCCGATATTTATAATAGGAGTTTAGTATGAATATCGCAGCTATACCACATCAAGCTTTCCCCAGCATGGGATACGCGATAAACGCATCCAGCAGCGGCAGAGCTTCTTTGCCTGTAGCGCCTGGTTTGGTTATTTATTCACACTTTAAACATATTTCAGGAACTCCAGCCCCGGAAGGCACTCAGGGTGTTAATATTTCCAAGCTAAAAATCCTTGATACTTTAATTGAACAGCTTTCTAAAATGAAGAGTCAGACCAATATGGATTTCGGCAACTTAGACGGGAACGATGAAAAGCGCATTAACGCCTTGATTGAACAATATCAGAAGCAGATTAAAACAGCCCAGAATGTTGGTGTCTATACCCCAGCAGCTCCTGCCACCGGGGCATTATTTAGTATTACAGTTTAACCTATCCTACTGAAACTGCAGATGCAGAGTTGTATTTCCTGCATGTCTGCCCCTATAAGAACAAAGTTCAATAAAGTAAATTCCAGGGTTAAGTGTTCTGGAAATTCTGGCATTTCTGTCATCACCGGAATCATCATCGTAAGTTATAATATTTCCGTTTTCGTCATAAAGAAACAACATGGTATCCAGGTTTCCTTCTGTAAAGATTGTTAAATTGCCGTATCTTGGCACTTCGTAATAAAACCACCTGCACTCCTGCTGAAGCAGAGTAACAGATACAGCATGATTAGGCCTTAACATTACAGATCTTGAACGGCCGCTGTTTACTTCGCCCTTATCTCTGTTATCTTCCAGAAAACTAACCAATAAACGGTAAGGGCCGCTTGTATCGTTATCGCAGCCCCTCAATTTAAAATAAAAAGTTTGATTCGCTTCTGCAAGAAATTCGAGACGCGCATTAAATCTTTCTCCGCCGTCATCATTCTCCGCTATTTGCTGAAGCTCACTATTATATAAATGCAAAAATGTATCGGTATTACCAAATGTTTCCAATACTACAAAACCTTTCCTTGGCGTTTCGATATAAAACCAGTACTCTCCCCTTTCAATAATATCGCCGTTTACCATTGTTCCGAACATAAGAAACAATGCGTTTTGCGGGTTGCTTGAATGTCTGCGGGAAACTTGCTGTGTTCGCATTGCTGCCGTGCCGGCTGCCGTGCCGGCTGCTGTTCCGGCTGCTGTTCCAGCATTAGATGTTATAACCTGTATTTCTGCCGTTGCAGAATTATCTAAAAGGTCGGCTATCAATTTACTTTCTGTTAAATTGCGGTTATATTGCCCCTGTACCCTTGCTGTTTGTACTTCCAGCGCACGAATAGTTATTCTGTATCCGCTTCCAAACCTTCTTATATTGCCGGAAACAATTGTTTGTGCGCCAAGAAATCTTCCTATTGCCAAAGCAGTATTATCATCTACATCGCCAGAAAGCTGAAAGTTCTGTTCATCGCGGATTAAATTAAGCTGCTGGCGTTCAACTACAGAAAACACATTGTCGTTTACTGCATTGGCAATAAGTTCATCAATAATAAAATCAGATAAATCGGCGGAAGGAGATTGAATGTTAAGAATAACTATTTTACTTCCCTGCGGCACATTATTATTCAGATAATTTGATGTTTCGCGTATAACAATTTCCAGTTCATCCATGGATGAAACTGCAGGTATATTGGTTTTACATCCAATCATTGCAATAAATGCAAAAACAATAAAAAAAAGCCGGAAAATTTTCATTTATATCTCCTATTATTCAGCTTGTTAACGGGTTTCCGCATGAAGAGTAAAGCGCCCTGTATTATCCGAAAATCCTTTAACTTCTATAAAGTAAGTTCCGGGATTCAGCCTAATGGAAATTAAAGCATTATAATCCTCGCCTGAATCATCATCATCGTCAAGCTGATTTCCCTGGCTGTCATAAAGAAACAACATGGTGTCCATATTTCCTCTTGTCTGAACCGCAAAATCTGCAGTCCGTGTTACATCAAATCTAAACCATCTTGATTCGTAAGGTTCCCGGATAAAAACATTTATAACTTCTCCAGGTCTTATGGGTACTGCCATGGAACGAATCGTATTTCCCGTTCCCTGCGGAACTGCTGCAAAATTCGCCGCAAGGGTAAAACGTCCGCTTTCTTCCCTGTTGTAACCTCTAATTTTAAAAATATAAGTTTTGTTGGCTTCGGTTATAAGTTCAATTTTTGCATTGTAACCTTCGCCGCCGTCATCATTAGAAGTTATAAGTTCGTAAGTATCTGTGTAAGCTTCCATGTATGTATCAACGGCATTACCTGATGTTTCTACTGTTACAATAAGAGGGCTGTTGCCTGTCCGTACCCTATACCAAAACTCCTGCCCAGGACTCATGTTTACTGAAACCGGATTGCCGAAACGCAGTTCTATAGGATTTGGAAAAGGTCTAACCGATGCAGAAATATAAAATGGGCCGGAAACGCTGTCTGAAAAACCTTTTAATTTAAAAAGATAAGTTCTGCCGGCAGCAACAACTATATCTATTTTTGCATTGTGACCTTCGCCGCTATCATCATCATCTGTTATTAGATTCCGGTGCGAATCATAGGCTTCCAGAAAAGTATCTATATTACCTGTAGTTTCTACTGTTAAAAAGCCGGATCTTGGCGCTCTGACACTATACCAAACTTCCTGACCGCGGCCAAGATTTCCTGAAACAGGAGTATCAATGCGTAAATCCTGGGCATTCTGCGGATAAATACTTCCGGAAAAAATAAATAAAAAAACAATAAATAAACTTATATTCTTTTTCATGTATTACTCCTTATCGCAGGCAGTAAAAACTGCCATTACGGGATAAATAAGTGTAAATCATGTTTATTGTATTGTCTACAAATGACCTGGATCAAGAATAACTATATCTACGCGGCGGTTATTTGCACGGCCTTCTTCGGTATCATTGCTTGAAACCGGCACTGTAGAAGAAAAACCCGCTATTTGAAAATTATTTTCATTTAAACCAAGCGCTGTTAAATAACGCAAGATAGCTCTTGATCTCTCTACAGACAAGTGCCAGTTATCTTCCCAGGGGCCATTGGGATCAACATCCCATGAATCGGAATGACCTTCTATTCTGAATTTTCTGCCCTGCAATAAAGGATCGTTAAGGAATGTTCCTAACTGAAGCAATATATGCCTTGTTGCTTCCATGTTGATGGTTGCGCTTGCAGAATGGAAAAACGCATCTCCTGCAAGCGTAATAACAAGGCCGCGCTCGGTTTGTGTAACTTTTATTTTATTGGAATGTATTTCCGGCTGAAAAACAGAAATTGCCCTGCGTACTGCCTGACCCATTAATCTGCCGCGTTCCATAGAGGGCAATGACATAATTGTATTTCCAAGGTCGGCAGCGCGGCCGGCAGATATGGTAAATCCGCCTGGCATAGCGCCGATACCGCCCATGCGCATAGATGTAGAAATTGCATCTAATTGCTGCTGAGTTATATCATCAGGATTAAAAAGGATAACGAAGAAGCACAACATGAGCGTAATCATGTCGGCGTACGTTGCCATCCAATCGCCGGCTCCGTCTGGTTCTCGTTTTTTTCCCTTTTTTGCCATTTATCCCTCTAATTAATCCTTAATTAATCTTTAAGCAATTCTGCTTCCATCGACTTACGCATACCTGGATTAAGATATGCCATTAATTTCATTGCAAGAATACGGGTATTGTCGCCGGCTTGTATGGAAAGCACACCTTCTATAATCATTTCTTTTACAGAACTTTCATATGTATCCTGCCCCTGTAACTTTCTTGCCCAGGGCATAACAGTAATGTTTGAAACAACAGAACCATAAAGCGTTGTGATAAGAGCCATCGCCATGTTAGGACCAATTGAAGAACTGTCTTCCAGGTTAGATAACATGTTTACAAGACCAATAACAGTTCCCATCATTCCGAAACCGGGAGCAAGAGCCGCCCAGCCGTTAAGCAGGTTAATATTTATCATATGGCGGCTTTGCATTTGGGTTACTTCCAGTTCCAAAAGATCGCGGATAATTGTGGCATCTGTTCCGTCAACAACAAGGCGAAGTCCTTTTTTCATGAACTCATCTTCCAGATCTTCCAGCTCGTCTTCCAATGCAAGCAAACCTTCACGTCTGGCTTTTTCGGAGAAAGCTACAAGTTTTTGAATAATTGCCTGTTCGTTAAATGACGGAACGTTAAAAGTTCTTTGAATAACCTTAAATGCACCTAGAGCAACACTCCAGTTATTGGCAACCATAACGGCAAAATAAGACCCTACGATAACAAGAGCGAAAGACGGCAGGTTTAACAATCGAACAAAACCAATCATACCGCCTGCAGTATTTACAGCGGTAAAAACCAACATTCCGAAAGCGCCGACTATACCTACAATGGTCGCTAGATCCATATCTTCACTCCTGTATAACGGACGGGTTTAAACTATTCCGGTAGACATTAATTCTGCCTAAAACAACGTCCGCTTCTTCTCTTACTATATGATTCCTGCCGGACAGCATTATCAGAGTTGTATCAGGACGAATCTCGATACATTCAATCTGATGCGGGTTCAAAAAATATTCTGTTCCGTCCAGTTTAGTTACTTTTATCATATCATATATATAAAGAAGCAGGGAGACTATGTCTCCCTACTTCTTACTCCCGTTTATTAGCGCTTAAGCGTTAAAAGTTCCTGCAGCAATTGATCTGCAGTTTGTATCGTTTTAGAGTTAGCCTGGAAACCGCGCTGAGTTACAATCATATCTACAAACTGGTCTGCCATATCAACGTTTGACATTTCCAGTGTTCCTGCGATAATTTTTCCTTTTCCGGCAATACCGGCAGGTCCAATGTTTGCAAGTCCTGAGTTATTGGAAGATCTAAATGCATTACTTCCAACTTTTTCTAAACCGCCCTGGTTTGCAAAACTTGCCATTGCAATCTGACCTATTGTTCTAGTGCTTCCGTTTGTATAAACACCTGTAATTGTACCAGACTGATCAATGCCGAAATTTTCCAGGTAACCCATTGTACGGCCGTCTTGTTCTACTGCTTTTGACGAGCTGGCTTCTGCATACTGAGTAATTGAATTGGTAAAACCGCCGACTGTACCCAGATTAAGAACAAATTCCTGCCTTAAAGGCGTTCCGTCTTCGTTTGGTGTCGCATTTGGAACATCAAAAGCTACATACATCTGCACTTGACCTGAAGCGCCGGATACGTTACCTGCTCCGTCTTCTGCAGAAAGCAATGTTCCGTTATTTGAAAAGTTAACAACAAAAGTCTGAGGTCCGCCGGCTGCCGGAGCTTCTTCGCCGAACCCAATCGATGTATTTGTAGGAATAACATCCTGCGGATTAACAACTACTGTTGCATTCCAGCTGTTTGCAGTACCGGGTACTCTTGTAAATTCTACCTGCATATCGTGTGTATCGCCGAATGAATCAAATATTTTTATTGTAGTTGCCCATGTTGATTCAATAACCTGCGAAGCCGAAGGGTTGTCCGGCAGTTCCGGCGTACGTTTATCAAGGTTACATGCAAACTGAATCATGGTTGTAGCTTTTGCAGGATCTTTGCCGCCAATAGGGATTTCGAGCTGTCCTATCGGGCTTGAAACATCCAATATACTATTGCCTTCTACTTCTCTTGCCATCCAGCCCATGACTTTCATACCATTTGCAGGATTAACCAAGATACCTTCTGCATCAAGCGAAAATGCGCCTGCTCTTGTAAAAAGCTGAGTGCCTGCATCATCAAGTACAAAAAATCCATTGCCTGTTATAGCAAGGTCTGTCTGATTACCGGTACTCTGCAAGCTTCCCTGAATGTGAATTGTGTCTATCGAAGCAATAGACATTCCAAGACCGACTTCTTTTGGGTTTACACCGCCAAGGTCTTCTGTAGGACGGGCAGCGCCCTGAAGCTGTTGATACAGCATGTCATGAAAATTAACACGGACGCGTTTAAAACCAGTTGTGTTGATGTTAGAAATGTTATTACCAATAACATCCATTCTGGTTTGGTGATTCTGAAGTCCGGAAACGCCGGAAAACAATGATCTCATCATAAATTAATTCTCTCCTTATCTTCTGCAAAAACCTTTTGAACCTGTTCCCAATCATAAAAATTGCCGTTTACCAGCACCTGGGGAACAAACCCTCTTGTTACAGCCTGAACCATGCCATGAACAGTGCGTTCACCCTGGACAATTTCTACATTCTTTCCAAGAGCGCCGGACGCTTCATTACCCATCAGCATGGATGTAAGTTTTGAAAAATCGCCTGCCATAGATGTCATTTGTTCCAATGTGGAAAACTGCGCCATCTGCGCTATAAATTGCTTGTCTTCCATCGGCGCTGTCGGATCCTGATACGAAAGCTGAGTAATAAGAATTTTAAGGAAATCATCTTTCCCTAAATTCTGCTGAGGCTGGCGTTCCGGAGTATTAATCCTGTTTAAGTTGTTAACTAATTCGTTTGTATGCGCCATTTGTTCAGAAGACAATCTTGAATTCTGAATTAATTGTTCAGATGCTGATCTTACATTTGCTGAAATTTCCATGTATTCTCCTATGCATTTCTCATGCTTTGTTCGCTATGCGAGCATATTTATAGAGCCGGTTCCCCGTTTTAAAAAGATATCAAGCGAAGCTTCCTGTTCTGCATTACCCGGGGAATCCTCATACCTTGATGCAATCATCTGTGATGTAAAAGAACCTTCGTTAAACTCCTGATCTGCACCAAACCCGTCTGCTGCAAGTGAAAGATCCAGGCTCGCATCTGCAAAACCGGAATCTTTAAAAGCCTGTTCCAGAGCATCAAGTTCTTTGCGGAAAGCATTCAGAGCTTCCTGGCTTTCCACAACAATTCGCCCTGTAATCTTGTTTTCGGTTAATTCCAGGTGTACCTTTACTTTTCCAAGGGTTTCCGGATGAAGGTTTATCTTTATTGTTCCAGCCCCTCCGTCACGCAAAGCGATTGAAGCATGGCGGACAATGTCTCCGTTAAAGTTCTGATGAAGCTCTCTTGCAAGCATATTTTCCAGCGCTGTGCCTGCTTTTGTTTCCCATGTTGTCTGAGCCTGCGAACTTTGTCCGGCATCCGGAAGCCTTAAATCCAGGGTTATCTCCTGAGTACCAGCCTGTCCTGAAACACGGCTTACCGGAGTTTCGGCTAACGCAAAACCGCGTTCTGTACCGGCAGGCGTATTTGTAATTGTCCGTTTATCAAGCACTTCCAGAGAAACCCTGTCACGGCGCGAACGGACATCCAGCCGTCCTGTGTTCTGCATTTTATTATCATCGCGGCTGGTAAAAAAAGCAGAATTATCTTCTGTTGTATTTTTTGTAAAAGATGATTCTACTTTATCTTTGGAAGCTGGATTTACTTCAGTTTTTTCGCCTGTTATACGTTTTTTTCTCTCTGCCGCAAAAAGCGCATCTTCTATATCACGTTTTTCGTTGGATTCCAATCCGGAAAAAACCTGCGAAGCAGAAGAAGCTTCCAAATTGTCTTTTTGCGAAGATTTATTTTTTAAAGATGATGTTATATCTGCAAGGCGGTCAAGTGTTTTAACATCAATATCAATATTATCATCATTAAAGTTTTCCATGTTAAATGAACTATTTAAAAGATGATCCATATCAAGAATTTTTTGATACTCTTTCTCTATAGCTGAATCAGAAAGATCGATATCTGAAAATTCTTTTATATTGATGCCTGTTTTTTCTGCAGAAATATCAAGCCCTGTAAGAATCATGTTTGCATTTTTGCTTTTATCCAAAGCTAAAATATCAAAACCAGATTCTGTTTCAATTACGGGTAACTTCTCAGACTGAGTATTTTGCAGCAATCCTGCAAGAAGCTCCGCAAAACTTGATCTTTCCTCGTTTTCTTCGGGTTCAATTACTGAATCAACCGGGATGGGTTCTGTATAATCGAATCCTGTTTGCGCGGTAATGGCTATCACCAACCGTCCTCCTTAATTTAAGCTGACCGGAGGAGTTGCGTGATTTACAGACTAGGCGGCCTTCCTGCCATTTTTCTTTGAAGCTCAGCGGCCCTAGCCGGTTCCATCAGCGAAAACCAGAAAGCCACAATAGATGCGGAACCTTCGGCTTGTGCAATTTCCTCGGTCTTTCGGATAACATCGATTGCATTCTGGTCATCTAACGAAGCAAGTATATTCACCGCATTCTGAGGCGGCATGCCTGTTAAATACCGGGCATTCTGCTCGACATTCCTATCCTTATTTTCGGCATCTAAAGCATTGGTTATAAGGGAATTTTCCATGTCTTCAAGCTGAAGCTGGCGGCGTTCAAGTTCCTGCGACATTATGATAATTTCGTTAAAACGATTGTCTATATCTCTTTGCTGAGTATCCATTTCAAAGCTTCGCAGTTCCAGAGCTTCTAGCCTTATTGCAAGCCTTTCATCATTAAGGTTTATTTGTTCGTCTGCACCAATTCCAGGCTGAGTCCTGCCGTCTCCCGGTACAAACGGGATAAATCTGTATATAGGAGCAAGGACGCTTTTTGCATCTATTACATTAAGATAATCGAACCAAACAATACCGCCTACAGACAGTATTATTATTAGCAGCAAAAGAAGTATTGTTCTTCCAGCCATTATGATTTCCCCCCAAATCCAGCTTCCATTATACTCTAAATCTCGGTATAATGGGAAGAAAGCTGAAGAAAATTAAAAGAGGACTATAAATGACTAAAAAATCGTTATTTTTATCGATTATTATGATTTTTATGTTCATTTTGAATGTTTTTTCTCATAATCCTGAAGATTTCCGTATCGATTCATTTAAAACCGGCAGTTTAGGCTCCGGCGAAGAAATCTGGTATAAAATAACAACCTTTAGACCCGGCAATATTATCATAGAAACAACTGGTTCTCTTGACACCTTTTTAGAAGTATACGATGAACAAATGAATCTTATAACAAGAGACGACGACTCAGGCGAAGGACTAAATGCAGCGGTAAATTTATTTACTGCCGGTAATACTGCTCTTCTGGTTAAATTAGGCGGTTATTTTTTAAGAGGAGACAGACGCGGCGATTACTGGATTTTTCTTTCGCAAAAACCAACGCCTTCTCCCATAACTTTAAATACCGGCTCTTTTTTAGACGGAAATATAATACAAGGAGAAGATTACTGGTACAGTGTCAGAGCAGATGTTAGCGGCTTTATTGTTATAGAAACTACAGGTAATACCGACACTTACATGGAAGCATATACCAGCGCTTTTATGTTAATAACTTCCGATGATGATTCGGGAGAAGACCTTAATGCAAAATTAAAAATACCTGTTCTTGCGGGCGGAACATATCTAATAAGAGTAAAAGGTTTTTGCGCAAGCAGAACAAGCGGTACATACCGTATTCATGCAGGAAGAATAAATGAATAAAAAGTTTTTATTATTTTTTTTATTTATATTGATGTTTGCATTTTTGCCGGATTTATTTTCGCAGGAAATGAGAGATCTGCGAGTTGGATCATTTTTGGAAGGCGAACTGTCCGGCAATGATAATCACTGGTTTAGATTACAGGCTGCGCAAAATGGTTTTCTTTCTCTGGAAATTACAGGAGAGCTTGATACATTTATGGAAGTTCTAAACGAACAACGTGTTCGTTTAACAATTGGCGATAACTGGATGGAAGCGAGAAACAACAAGATGGAATTAAGTATTAGGGCAGGAAATGTATATTTTATAAGATTAAGTATGTACGGCAGAGAAGCCAAACCGTATCGTATAACATCAAGTTTTACTCCTTATACTCCATTGCAGCTGAACATAGATTCCTTTAGAAGCGGAAATATCGAAAGAAAAAAAGAATACTGGTTTTACGTTCAGGCAGCAGAAGATAACACCCTAATAATTGAAACAACAGGCGGAACTTCCACTTACCTGGAAATTTTTACTGATAAATACGAACCAATATCTTCTTCATTACGCGGCGGTGAAAGAAGAAATGCAAGGCTGGAAATACCGGTAAGAGCCGGTAATATATACATTATTATGTTAAGAGGTGAATATGATTCCACAACCGGCAGATTTCATATAATGGCTTATCACGGAAAAAGACAATGAAAACAGCAATAATTTTTTTACTGGCGCTGCTTATTACCTCCTGCACTTCTTCTAATCATAATAATAGGGAAAATATTAGAGAGTTTAATCCTGCAGATGATTTACAGCCTATTGATGTTCGTATGCCTTTTTTCTTTATACTGCAGCCGTGGAAAGACGGAAAACTTGTAACTATAGACGGCTGGGGGCGGTATGCTGAAATATCTTTTACAGGTATAAACAGAGCAAGCCTGAAACCCTTAGTTGAATTTCCGCGGTCTCAAACAGAAGCGTATGGATTTCATACCTGGCCGGAGGCAGGTGTAATTGTAAGCAGAATAACAGACAGAATGCATCACATTGCCGCTATTGATGATAATAAAACCAAATCTCATGTTCCTCTTTTAACATGGCGTCATAGGCCAACTGTAACCCTTCTTTGCCAGGACGAAGGTATAATCGCTTATCAATACACGTTAACCGGCAATGACAGGCAGCAGAATCATACAGTAAATACATTTTTATATAATTATAAAACAGACACCATATTGGATAATTCGCTGTATTCCATAATTGAAAATGAGGAAAATTTGATTCTTATGCAAGTAAGCGCTGATGAACGCTTCATGTTAAGTTATACATCGTCATATAACCAAAACAGGGCAGTAAGCTGGGAATACGATTATTTCTTTTACGACTGGAGAACCGGCGAAATAACAAGAAATGATTTTACAAGAGCAATAAATAAATATAATTGTTTTATAAGGCCGGAAAATATCAATTTTGAGCGCCGCTTTTTGTTTACCCAAAGAAGAATAACAGGTGATAAAAATCACTTTTTATTAATTTCATGGGATGAAGACTTTTCCAATGTAATTGTAAAAGATATTACCAGTCTGGCAAAACCTTTCAGATTTGATGCGGGTAGAATTACTGTTTCGCCGGATGGAAAATGGCTATCGGCAGTTTTTTATAACAGGATAGAGCGTTTATATGAGCGGGCATTTTTTCATATAGATGAAAATTATCCTAATGGAATAAGCAATCCAATTTTTACAAATTATCTGGAAGATTCAAGTCTTACAAGAGATAATATATTTGTGAATCATCCTGTACATGGGATGTGCTTTGCGCAAAAAATAGAGAACAATAACAGGTTATATCTTAGCCTTTATTTAATGGATGATGTCCTGGCAAAAATTAATTCACAAACACCAAATCCTCAAGCGGCTCCGTAAGAACTTCTGTTTTGCCGTTAAAAACGGCAACTGTATGCTCCCAATGCGCAGAAATTTTTTCATCTGCAGTTACGACTGTCCATTCATCATCAAGTATTTCTACCGCGCCTGTTCCCATATTAATCATCGGTTCAATGGCAAAAACCATGCCATTATTTAATTTTGGATTTGCGCCATGCGGATAATTAGGAACATGCGGGTCTTCATGCAGTTCAAAACCTACTCCATGACCGCAGAATTCTTCTACTATTCCGTATCCGTTTGATCTTGCATGTTTTTCTACAGCGCGGGAAATCTGCAAAAGGCGATCTCCTGCTTTTACAGCTTCTATTCCTTTATAAAGGCATTCATTGGTTATCCTGTTTATTTTTTTTATTTCATCGCTTACTTTTCCGGCTTCTATACTGACAGCCTGATCACTTATAAAACCGCCAAGATCTATGCCGCAGTCAAGAGAAACCAAATCGCCTTCGCGTATGCGCCTTTTGGAAGGAATGCCGTGAATAACTTCATCATTTATGGAAATGCAAATTGCGGCAGGATAGGGTTTCTTTTTCATGCAATATCCAAGAAAAACAGGCACTCCGCCGGATTTTTTAATCCATGTCTGCACCCATTGATCAATTTCTATTGTCTGAATTCCGGGTTTTACAAGCGGGATCAGTTCGCGGTACATGGCAGATAACATTTTGCATGATGTTCTTATGCCGTTAATTTGTTTTTCGTTTTTTAACCTTATCATGATGCTCTTAGTTCCTTTAAAACCTGAGAAATTGACATTTTAAAATAGTTTTCTTCATATTCAGAAAACCCAATGCCTATTAATGATTCCATGCAGTCTATCCATGTTTCATTATCAACCTGCGCTCTTAGTCTTTTTTTTACTAAAGCAAAAATACTGCTTTTTAATTCAGGCGTAAAAAGATTAAAATACGGACGGCGCTGTTCTTCTGCAAGAAGGGCTGTTAATAATTTAAACGCTTCAAAACAAAAATCCCTTTTTTCCAGTTCTTCTGCAAGAATATACTGGCAGTCCATCCAGTCTCCCCTTTCCAGCAATTTATCCATTTTAAAACCTAAACCGCCGTTTTCCCGCCATATTTCAATTGCCCTGTCTTCTTCCAAACGGAGCAGTTCATAAAAAATAAGCTTTGCCTTACTTTCCGGATCTTCCTGCTCGTTTAACCAAACGCGGTAATCAAACCCTGGTTTTTTAGCATATGCCGAATAGATCCTGTCATATTCAAAACGTGTTTCCAGATTGGAAAGCGCTTCATACGCCGTAATCAAGCGGCGCATAACCCCGGCTTGATCAGAACCTGTTATATCCGGATGAAGCTCTTTTGCTTTTTTCCTGAACGCTTTTTTTATTTCTGCTGCGCCGGCGCCCGGCTTTACGCCAAGCAGTTCGTAATGATTAACCAATTCTGTTAAGCACCAATACGTTTGCCTAAAGCTTCGGCATGAGGGCTGCTTAATAGAAGATCGAACCAGTTAATTCGCATTCCTTCTTTTTCCATAGCTTTCATTAAATTAGAAAGAGCACGGTTGCTGAATAGACCTGCTTTTTTTATAAAAGCGGCGCTTTTTTTTCCGGTAAGCGAACTGCCTGCGCTTAATATTTTAGAAATACAAACCGGTATTTTTCCTGAAAAAAATGAAACAGGTTCTGCTGTGACTGCGACATATTCATAACCGGGAAGCCTCATACCGTCTTCTGTCCAGGCATTAATAATATCAACCTGATGCCCCATCATAGTCATTCCTTTTGCCAGTGATTTTACATAATCGGGCACTTCTTTTTTTTCTGCCGGAGCGCTTACAACTGCTATTCTCATAATTTCCTGCCTTATAAATAATTAATCTATGCGTTTTTATATATTAGATCGATATTGGGTTCTTTTACCAGCATAACTGAACATTTTGAATTTGCCATTATTTCCCTGTGCGAATGCCCGATTATATCCCTTGTTTTTGTATCTTTTTCCCATCCGCCAAGAAGGATTAAATCTGCCTTTTTTTCTTCTGCTGTCTGCAAAACCTCTGAAAAAATTGCGCCCTTTTTTGTAATTTTTTCGATTTTTACTCCTTTAGCATGTGCAAGTTCATCTATAAATGTTAGATACCGTTTTCCGTTTGTTTCAAGGCTTTTTTCATATTCGGCGGCTTCTTCCTGGATAAAAATCTTGCTTAATGTAAGCTGCTTAATTGTCGCGGTGTCTACGACATAAACAGCAGTTAACTTGCAATGATATTGTTTGGCAAGCACTATAGCGTATTTAGCGGCATATATTGATGCATCCGTACCTGTTACTGCAGTAACAATATGGGAAATTAACGGCTTCACTATGAGAACCTCCTTCCGCTTAGCGGTACGCTGCAAGCGGACGCTTACAGCGGCACACATCGCTTTGGTTAAACAGATTATAAAAGATCTGAAGCTTCTTTTTTCTTTAACAATTTGCTGGTGAAAAATGAATCTCTTTCTCTTTCTTCCAACACTGCTTCAATATATGTTTTTGTCTCTCTAACTGCAGGAATAATCATTTTTTCCAATGCATTTACCCGTCTTTGGGTTCGCTTAACCTCGCGGGCTAATCTCCATACAATTGTTCTAATTGCTGCCAATTCAGTACATATTTTAAGCAACTCAAAGAATTCTATCACAGTTTCGTCACATTCTGCAAATGAATTTACAGGTGAATATTTTAAATCGATGGATGGCATTTGAAATTCAAGTCCTGGAAGCTTCATTCCTGCAGTAACTACCGTTTTTTCTTTTGATTCATACCGGTAAGAAATGTTTTGACCCAGTTTAAAAGCTCGTTCCCTGCCTGCGACTATCAGCATCCTTTTTAAACAGGGATAAGCTGTTTCTATCCTTTTGTCCATATCCCTCTCAAGGATTTTAACTATTTCAACCTTGCGCATCAGCTCGCTTACCAGAATCTCCCGTTTTTGACCCAGAAGATCATACCCCTCCAGCGCAGTATTTAACCTTTGTTTTGTTTTTATGAGATTACTTTTTGTAGGAGCTATTTGTTCATGCATTATATTTTATTAATTAAAAATAACCTTGCTTAGTTAATTCTTCAACAATATCAATAGCCATTTGCTGCCCCCATTGTTCACCTACTAAATAAGAATCCCTGGTAAATGCTGGTGTAACTTCTAAAAATTTCCTGCCAATTGGACTTTCGTAAAACCTTATAAGTTCTCTTATATCATTTTGTGTAAAATGTTTATCATATATTGGTATCATTAATCTTACAAAAGCATCAAGATCCAGACTTGCTCTGAATGCTGTCCAAAATGCGTTTGGAACTTGAGGTACCATCGACATTAGATTTGGCAGCATTAAATCAAACATTTGCGCAGCCTGCTCTTTTGCATTTGTAATATTGAGCAATCTGACAATATCCTGCTCTTTTGTCTGACCATAAGAAATATTTGTTACCCCAATGATTACTATTAATAGAATAATGATCTTTTTCATAATACAACCCCTTTTAATATTAGAATACTACATTTAAACATTATATTTTTCTTTTGTCAATTAACCGCTAAATCGTATGTTTGGTTCAGTGGTGAATATTCACAAATTCAATTAAATTGATGAACATCCTATTATAATTTCATTGCTTTCCGATATTAATATATCATCAGCGAATACTCTTATAGAAATATAATAATCACCTTCAATTTCATCTGGTATAGAACTTAATATTTCACCATCCCAGTTAAGCGGTAATTTTATTAAATTATAATTTTCACAATCAATATATTCATGCATTCCATTATTATCGTTTTTACATGCCTTACTGCATTATTAACGCTGTGTATTCATCCTTTGCGCACGTCTCCATTCAAAAAATCTATAAAAATCGCCATCAGATTCTTTATCTCTTGAGCCGCTATCAATCATACTAAAATTGTGGAATGAAAAGCCAGTTATATATTCAAAAATACCATAGTCAAAATAGACCGGGCTGCCAGCACCGGCCATATATTCTATCAGCATATATATCTTATTATTTCTTGAAAAGAAACTAACTTTCCAACCTTCCATAAGAGGCTCCCAAGTAATATGGTACAATATACCATTTTCATGTAAAAGCATAATATTATATCTGCCTGTTTCTGTATCAAAATCACCATCAAAATAATGTAAAAAAAATGTATTTATAAAAAATCTTTCTGATAAATTTACCCATCCAGATTTTAATACAAGGACTTCATCGGTTCTGCCAGTAAGTCTATAAAATAAATCCATTCCGCTTTTATCATTATCAGGTATCAACTCTACAAATGAATATACATCATTATTTTCTGAATACCCGTTAATAAATATTATCATTAACAGAATCAAGCAAATTATAGCTTTTCTCATTTTCTGCTCCTTTATTATATATTTTTCATTTAATAACCAAATAATCAAGTATATTTCAGGCTTTTAAAGCTGCGAAAGCAGCTTCTTAATATTTACAATCCTGTTAGGCGCAGTTGGTTTCTTTCTATTAACTATTCAAATTCCCAAAAATAATAACTATTCAAAACAATCATATTATATTCAACAAATTTTATTTTTTTATTTTCATCTATATTAAAGAAAAAATTACAATTTTCTGGTATATTTAAATCATCTACTAATCGACCTTTCGCTAATAATAATTTATTATTATCTTCAAGTAAAATGATAGGGTTTATAATCTCTTTTATTTTATTTAATTTTTCAATATTAATTATTTCAATTTCAATTTGTTTTTTTACAATTTTTCCACTATTGTAAGTTCTTTCTAGTGTTTCTAAATAATGAATAATTTGATAATCTTCAATTAATAGTAGAACTTCATCATCTTCATATTCTACTGGAAAACCATTATAAAAATAATTTTTTGATAAATGTTCAACAATGAAGTTAATAGTTATATTATCAGGGATCTTACTCTTTTGACATGAACATAAAGAGAATATAAAAAAAAAATATTATTGCTTTAATTTTCATAATTTATTGTCAAGTATTAATTCTATTTTGTCAACAATAATGGATATATTATGTAAGAAAGTATAGTAATTTAAGTCTCGAAAAACGTAAAGTAATCGTGATTGAGCTGCTAAGCTGTGCTGAAAGCTTTGCGTGAAAGCGAGCACGAACCAAAGGTTCGATGCGACACGAGCTAGCATTGTGTATCCCCGAGCCGACTTTATAGTGGGTGGCACAGCATATACAATCCTGTTAGGCTCAGTAGTAATGTTACTTGTTATTTTAATTCCCAATTCCTAATTATTTTATATTGATTTACATCCTTTCTTCTTTTTCCTTCAAATAATTCTGCTTTAATTATTTGCTCATTATCATTAAAATGTATTTTTAAATATGCAGTAGGTTTAAAATCAAAATGTATTGTTCTTTCCATAAATTCATTTGAATATTTTAAATCAAATAATAATATATTATTTTCATTATTATTTTTATAAAAATAATTTATATGATTGATTTTATCATTTTGCTTTAAATCATTCAATATTAACTCTTTTGTTTTTCCAATAAACCAATCTTCATTAAAAAACCATATTGCCATATTATATCTACTTTCATCAAACATAACATCCCAAGAATTCCATATATTACTATCAAATTTAATAGGTCGATTAGAATTAATATCACAAGAAATTAATCCTATAAATAAATATAACAATATTACCATTATTAATTTCTTCATATATATTCCAATTTAATTATATATGGGAACCTCTAAAAACTATAGCAGAAAAACAAAAAAAATGCTATCCTAAAAAGTATGAAACAGCAAGGATTTTTTGACGAAAATGATCGGTTAAAAGAATTAAGCGAGCTAGGTGATCCATTAGAAAAGCTTAATAAATATATCCAATGGGAAAATTTCCGGGGGATATTAACAAGAACTTTCAAAAAAGAAGCGAAAGGACCTGGC